>WTHR01000067.1 GCA_011523045.1 Gammaproteobacteria bacterium | reverse complement strand
CATCCGTTCCCGCCCGACATGTTGGAGTGGCCGCCGGTGTAATGGTGGCGTTGGCTTACTCGCTGGTTGCGGGCTTGCCAATCTCCACCGTTCGAGCCCTTGTCATGGCGGTTGTCGGCGCGGCACTCCTGCTAGCGTGCATCCGCAGTTCGGCGGATTCACTGCTGGCCGCCACAATGTTCGTGGTTGCAATATTGTTCCCCCGACAGGTGGCTTCCGCGGGCTTCTGGCTTTCCTTCAGCGCGGTCTGGCTCATCTGCCGGTTTGCTTCCAGGCAAAACCTGGATCGCGGTCAACTTACGGATGGTCAGGATGCCCGAGTTGTTACTGTCAAAAGGCACTTGTTCGGGCATCTGCGAGCGCTTGTAAGGCTTCAAATCGTCCTGTTGGCAGGGATGATGCCTCTACTGATCTTTGTTTTCGGCGAGGTGCCGTTGTCGGCTCCCTTGACGAATCTTTTTGCTGTTCCCATCTTCGGCGCTGTTGTGGTGCCTTGCGTATTGTTTTCGCTAGGAGTCTACGCTGTGGGACTACCCCATTGGATCGACTGGATCCTTTTGCCCGCCGACAGGTTGGTTTCTTGGGTGTTGTGGTTGGCCGAGCTCTTGTCAGGAGGAGTTTTGCCGAGTGTGCGTTTGGCGCCAGAATTTGGCGCTACGATCCTGATGGTCTTTGGCCTCGTTGGATTTCTCGCCTTAAAAGCCCGCCAGGCCTCAATATTGCTGGTGACTTTGGGAGTGTTATGGGGTGTTGTTCTTTTTCAAAACAGAACGACTCTGGAAGAAGGTGAGTTCAGGGTAACGATGTTGGACGTTGGCCAGGGCCTGGCCATGGTGGTTGCGACCCGCGCCCACGTCTTGGTGTATGACTTCGGGCCCAGGTTCGGCAGTTTCAGTCTGGGCGAGGCGGTGGTGCTCCCTTATCTTCACGGCGAGGGCCATGGTCAGCTCGACGCCGCAATCATCAGCCATGGCGCGAATGATCATTCAGGGGGAGCCTCCTCCGTTCTCGAGCAGGTTCCCCTGAAAAAATTGTTTACCGGAGAAACGCAAAAGACCCCCGGCTTCGATTGCCATTTGCAGGCCGATGTTCCTTGGGTTTGGGACGGCGTGACGTTTTCATTTTTAAGGTCGTTGCCGGATGGAGCACCGAATGCAAATGACCGGTCATGCGTCCTTATGATTAAAGGACGATATGGAAGCGCGCTTCTGACAGGCGATATTGAAACGGCGGCAGAGCGGAATCTGCTTAAATCCTACGGAAAGGGATTGAAAAGCGACGTTCTGCAGATCCCCCATCACGGTTCAAAGACCTCATCGACCGAGAGATTTCTCGCCGCAACTCGGCCGCGCTATGCCGCCCTGAGTCGAGGGGTGCTGAATCGGTTCAACCACCCTGACCCAGCCGTGGTGGCGCGTTACCAGGAGCATGGGGCTCAAATCGGGGACACCGCTACGGATGGGCAGTTGAGTTATCAGAGTCTGCGCGAGGGTTGGGAGGTTGGTAGCTTTGCGGAAGATTGGGCTCGTTTTTGGCATTAATTTTCGAATCTTGCCTGTTAATGGGGTGAAGCACGGGTAAAATTGACCCTCCGGCCAAACCTCTTGGCCTCACATCCCTTATATCGGACTGGTAGACAAGCGTGCTTGAGTTTCTTCGAAGCGGGGGGTGGCTGATGCTGCCGATCCTCGCCTGTTCTGTCATCTCCGTCGCGATCATTATTGAACGTTCATTCGCCCTCCGTCGGAGCGCAGTTGTGCCATCGGGCCTTTCGGCGGATGTCGATCGGGCGATCTCAGAGGGTCGTCTGGATGTCGATCGAATCGCTTCCCTCAGGCGTGGCTCTGCGCTGGGTCAGGTCCTGGCAGCCGGGCTGGCGACCGCGCAAAGCAACCCCGCCCGGGTGCAGGAGGCCGTCGAAGAAGCAGGGCGCCATGTCGTCCATGGATTTGAGAGGTACCTGAATGCATTGGGTACGATTGCTGCCACGACACCCTTGCTTGGATTATTGGGTACCGTCATCGGGATGATCAAGGTCTTTGCTGCGATCACCACATCAGGTGTGGGAGATCCACAGGTACTCGCAGGCGGGATTTACGAAGCCCTAATCACGACGGCTGCGGGTCTTTCCATTGGTATTCCCAGTCTCATGTTTCATCGGTATTTCCGTGGCCGAATCAGTGAGCTGACAGTAGAAATTGAACAGCAGGCGTTAAGGTTATTGGATCTGCTACGTCAGAGAAATTTTCAATGAAGTTCTCAGTTCCCGAGACTGAGGAAGTATCGATCAATCTGACACCGCTGATCGATATTGTTTTCCTGCTGCTGATTTTCTTTATGGTCTCGACCACTTTCCAGCGGGAGACAGAGCTGGAAATCGCACTGCCCGAGGCCAGTGCCGAAGCTTCCTCAGAACCAGTGGTTTCTGCACTCATTCTTGAAATCGATGCAACAGGCGCTTATCGGCTGAGCACCAAGCAGAGTGGGAAAAGTTCAGACTTCGCATCAGTCAATATTGAGCAGCTGTCTGAGATGCTTAAGGGATTGTCGGCTAAAAACGACACGGCGACGCTTGTGATCAAGGCAGACGCAAAGACGCCTCACCAAGCGGTCGTGCAAGCTCTGGATGCGGCCCGGAAGGCGAACCTTTCTCGCGTCAAGTTCGCGGCTGAGGTAGCAGCGTCGTGACAGAGGACAAAATAGCCGTAAATGGCGCCTTGCTCTACCGGCGTTTGCTGAGTTACGTCTGGCCCTACAAGGGTATCTTCCTGATCAGTATTCTGGGGATGGCAGTCGTCGCGCTTGCAGAGGTGGCTTTCGCCGCGCTGCTCAAACCGATCATGGATGGCGGCTTTGTTGAGCGTAATCAAGAGATCATCGCCCTGACCCCATTTTTGCTGATGGCGGTGTTTGTTGCGCGGGCGGCAGGCGCCATTGCCGACGAATACTGCATTGCGTGGGTGAGTCGGCGTGTCATCTTTGATCTGCGGGAGTTGCTGTTCGCAAAGATATTGAGGTTGCCGGCCCGGTATTTTGATCTGAATCCCACCGCTGATCTGATCTCACGCCTCATCTACGACCTGGAGCAGGTCTCGACCGCGTCGACGATGGCGGTGCGGGTCATGGTCAAGGATATTCTCCTTGGGCTGGGTCTGGTGATATGGATGTTTATCCTTAGCTGGCATCTGACGCTCATCTTTCTTCTGATCACGCCGCTCGTCGGGGTGGTGGTGCGAAAAGCCTCAAGCCGGTTCAGGCGGTCGAGCGAGGGAATTCAGGACTCGATGGCGGGAATCACCCACATCACGAAAGAGGCGCTTCAAGGTCAGAAAGTGGTCAAAGCCTACGGCGGATATTCAGAAGAGGAGTCCGCATTTCTTGACGTCAATCGGGCCAATCAAAGACGGTCATTACGACGGGCCGTAGTGGCGGCGGTGAGTGTTCCGATGCTGCTCTTGATCGCCGGGGCAGGGGTGTCAGGGATTATCTATCTCGCCCTCACGGATACGATCGGCCAGTTTGTCAGCGCAGGGACCTTCGTATCGTATATGGGGGCAATCCTGTTGCTGATGAGTCCGATAAAGCGCCTCGCCCGAATAAATGAATATATTCAGGCGGGCCTCGCAGCTGCGGGGAGCGTGTTCCGCCTGATGGATCAGCCGGAGGAGTCGGACACTGGTGTTGATACCGGCAAAGTGTTGTCGGGCTCCGTCTCCTTTGAGGGAGTCGTATTCGAATATCCCCGCGGGCAGGGAAGGGCGCTCGACGGGGTAACGTTTGAAGTCAAGTCTGGGCAGACGATCGCATTGGTGGGGGAATCCGGCAGTGGGAAATCTACGGTCGCCTCGCTGCTCTTAGGCTTTTATAGCCCAAGCGCAGGCAACATTCTCCTGGACGGCGCTTCTATCGAGACTTTTTCCAAAAAAGAATTGAGAGAGCAGATCGCGCTTGTGCCCCAGGAAGCGATTCTGTTTGATGGATCGATCGAAAAGAATGTTTTCTACGGTGCTGGGCATGATACGAATATTGATACTGAGAGCCTGTTTCGTGCGACGGGGATAGATGCCTTTGCGGACAAAAACGAGGGCGTCGGTGAGTTGGGGTCCCGGCTTTCCGGCGGGCAGCGCCAACGGGTTTCGTTGGCCCGAGCTTTGTCGCGCAAAGGCGCCATGCTGGTGCTCGACGAAGCCACTTCGGCGCTGGACATGCTGTCCGAGGAGTCGATGAAACATGCTATCGCGCAGTTTCGGGGACAGCGATCAGTGCTTTTGATTGCTCATCGACTAAGTTTCATTACCCACGCCGACCTCATTCACGTCTTCGCTTCAGGAAAGATTATTGAATCAGGCACCCACGAGAGCCTTTTGGCACAAAATGGCGCCTATGCCAGGATGTGGCTTACCCAACAGGCTCAGGCCTCCGCAGACGAGACCGGGTAGGAACGGCTATGACGCTGGCTGAACGTATTCAGCAGCACTGGCGCGCACCCACTGCCGTGAGCCTTGCACTCACGCCCTTGAGCCTTGTTTACGGGTTGGTCACAAAGCTTAGAAAAGCCGCCTACATTTGCGGGGTTTTAAAGATATATCGTTTTGATATTCCGGTTGTCGTGGTCGGAAATCTGACGGTGGGCGGTACCGGTAAAACGCCTTTCGTGATGACTCTGGCAGAACAACTAAAAACAAGAGGGTGGCGTCCGGGGATCGTGAGTCGAGGTTATCGCGGCAGCGTAGCAGAGGCCGAACTTGTGCCTGCGGATGGAGATCCTCGCCACTTCGGCGATGAGCCCGTGTTGGTTGCGAGAAAGACCGGTCTTCCTGTCGCGGTGGCGAAGCGCAGAGCGCAAGCGGTCGAAAAGCTCTTACAGGAGTCCGTTGATATTGTGATTTCCGACGATGGTCTTCAACATTACGCTATGGCCCGTAGTGCGGAGATCGTTATGGTCGACGGCATCGAGGGATTGGGTAACGGTTTTTTGCTCCCCGCTGGACCGTTGCGAGAACCGCCGGCTCGTCTTGCATCCGCCGATATCCGAGTTCGGCGCGGAGGTCAGGCAAGCGCGGGCGAATACAGCGTCAGCGCCGCTCTTGGCAGTGCGCGCAATCTTGTTTCAGGAGAAGAGGTCTCGCTAGACGAATTTCGTGATGCGCCACTCGCCGCTCTAGCCGGCATCCATCGCGCGGAGCGGTTTTTTGGCCTACTGAGACAGCATGGCTTGAAGATAAGCGCGCATCCGTTTCCAGACCATTATCAATTCTCCGCTGATGACATCCCCGCGGAGACGACTGTTCTGATGACTGAAAAAGA
>WTHR01000193.1 GCA_011523045.1 Gammaproteobacteria bacterium | reverse complement strand
ATGCCGATGTATGGACCGATTTTCCCTTTTCAACACTGCCGGACACCATCAACAGCGACGCCCACCTGGTTCTGGTGCCTAACCCGCCCCACCACCCGGACGGGGATTTTGGCCTTCATGAATCCTTCGTCCAGATGAAACAGGCGGCGTCCAACACGCTGACTTATGCAGGGATCGGTCTTTACCGTAAATCTCTCTTTGCGAGGCATCCTGGCGGACGGCTTCCGCTTGCGCCCTTGCTGAATCAAGCCGCCCAGGACCGTCGTCTCAGCGGCCAGCTTTATCACGGCAGGTGGATGGATATCGGAACACCACAAAGACTCGCCGAAGCACGAGAACGCGCCGACTTGGATGCACAACCGTCCTGACTGAGTCCTGAAGCAGACGCCCGCTTCTCAGTCGAAGTGGGTCTGCTTTCCCAAAAGACGGGCCTCAAGAATTCGCTCCAAGGCGTCCGCCGCTTCGTCTACCTGGACTGATAACCCTTGCTCTTTCATGCTGGTCACGCCCAACCCTGCAAACCCACACGGGTTTATACGGGAAAAAGGTTCCAATTCCATATCTACATTCAGACTGAGGCCGTGATAACAGCATCCGGATCTCACCCGCAACCCAAGCGCAGCAATTTTTTCGCCGTCCACATACACGCCGGGCGCACCGGGTCGGGCAACAGCAGTGAGGCCATATCCACCAAGTAACTCAATCACGGATGCTTCAATCAGGCTGACCAACTGGCGCACACCAAGGCCTAACCGGCGAAGATCCAACAGCAGATAGGCAACCAGTTGTCCTGGCCCATGATAGGTAATCTGTCCGCCACGATCCGATTTCAAGAGAGGAATATCTGGCGCGCCCTCCCGAACGGACTCGCTGCAACTGACTCCCTGGGTGTAGACCGGTGCGTGCTCCAGAAACCAGATCTCATCAGCCACCTCGGGCGTCCTTGCCTGTGTCCACGTGCGCATCGCGTCCGCAGTGATGCCGTAATCGCGGACCCCCAATCGGCGAAATTCCAACTGGCGCATCATGTTACGTTGCCCCGCCTGGCCGCTAGAGAGTCAGCAGAATGTCGTTCTCACTATTGAGGTCCAAATAGATCGCATCCAGTTGCTGGCGGCTGGTCGCTTCAATCGTACAACTCACAGAGACATACTTTGAGGTACCGCTCTCCCGGACTCGAAGGTCAAGAATTTTCCCGCCATGCAGGTGTCTTGAAACAATTTGCCGGACACGGTCATCAAAACCTGTCACCTGCTTACCCATTGCCTTGATCTGGAATTCACAGGGAAAACTCAGCAACTCCTCGGGAATCTCATCGGCTTTGCTTTCGTTCGCCATCAGTGGAACCACAAGCGAACGGTATCAGACAGTCGCGTCATCCATGATCCCGCTTCCACATCCTGCAAAGCCACCAATGGTCTGGACAACAGTTCGTCATCGTTAAGGGTGACTGTCAAGGTACCGAGTACCTGACCACCTGCCACTGGCGCAAGCACGGGATCTGTCAGCGCTACGCCTGCCTTCAGTTTTTTGCCAAGGCCTTTGGCCATGACCAGCGCAATCGGCTCTGATAACCCCAAAGAGACAGTTTGCGCCGCCCCCTTAAATACCTGCGATTCCACCACCTTTTGACCTGCCGGATACAGATCATGGTGTTCGTAGGCGGCAAATCCAAAGCGCAGCAATGAATACACCGCATCCGCGCGCTCGCGGTCACTCTGTGCGCCAATCACTGTGCCAATCAGTCGCATCCCGTCCCGCTCGGCAGACCCTACCAGACAGTACCCCGCGGACCGGGTATGGCCTGTCTTGACGCCGTCAATACTGCTGTCGCGTCCCAGAAGAGGATTGCGGTTCTTCTGGGTGATATCGTTCCAGGTGAACTCCCGAATCGCATACATGGCGTAATGGTCGGGTTGCTGATCGATAATGGCGCGGGTCAGCAACGTCACATCCCGGGCTGTGGTGTAGTGATCCGGGTGCGGCATGCCCGCGCTGTTAACAAAGTGGCTGTTCACCATCCCCAGTTCTGCCGCGGTCTGATTCATCAAATCCGCAAAGCCTTCTTCACTGCCCGCAACATGTTCGGCCAGTGCCACGGCTGAGTCATTACCCGACTGCACGATAAGCCCCATCAGCAGATCTTCGATCCGGACCTTGTCGCCCGCTTCAATAAACATCCGAGATCCTTCCGAGCGCCAGGCTTTCTCACTGACAACGACCGTGTCGTCCTTTTTTATCGTGCCCCGTTCGATCTCCCGAAAGACGATATAGGCGGTCATCAATTTGGTCAGGCTGGCGGGCTCAACGGGGGTGTCCGCACGGTCACCCGCCAGCGTGAGTCCGGTTGCCGCATCCATCAGCAGCCACGACGATACTTTCAGTTTTGGCGGCGGAATACTCGACTGCATCGGCTCGGCAAGATCCGACTCCAATTCGGCGGATACGGTCCAGGGCATCAGTGCAATGCACATGCTCACAATCCCCCGGCGCAGTATGTTGACCCACTTTCTGCTCATGATTGACTTCACTCCCTGACTACCGTCGGCTCAGTGCCGGTAACATTCATAATTATGGTCCGTTGCCTCTGGACGGCGTTGGTGGCCGTTAGTGGCCCTGCTTGAACCCGATAATAACGATTCTCCTGATAATCCACCGTTACGATCCGGATATGGGGAATCCCGCTCTCGACAAGCTGTGTTTTAAGGCGATCTGCGTTCCCCCTGAGCCGGAAACTGCCTGCCTGCAGAAAAACAGCAGACTGGGCTTTACTGTAATTGGTCTTGGAGGAGGAATTTTCCCGACCCGTTGCTGTCGCAACAACCCGGATCTGAACCGGCGCTGTCCCTGACTCGACCACACCCAGTTTCTCCGCTGCCATATACGACAGATCCAGAATTCTGCCGCCCAGAAACGGCCCGCGATCATTTACCCGAACCAGCACTTCGCGGCCGTTAGCGAGATTGCGCACCTCAAGATAGGTCGGCAGCGGCAAAGTCTTGTGAGCTGCCGTCATGGCAAACATATCGTACTCATCTCCATTGGAGGTGGTTCGGCCATGAAATTTTCTTCCATACCAGGAGGCCTCTCCGGTCTCTGAATAACCCACCCTGACGGAGGACATGGGCACATATCGAACACCAAATACCGTATAGGGGGCATTTCCAATTCTGCTCAACGGCTCGGCTCTGGGGACTGCGTTGGCAACCGACGCAGGATCGGGGCTGGAGTCAGGCGGGCCGTCGTCTTCGAAATAGGCGCCACCGGACGGGGGATCACGAAAAACACTGCAGCCGGCAAGCATCAGGAATGCAGCCGCCAGGACTGCCCACCGGCACCATCGCATACTCAGTTTCCAGTAGCTGATGCGATCTGCTCTGCGAGTTCAAAGACCGACATAGCGTAGTTCTGGCTACGGTTGTAGCGGGTAATCACAAAAAAATTGTGGTGGCCAAGCCGATAATCCGGTCCGAGTTTTCCCTCGAAGCGCATCACCCCCACCTTCTCATCCGCATCGCCCGAGACGGGTACGTTCAGCGCCCTCACTGAAGACAGCGGTGAATTGGGGCTCAATTTTCGCGTGACCAGTTCATCGAGCCCCTCTGGCGCGTTGAGAACACGAGTCACAATCGCTTCATTTGGCGCCCAGCGGTGACGAGCCAGGTAATTGGCAGCGCTGCCAATCGCGTCTGCCACGCTGTTCAGAAGATCAGCACGGCCATCTCCGTCGAAATCGACCGCATAGCTGCGGTAACTGCTCGGCATAAATTGGGGAATACCCATCGCGCCGGCGTAAGAGCCTTTGACCGCCAGCGGATCCAGACCCTGCTCAGCGACCAACTGCATAAAGTGTTCCAATTCCGAGGAGAAAAACTTACTCCGTCGAGGATATTCAACAGAGAGCGTCACCAAACTGTCCAACACCCGTAAACTGCCCAGCACTTTGCCATAGCGGGTTTCGATGCCGATGATCGCGACAATAATCTCTGCCGGGACACCAAAACGTTCCTCGGCCCTCGCCAAAATCTGTGCATGCTGTTTGAGAAACTGAATCCCGCCATTAATGGATGCCGGATTGACAAACAGGGATTGGTAACGGTGCCATGACAACCGCTCAGCAGGACGATTCATCGCGTCGATAATCTTGGTCTGAATCTTCGCGTCGCGAAACCACGACTTCATCTTTTGCCCTTGCAGCCCCTCTACTCCATCCAGGCGATCAGCTAACTCGGCCAGCTCGGGATATTTTTCAAGAGAGACCGCATGAAGCGGTGACGCCCATATTGCCAGGGCGCTCAGCACCCCAGCACACCATCGTCGTGTTCGGCAAACCCCTGATTGATCCTTCACCATGCTCTCCTCACGTCATCAGTCGGCGTCTTGCGTGCATTCCCATAATCATGCCGAAGCCTGCCATCAGAGTCAGCATGGAAGTCCCTCCATAGCTGATCAAGGGCAGCGGCACCCCGACAATCGGGAGAATGCCGGACACCATCCCAAGATTAACAAACAAATAAAAGAAAAAGGTCAGAGCCAAGGCCCCGATCAGCAATCGCGAGTAAGTGTCCCGGGTGTGGTAGGCCATGACCAGGCAGCGACCCACGATAAACAAATAGAGAAGGACCAGCATCAATACGCCGATCAACCCAAACTCCTCGGCAAAGACGGCAAAAATGAAATCAGTACTGCGCTCGGGAATAAATTCGAGATGCGACTGGCTGCCCTCAAGCCATCCTTTGCCCCAGATACCCGCCGATCCGATGGCAATCTGCGCCTGAATCGTCTGATAACCGCTCCCCAGCGGATCAGCAAAGGGGTCAAACAACGTCAGGATTCGCTGCTGCTGATAACCATCAAGCCGGGACCACAGAAAAGGCGCCAAGGCAGCAAGGGCAGCCAACAGCATCATGATGTGATGCCAGCGGATACCCGCCAGAAAGACAACAATCATGCCCGAGACAATCAGCATGATCGCTGTACCCAGATCAGGCTGTATCACCACCAGACCTGCCGGAATAAGCGTGACCATTAATGCTGCCATTACCATGGAGAAGCTTGGCGGCATCCGGCCTCGCGTGAGCAGCCATGCGACTGCCATTGGGACAGCGAGCTTCATCAACTCAGACGGCTGAAACCGTACAACGCCCAGATCCAGCCAACGCTGCGCCCCTTTGGCAGTGACTCCGATCAACAGTACACCGAGCAGCGCGATGAGGCCAATAACAAAAAGGTGGGGCGATAGCCGACGAAGTGTCTCGGGTGACACCTGCGCCAGAATCAACATGGCGACGACAGACACCCCAAGACGAGCACCCTGTTTCAACATGACATCCCAA
>WTHR01000149.1 GCA_011523045.1 Gammaproteobacteria bacterium | reverse complement strand
GAACCTACGACCTTCGGGTTATGAGCCCGACGAGCTGCCAGACTGCTCCACCCCGCACCGCGACGCGGGAGTTTAACCAGTTTGTCTCGCGAAAACAACAAGATGACAAGCAAAGGCCGGTTTGTTTCTTACATGCGGCTCTTCTTGTGAAGCGGTTTTGAAGGGCCTGACGCTTGCACAAGGCTACAATTGAACTTGGGACACACCAGCCATGCAGAATACAGACCCACAAGAACTTCTCAAATTTGAAGCTCTCGCTTCGCGATGGTGGGATCCCCAGAGCGAGTTTGCCCCACTGCACGCGATCAATCCGCTTCGACTCGGTTATATCGACGAAAGGGTAAATCTCGCGGGTGCTCGGGTCCTCGACGTCGGATGCGGAGGAGGCATTCTCTCCGAAAGCCTTGCTGCAAAAGGCGCAAAAGTTGTCGGTATTGACGCGGGACTCGCTCCAGTCAACGTCGCGCGATTGCACGCAGTCGCAAATAATGTCGAAATTGATTACCGGCACACCACGGTGGAGGCCCTCCTTGAGAACGAAGAAAACTCGTTTGATGTGGTCTGTTGTCTTGAAATGCTCGAGCACGTTCCTGACCCCGCCTCAGCGATAGAGGCCTGTTCAAAACTTGTGCGCCCAGGCGGCAATATTTTCTTTTCCACCATAAACCGTAACTTGAAGTCTTTCGTGTTTGCTATCGTTGGCGCCGAATATGTTCTCTCGCTGCTTCCCCGGGGCACGCACGATTACAAAAAATTTATTCGCCCATCTGAGCTTGATGGTTGGGCGAGATCTGCTCGGTTATCGCTTTCTTCCATCACGGGTATGCATTACAACCCGATCACCAAGCGTTACACCCTGGGCGACGGCGTTGACGTCAACTATCTCTGCCACTATTCAAGCCCTGCCGCTCCCGAAACAATCCATGGCGATTTTTGAGAACGGACAGCCTCCGCGACATGTCCTGTTTGACCTTGATGGCACGCTGGCGGATACCGCCCCGGATCTGGTAGCAGCCCTCAACCACACCCTGCGTTCGCTTGGTCATAGCGAAGTAGACCTTGGCGTCGCGCGCTGGTGGGTCGCAGATGGTAGCGTTGGACTAATTCAAAACGGTTTGAAAATTACAAAAGAAGAGGCCCGCAGTAGTCCGCATCGCCAGAGCCTGCTCGAGGAGTACTTCCGAAACCTCTGCACACAGACAGAACTCTTCCCCGGTATCCGCGACGTATTGGCGGGGCTCGAGAAAAGAAACATCCCCTGGGGCATTGTTACCAACAAGCCGCAACGCTTCACCAAACCCCTGCTGGCGGCGCTCGGACTGGATGCCCGTCCGGGCAGCGTGGTCAGCGGCGATACGCTTAGCCAGTCGAAGCCTCATCCCGCGCCCTTGCAGTTGGCTTGCGAAGAAATGGGGGTGCCGCCCGACGCCGGAGTAATGATCGGTGACGACCTTCGGGATATTGATGCCGGACGCGCGAGCGGAATGCGGACCATCGCGGTAACCTGGGGATACCGTCCCGCAGATCAAGCGAAAGGCTGGGGCGCTGATCGGGTTGCCCTTAATCCTGCCGAGTTGTTTTCGGTGATGGGGCTCTAGTCAGAACGGCTTAGCCTACTTCACAGATAGGTTGCGGTGATGGATTTCACTGACCATCACCCTAGAGTCTCACAAAATCAAGACGTCACTGCGATGGGTGGCGCGACCACAGGGAAGTGTCTCAAATGTCCGTCACCTCAGATTAGCCGCGGCGGCGGGCGCCCCGGTTACCCCGGGGCGATTTTTGTCGACTCAGTGAATCAAATTTTATTCACAGCCGAACCAACGTTCTCGGCATTCGCTTTAGGAAGCGTTCGCTCCCAACGCGGCTTCTAACTGCGGTATTGCCTCGAACAAATCTGCAACCCAACCATAGTCTGCGACCTGAAAAATTGGTGCTTCTTCATCTTTGTTGATCGCGACGATAATCTTGGAGTCTTTCATCCCGGCAAGGTGCTGGATGGCCCCAGAAATACCTACTGCGATATAGACATTGGGGGCGACTACCTTGCCTGTTTGGCCAACCTGGTAGTCGTTGGGAACATACCCGGCATCCACCGCAGCACGCGATGCGCCCACTGCGGCACCGAGTTTGTCTGCCAAGGTTTCCAGCATGGCAAAGTTTTCCGAACTCTGCATACCCCGACCGCCCGAAACGATAATATCTGCCGTAGTGAGCTCCGGGCGCTCCGAACGAGTGAGCTCTTCCCCTGCAAATGTCGACAACTGGGCATCAATTCCGCCAGATACATCCTCCACCGGGGCTGCCCCGCCAAATTCGGCAGCCTCAAACGACGTAGTGCGAACGGTGATGAGCTTCAGAGCGTCATTGGATCGGACCGTTGCCATCGCGTTACCGGCATAAATCGGCCGGACAAAGGTATCCTCACTCTCGATACCGCTGATGTCGGAAATCTGTTGCACATCGAGAATCGCTGCAGCCCGGGGGAGAAGATTTTTCCCATAAGTCGTCGCTGGGGCGAGCACATGCGAGTAATTCCCCGCCAGAGACTGCACCAGCGGTGCCATATTTTCCGCCAGGCCATCCGATAACGCGGCATCGTCCGCCTTGAGTACCCGGGCGACCCCAGCGATAGTGGCTGCTTCATCGGCAGCACCCTGACAGTCGCTGCCGGCGATCAGGACATCAATGTCACTGCCGAGTGCCTTGGCAGCCGTCACGACATTCAATGTAGACGGCCTAAGCGCCGTGTTATCGTGTTCTCCAATAACCAGAATACTCATCAGATCACCTTTGCCTCGTTTCGCAATTTTTCGACCAGTTCATCCGCGCTCTCTACTCTGACACCTGCCGCTCGGCCTGGGGGTTCCAATACCCGGAGGACTTCCAGTCTCGGGGAGACATCGATGCCCAACTCCTCGGGGGTGTGGGTATCCAGGGGTTTTTTCTTTGCCTTCATGATGTTTGGCAAGGAGGCATAGCGAGGTTCATTGAGCCGAAGATCCACAGTGATCACGGCAGGGGCGGCCAGGTCGATATTCTCCAGGCCACCGTCGACCTCTCGGGTCACCTTGACGGTTGACCCCTCTATCGACAACTTTGAGACAAACGAGCCGATCGACCAGTTGAGCAGTCCGGCCAGCATCTGTCCCGTCTGGTTATTGTCCCCGTCGATTGCCTGCTTGCCCAGGATAATCATCCCGGGATCTTCTTTCTCGGCCACCGCCTTCAGCAACTTGGCGATTGCCAACGGTTCCGGGATCGGGTCCGTTTCGATCAATATGGCTCGATCCGCCCCCATTGCAAGTCCCGTTCGCAGAGTCTCCTGACTCTGACTCGGGCCGACCGCTACGACAATCACTTCATCTGCCGTACCGGACTCTCGCATCCGAATGGCTTCCTCGACTGCAATTTCGCAGAAGGGATTCATCGCCATTTTGACATTGTTCAACTCGACACCACTATTATCCGCCTTAACACGAACCTTAATGTTGGCATCGATCACGCGCTTGATTGGAACAAGTACTTTCATGCTGTCACATCTCGTGGTTATTTCTGCAATCACTTTCCTGACGCTGATCGAGCTAGTCCCGTTTAAGTCGCGCCAGACCTTGGATGGCGTATTCTATTTTCGCTATTGAGCCGAGTCTACGGTCTGTTGACACTCAAAGCCTTTAAAAGCGCCAGATTTCTGTGCAATTCCGTCGCACCGCAGCCGGCGCATCGACCCGGATCCTTCTGGCTGCCGGTCAAGACTATTTGAGTGTCGTTCTTCTAAAATCCCCTTTCACGCGTGGGCTTGATAATCCTATTAATAAAACCGGTATCCAGTCATGAGTCAGGAACGACGACGAACACGAGGCAGTGCGCGCTCTGCGAAGCGCGCCAAACGCGCAGGCGTCACACGAGCGGGCATTCCCTACATCACCCGCCGGATCCCGCCGTACGAGCTCGCCAGCGAAGAGCTGCTTGAATTGATTGAAACCAATGCCGAGACGCTCCTCGCCGAGACCGGCATTGATTTTCGCGATGATCCCGACGCCCTAGCCCGCTTTAAAGAGGCTGGCGCCCAGATTGACGGGGAACGTGTTCGCTTCCCCAAAGGTATGTGCCGGTCGATCATCAACGCCAGCGCACCAAACGAGTACACACAGTTCGCACGAAACCCGGAGCGTAGCGTTCGCATCGGGGGCGACCATTGCGTTTTGGTCCCGGCCTATGGGCCCCCTTTTGTGCATGACCTTGACCAAGGCAGGCGCTACGCCACCCTGGCCGACTTCGAGAACTTTGTGCGTCTGGCTTATCTCAGTCCGTCACTTCATCACTCCGGGGGAACCGTTTGTGAGCCAGTGGATATCCCGGTGAATAAACGACACCTCGATATGGTCTACAGCCACCTCAAGCTGTCGGATAAACCGTTCATGGGCTCCGTGACGGAACCGAGCCGGGCGCAGGACACTGTCGATATGGCGAAAATCGTATTCGGTGCCGAATTCGTCGATCAAAACTGTGTCATCACCAGTTTGATTAACGCGAATTCGCCGATGACGTTTGATGCCACGATGTTGGGCGCAGCGCGTGTTTATGCCGAAAACAACCAGGCAACCGTGATCTCGCCGTTCATTCTGGCCGGCGCGATGTCGCCGGTCACCGTTGTGGGGACCTGCACCCAGATCCTGGCCGAGGCGATGGCCGGCATTTGCTTTACACAACTCGTCAGGCCTGGGGCGCCGGTTATTTTCGGCACCTTTTCGAGCGCCGTTTCGATGCAATCCGGGGCTCCGACTTTCGGAACACCCGAACCCAGCATGGTGATTTTTATCTGTGCTGCTCTGGCCCGCCGTCTGGGGGTGCCCTTTCGTAGCGGGGGCGGCTTGTGCGCCTCCAAGTTGCCCGATGCGCAAGCAGCCTATGAGTCAGCCAACACCCTTCAAAGTGCGATGCTCGCCGGTGTCAACTTCATGCTGCATACCGCCGGGTGGCTGGAAGGCGGGTTGGCTATGGGCTATGAGAAGTTCATCCTCGATGCTGATCAAGCCGGCATGATCGAAGTCTTTCTTTCCGGAGTTGATGATTCAGTGAATGGCCAAGCCATGGAGGCGCTTGCTGAAGTAGGCCCTGGAAACCATTTTCTCGGGTGCGGCCACACACAGGCGAATTTTGAAACTGCGTTCTATCGATCCACCACGGCCGACAGCAACAGTTTTGAGCAGTGGGAGTCCGAGGGTGCACTGGATGCTGCGCAACGGGCCAACGCAACCTGGAAACAGATGCTCGCCAACTATGAGCCTCCTGCTATTGACGAAGGCGTTGACGAGGGGTTACGCGACTTTATCTCGGAGAAAAAGAACGCGGTCCCTGACTCCAACGTGTAG
>WTHR01000118.1:3870-19031 GCA_011523045.1 Gammaproteobacteria bacterium | reverse complement strand
AGCCCGACATTCACCTGCGCGGGGCTCGCGGCGGCACTCTTGGCGCAGAACAGTTCCAAGAGGTTCAGACGGTATTGGATGAGGCGGGTCTCGCTTATGACTCTGTATCCCTGGACGATTCGGGGATTCGAATCCGATTCAGCACAACGGACGAACAGCTTCAGGCTAGGGACATGCTGGAGGCGCGCCTGCCGGCCGGGTTCACCATCGCGCTGACGCTTCTGCCGGCAGCACCCCAATGGCTCTCAAACGCGGGGGCCCTGCCGATGTATCTTGGTCTGGATCTTCGGGGAGGAGTGCATTTTCTGCTCGAGGTTGATATGGCGACGGCGCAGAGGCGCGCGGAGGATCGGTACGTCGCAGATCTTCGAGCGACACTGCGAGAAGCCAAGATCCGATATCGCGGTATTGCCCGTGACGGCGCGGGCGGCATCAAGATCACGCTTCGCTCTGCCGATGCGGCCGAGGAAGCACTCAAAACAATCCGCAAAGAGTTGCCTGGACTCGTGGCAACTGCGGACGATACAGGCTCAGATGAAGTCCTCAGTGCCAGCCTGGCGGAAACAGAAATTGATCAGCTGTTCAAATTTGCGCTCGAGCAGAATGTGACTGCTCTACGAAATCGGGTCGACGAACTCGGCGTGGCCGAGCCCGTCGTCCAGCGACAGGGGGATCGGCGGATTGTTGTCCAACTGCCGGGGGTTCAGGATACCGCCCGCGCCAAACGTATTCTCGGCCGGACCGCTACGCTTGAGATGATGATGGTCGATGAAGAGCATAGCCTGGAAGCCGCGTTGGGCGGTAAGGTGCCACCGGGATCAAAGATTTACCGATTTCGTGATGACCGCCCGATTTTGTTGGAGAAGCGCGTTATCTACTCTGGAGAAAACATTGTCGATGCGGCGGCAAGTATCGACACGCAGAGCGGCGGCCCAATCGTGAGCATTACTCTGGACGCAATTGGGGCGCGAATTAATCAGAAGATCACCGGCAAGAATATCGGCAAACGAATGGCCGTGCTGTATATCGAGAATCGGTCAACGATCCGGACCGATGCGGATGGTCTGCCGATGAAAGACGATCAGGGTCGTGTCCTGCGTACCCAGCAGCGAATTGAGGAAGTCATCACCGCGCCTGTCATTCGGGACCAGTTAGGCAAGCGATTCCAGATCGAAGGGCTTGATAGCGTGAACGAGGCCCGTGATCTTGCTCTGATGCTGCGCGCAGGGTCCCTCGCAGCCCCGGTGGAGATCATTGAGGAGCGGACCGTGGGTCCGAGTCTGGGTCAGGCCAATATCGATCAGGGATTCAGATCAGTACTGGTTGGCTTCATTCTTGTTCTCATCTTTATGATGATCTACTACCGGGTCTTTGGGGTATTTGCAAATGTGGCCCTCGCGCTCAACCTTGTTCTGATCGTGGCGGTGCTTTCCATGCTGCAGGCCACGCTTACGCTTCCGGGTGTTGCGGGTATTGTGCTTACCGTCGGGATGGCGGTGGATGCGAACGTCCTGATTTTCGAACGTATCAGGGAAGAGATTCAAAATGGCTCGACGCCTCAGGCGAGCATTCATACCGGTTACGAGCGGGCACTTTCAACCATTGTCGATGCAAACATCACTACCTTGATTGCCGCCATCGTACTGTTTAATTTTGGCACCGGCCCCATCAAGGGATTTGCCGTCACATTGAGCATCGGGATTATCACGTCAATGTTTACAGCGATCGTGGTAACCCGCGCTTTGGTGAATTACCTCTATGGCGGCAAGCGCGTTAAGTCCCTGGCAATCTAGCGGCTGAAGCAATGCGGATCTTTAAAAAAGTCACCGAGTTCGATTTTCTTGGCAGGCGCCGGGCAGCATGGATATTGTCCGCCGTGCTTCTCGCAGTCAGTATTGGTTCTCTTGGGGTTCGCGGCCTGAATTTCGGGATCGATTTCACAGGCGGCACTTTGGTGGAACTGGAGTATTTGCAGTCGGCCGATCCGGTTGCGGTTCGATCAACGCTAAGAGAAGCCGGAATCGAGGATGCCATTGTGCAGTACTTTGGCACTTCAAGGGATATCCTTGTCCGGCTTCCGGTGAGTGCCGATAAAGCGGCATCTGAACAGAGCAGCGATGTCGTCGGCGCTCTCAGGATTGCGGCTGGAGAGACCCTGACAGAGAGTGCGCAGGGCGGCCTCCAGCAATGTGTCGGCGCCGGAGGAGGCGTAGAGGATTGCCAGGTTCAAATGCGCCGAGTCGAATTTGTGGGCCCGCAGGTAGGAGACGAACTGACCGAGAAGGGCGGACTCGCAATGCTTTATGCGTTGATCGGCATTCTCATCTACGTCGCTTTCAGGTTTGAATGGCGTTTTGCGGTGGGTGCGGTGATCGCTCTGGTTCACGATGTCCTGATCACGCTGGGCGTGTTTTCTGTTCTGGCAATCGAGTTTTCACTGCCGGTTCTAGCGGCTGTCCTGGCGGTGATCGGGTATTCATTGAATGACACGATCGTTGTGTTCGACCGCATCAGGGATAACTTCCGCAAAATGCGTAAAGGCTCTGTTCTTCAGATAATGAATCGCTCGGTCAATGAAACGCTGCCGCGTACCGTACTGACTTCTGTGACCACCCTGCTGGTGGTGCTGACCCTGCTGCTGGCCGGTGGTGAGATCATCAAAGGGTTCGCGATTGCGCTCTTGATCGGTGTGTTGATCGGAACTTATTCTTCAATCTTCGTCGCCAGTCCCGCCGTATTGGTCCTGGGTATTTCCCGAGAGGATATGCTCCCTGTGGCCAAGGAAGGTGCGGAAGCGGAGGGCGACCCGGCTCCTTAGGCCTGTTGCGGCGCCTGAAAGGCCTGCTATGCGTTGCCCCGCCTGTTCCAGCGACGATACTCGGGTTATCGACTCACGATTGGGCGACGCCGGTGCGAGCGTACGGCGACGTCGGGAGTGTCAGGCCTGCAGCCATCGCTTTACGACGTTTGAGCGTTTTGAGCGTGAACAACCGAGAGTCGTCAAGAGTGATGGCAGGCGGGAAACCTGGGATGAAGAGAAACTTCGCCGTGGGTTGCTTCGTGCGCTGGAGAAGCGCCCGGTAGGTCTTGATCAGGTGGATGCTCTGATCAACGACGTCAGCCGTCAGATTCAGTTAAGCGGTGAGCCGGAGGTGCGATCCGCTGCGATCGGGGAGATTGTGATGAGCCTTCTTCCGCAGATCGATGAAATCGCCTATGTCCGTTATGCCTCGGTTTACCGAAGTTTTGAGGATGTGGCGGCTTTCAGCAAAGAGATTGATCGGTTGCGAAAGGACCGACAGCCTACAAGCAACGTCACCCAGTTGTCATTGCTGGCAGAGCCAAAATCAGGTCGGCGGAAATGAATACCCCTGATCATTCGGATCGAGACCTTCGTTTTATCGCCCGCGCGGTGGAACTTGCCAAAAGGGGCCTGTATACAACCAAGCCCAACCCGCGCGTCGGTTGCGTGGTCGTTCAGGATGACGAAATTGTTGGTGAAGGATGGCATGAGCGAGCGGGTGAGTCCCATGCGGAAATCCACGCGCTGTCTGCCGCGGGTGATCGGGCGAAAGGAAGCGAAATCTTTGTTAGCCTTGAACCGTGCGCGCACGCCGGACGCACAGGACCCTGTGCCCAAGCTCTCGTGGATGCTGGGGTCAGCAGAGTCGTGGCAGCGATGATTGACCCCAACCCGCAAGTTGCCGGTCAGGGAATTGAGATGCTTCGTTCTGCGGGTATCGTGGCTGAGATATCGAAGCAGGACTGCGGCGCGGTAGAGCTTAATGCGGGTTTTTGCAAAAGGATGACAAGTGGTCGTCCTTTGGTCAGGCTTAAGGTGGCGGCCACGATGGACGGGAGAACGGCTGCCAATGATGGAAGCAGTCAATGGATTACCGGAGAGGCTGCGCGGGCAGAGGTGCATCAGTTAAGGGCGCGCAGCTGTGCGATAGTGACAGGGATCGGGACCGTGAGGGAGGATGACCCGCGCCTGAATGCTCGTGTCGACGAAGAGGTCGTGCAGCCCCTGAGGGTAGTTCTGGATGGAAATGGGCAATTGGACCCGAGCGCTCGTCTGTTTTCCGAGCCTGGAGATGTATTGATTGTTACGAGTCGTGCAGATGATGAAGGCTACGGATTTGATGCGAGAACCGAACAGTTATGCCTCGCTGGAGAAGATGGCCGGGTAGATGTTGCGGGGCTGTTGGATCTGCTCGCGGAGCGCGCCTGTAACGAGGTTTTGGTCGAAGCCGGGGCCGGTGTCGCAGGTGCTTTTGTTTCGCGCGGCTTGGTAGACGAAATCTGGATTTACCAGTCGCCTGATATGCTCGGAACCGGCGGCAGAGGGATGTTTGTGATGCGTGGGATTCGGTCCATAGGTGATCGCGTGAAGTTTGAGTTGAAGGACGTTTCCAAAATTGGGCGGGACTTACGGCTTGTTTATAGTCCGTCGAAAGAGGGGTAGGCGATGTTTACTGGGATTGTTCAGGATATTGGCGAGATCGAGTCTTTAGAGCCTCGTGAGGGTGATCTCGTTATCGGCATCCGCCCGAGCGCCCTCGATACGACGCTCGTGAAACTTGGCGACAGCATTGCTGTGGCGGGGGTTTGCCTGACTGCCGTGAGTATTGCATCGGGTTGTCTCTCTTTTGATGTGTCAAAAGAGACGTTATCCAGGACTTTGCTCGGAAACCGGAAACTGGGTGACGGCGTTAATCTCGAGTTGGCGATGGGTGCTCAGGATCGTTTTGGCGGGCATTTGGTCAGTGGGCATGTGGATGGATTGGCTACCCTGATAGAGTCGGAGGCCTCAGCCCGGTCAACCCGAATGCGGTTTTCCGGAGCACGTGAGGTGGCGGCCTTTATCGCGGAAAAAGGCTCTGTCACCCTGGACGGTGTCAGCCTGACTGTGAATGACGTGAAGGATACTCAAGCGGGAGTAATCTTTGAGGTGAATCTTGTTCCGCATACTCTTGGCGTCACAACACTTGGACGGCTTGTGGCGGAAGACAGTGTTCATCTTGAGGTAGACATGGTTGCCCGTTACCTGAAACGCATGCAGGAATGCAGTTGAGACAAGAGCGGATGGTGACCGAGTTTGGGTTTTTGAGGCTAGGAGCCCGGAGGCTGACCGTGCCGGACAGAGATAAGGTGCAATAATGAGCGAGACCGACAACAAGCATGGTGTCAGCCCGATAGAGGAAGTCCTTCAGGATTATCGGGATGGCAAGATGGTCATCCTCGTGGACGATGAGGATCGCGAGAATGAAGGTGATCTTGTGATCGGCGCAGGATTTGTGACGGCGGAGCACATCAATTTCATGGCGGCCGAGGGCCGAGGGCTGATCTGCCTGACATTGACCGAAGAGCGCTGCCGTCACCTGAAATTACCCCTGATGGTCAATGACAATAACGCGCGCTACTCGACCAACTTTACGGTATCAATCGAGGCAGCCGATGGCGTGAGTACCGGTATCTCTGCCGCAGATCGGGCCCATACCATTCGTACTGCAGTGAGTGAGAATGCCACGGGGGAGGATATCGTGAGCCCCGGACATGTTTTCCCCATCATGGCGCAGCCTGGAGGAGTGCTGACCCGGGCAGGTCACACGGAAGCGGGGGTGGATCTTGCGCGTCTTGCGGGGATTGAACCTGCCAGCGTTATCTGCGAGATCCTGAATCCGGACGGCACTATGGCCCGACTCCCGGATTTACTTGAATTCGCTCGGGTTCACGGTCTGAAACTGGGCACCATCGCAGATCTCATTCGTTATCGCATGCGCACTGAGCCGACTGTCTGGCGAATCTCTGAGAATATCGTCAGCACCCGCCATGGCGACTTCCGCGCCGTGATCTATGAAGATGGTGAATTGCGACAGGTTCATATGGCGCTGGTGCACGGAACGATCGAACCCCAGACGCCAGCTGTGGTTCGCGTTCACACGCACCGGGGCGCTTTTGACATGCTGGCAGAAGCCCGTGAGGCCCAAAGCTGGAGCGTGGACTCAGCACTGGAGAGAATCGCGCAGTCACCTTGCGGCGTTTTGGCTCTGTTGACTTATTCGGAAGATGCGGTTCAGTTAGATCGCCGGGTCCGGGGCGAGTCGGCGACGGATGGAAAAGAGCGTGAATTGCGTATGCTGGGTGCAGGCAGTCAGATCCTGTCGGACCTCGGTGCCGGCAAAGTCCGGGTCCTGGGGACTCCGCTTCGGACTCATGCGCTCTCTGGCTTTGGCTTGGAGGTGCTTGAGTATCTTCCGGGTTCTCGAGCTGACTGAGTTGGCTTCGGTTAGTCGCCATCTTGCCCGGCGTTGCGCCGCTCAGGCCCTGTATCAATGGATGCTGACAGGCCAACCCACGGCAGAAATCGAAGCTGCCTTCATCAGTGATGATGGGCTGAGCGATTTAGATATTTCCTACTTCAGGCATTTGATCGAGGCAGTGCCGGAAAGACGCGACACGCTTGAACAACGCCTCCACGGCATGATTGAGCGCCCTTTGAGTCAACTGGATCCGGTAGAGCGGGCAATTCTTCTAATCGGGGCTTACGAGATCCTGTTTCGTCCCGATATTCCTAACGGAGTGGCAATTAACGAGGCCATCGAGATGGCGCACCTTTTTGGCGCGACCGACAGTTTCAAATTCGTAAACGGCGTTCTGGACCGTCTGGCTGGTGAGCCGAGAGACGTCTAGCCGCTAATAGCCCCATGGACGAGTTTGAGCTGATTGATCAGATCTTCCATCGTCCGGAAGGCCGATCCTCGCAGGTCGCGATCGGTATTGGAGATGATGGCGCCGTCATCAATGTGACAGCCGGCAAACAGGCTGTCGTTGTAATGGATACACTGGTGGCTGACGTGCATTTCCTGGAGTCGCAATCCGCCAGCTCAGTCGGGCACCGTGCGCTCGCGGTGAATCTGAGTGACATCGCCGCCATGGGCGCAGTGCCGGGTTGGGCGACTTTAAGCCTTACCCTGTCTGAGGTGAATGAGAACTGGCTAAATGGTTTCGCCGATGGATTCTTCGAGTTGGCTGACCGACACGAAGTCGCTCTGATCGGAGGCGACACCACTAAAGGGCCTTTGGCTGTCTGTGTGACGGTAGGCGGTGAAGTTGAGCCCGAAGGGGTCCTTCGGAGGACCGGCGCGCAGCCCGGCGACTTCGTTTACCTCAGCGGGAAAATCGGAGGTGCGGCCGCGGCACTGTCCTCACCTGAGGGGTATGCGGATCCAGTTCTCCATCGTGCTTTGTGTTGGCCGCAGCCGCGGACGGAGCTGGGGTGCGCTCTTGGGGGTATTGCGAACAGTGCGGTCGACGTTTCTGACGGGCTGCTGGCAGATCTGGGTCACGTCCTCAGCGCGAGCGGGGGACTTGGCGCCGACATTGAGGCAGACAGCCTGCCTTTGTTTGAATCGGCAGTCGCCTTGTTGGGGCGTCAGTCGGCGCTCGAGCTCGCGCTAGGGGGTGGTGATGATTACGAGCTTTGCTTCACCGCTCCAAAACACAGGCATCAGGAAGTACTTGAGACGGGGCATCGGTTGGGTCAGGAGTTGTTTCAGATCGGACAGATTACAGAACGCGGCGGTTGCCGTATCCTCGGAAACGAGCTGGATCTTGATGCGGCGTCACCCGGCTACCAGCACGCATGGCCGAGATCAAAAACATGAGTGAGCAGCGTCGGTCTGATCAGGTCATATTGTTTTTGGGCCAAGGCCTGGGGCTAGGGCGTATCCCGTTCGCCCCGGGTACGGTGGGGACGCTCCCCGGCATTTTGCTCGTGTGGGTGTTCTGGCAGGGCGGAGATGAAATTTACCTTGCCCTGACGGCTGTCGTTACCCTGTCTGCAGTTTGGATTGCCGGGCGCAGCGCTGAAAGTCTCGGTGTCGCTGATGATCCGCGTATCGTGATCGATGAGATTGCCGGTGTATTGGTGGCGTTCGCTCTGGTGCCGCCGAGCTGGCTGGCGTTAGTGGTTGGCTTTTGCGTATTTCGGATTCTAGATATCGCAAAACCCCCGCCTATTTCAACCGCTGATCGTCAGGTCAAAGGGGGTTTCGGTATCGTGCTCGATGACGTCCTCGCCGGGATCGGCACCAATCTCGTGTTGCAACTGCTGTTCCGTGTTCTCGGAGTCGGTGTGTAGCCGAACCCGTGTTGGGTTGGCGAGGACGCGGGGAGAGCAGATCAGCGCTGCAGGTGCTCCAGCTTGCCAGAGACTTCCTTCCAGTCGTCCGCATCGTCGGGAGCTGGTTTCATCTCCGTAATGACCGGCCATTGCTGCGAGAGTTCTGCGTTCAGCGCCAAAAACTCCTGTTGATCCTCGGGAAGGTCTTCTTCAGCATAAATGGCATTCACAGGACACTCCGGCTCGCAGAGGCTGCAGTCGATGCATTCCTCAGGGTCGATCACCAAAAAGTTAGGGCCTTCATGGAAGCAGTCTACGGGACAGACCTCCACACAGTCAGTGTATTTACAGCGGATACATGAGTCGCTTACTACGTAGGTCATCTATCGTCTCCAGAAGTCTCCAAAAAAAACTTTCGCGAACCGAACGCCAGATTTTAGGCAATGTCGGCAGCGCGGTAAATGATTACAGCCCGCTTCGGGCCACAATCTTCCTGAGATCCTCAAAAATGTGTGGAGTGGCGGCGACAAGGTTGCCGCTTTCAATGAACCCCTGTTCTCCTGAGACGTCAGAGACCAGCCCCCCGGCTTCGCGAATCAAAAGCGCGCCCGCCGCCATATCCCAAGGTTTTAGGCCGAACTCCCAGAACCCATCCAATCTGCCGGCTGCAACGTAAGCAAGGTCGAGCGCAGCAGCCCCCGCGCGGCGAATTCCCGCGGTCTTGGGGACGAGGCTCTGAAAACTGCGCATCCAGGGCTCCATAATACTGAGGTCCCGAAACGGGAAGCCTGTGCCCAGCAGTGCCGGCGTCAGTTGCCGGGTCGAGCTCACACGGAGCCTTTTCCCGTTCAGTTGTGCGCCCTCACCGCGACTGGCAGTAAACATCTCATCGCGAAGCGGATCGTAGACGACACCGTGTTCGAGAACCCCGTTGCGCATAGCTGCGACTGAAACTGCGAACATCGGAAACCCGTGCAGAAAGTTGGTAGTGCCGTCGAGGGGATCAATTACCCAGGTATATTCCGAGCCCTCTTGCAGACCGCTCTCTTCAGCGAGAACACCATGTTCCGGATAGGCGTGAGTGAGGACATCCAGAACCGCACGTTCGGCTTCGATATCCGCCTGACTGACAAAGTCGTTACGACCCTTGGAGGAGTACTCCAAACGATCCAGTTGATTGAAGTACATTAAAATGACACGCCCACCTTCTCGGACGGATCGCACAGCGGTATGCAGCATCGGGTGCATGTTGGGGAGAACGCTCCGGGTTCAAGGTGTGGCGATCCCCTGAGTGAGCCAGGGCGATCTTGGATCGTTCCTTTGGGTGAAGGTGCGTTTCAATCAACCTCACCGGCCAGGATCGAGCGGTATCTTGCGGGTGCGGATTGTAGCCCAATGAGAGTCCGCGAGGTTCGTAGGACTCAAGAAACAAGATTGGAGAGTTGAGAAGTGAGTGTACGGATTGTCATGGTAGAGACAACCCATCCCGGGAATATTGGCGCGACGGCCCGGGTGATGGCCAATATGGGTCTCACCCAGTTGTGTCTGGTGAGTCCACGCAGCTTTCCAGATCCAGCGGCAACCGCCCGCGCTGCAGGTGCGGATGATATTCTGGAGCAGGCTAAGGTGTTTGATTCGCTGGAAGAGGCCGTGAGTGATTGCGGGTGCGTTATTGGTGCAACCGCTCGCAGGCGCTCACTGGCTTGGCCTCTGCTGGACGCTGAGCAGGCGGCAGCTCGATTGGTGGTTGAGCAACAAGTGACAAACTGTGCGCTGATCTTTGGCCCGGAAGCTTGTGGTTTATCCAACGCGCATCTGGACCTGTGTCACGCACACCTTCGGATTGACGTGAATGAAGCCTTTCCCTCTCTCAATGTGGCAACCGCGGTTGCAGTAATGGCATACGAGTTCCGGAAGCAGTCTGGTCTCGGGGCGTTGGAGCCTGCTGTGCAAAGTGCGGAAGAGGAGATCCCGATGACCATGGGCGAATTCGACCAACTAATGACCCATATGGAGAGGGTTCTGAGCAACACCGCCTTCCTCTCCGGTCCCAAGACCAAGTTGCTTCGCAAAATCCGCCGTCTTTTGCTTCAGGGTGTGAGATCTACCCAAGAGGTCAATATTCTTCGAGGCGTTTTGACTTCTCTGGAGTATGCTTTGGGGATCTCTGATAGGCAGCCGCAAAAAAGAGCTCAAAGAGAAGTCCAAAACACAGCAAAAAACAACAGCACGACACCTACGTGATAAAATCTCGTTAATTAAATGAACTTGTAGCTCACTGGATCGTAGGCAGATCGCATATGGCAATTACCCTGACAGAAGCAGCAGCACAGCGCGTCTCAGACCATCTCGAATCACGAGGCCACGGCGAAGGGTTGCGGCTTGGCGTCAAGACGACCGGCTGCTCGGGACTCGCTTATGTTGTCGACTTTGCTGACGAGATCAGCGCTGAAGATCAGGTTTTCACCAGCCGGGGAGTAAAAGTGATCGTTGATGGAGACAGCATCAAGTACATCGACGGCACGGAAATCGATTTTGCTTCCGATGGTTTTTCAACCGCATTCCGTTTCAAGAACCCAAACGTGGCGGATGAGTGCGGTTGCGGCGAAAGTTTCACCGTCAACCCTTCCTAGGTGTCGTTTCCGGTAACCGAGTCGCCCATTTCTGCGGCACCTCATGAGGCGAATCCCTCCGGCCTTGCCGCGATCACCACGCTTGGCTGCAAGATAAACAGTTTTGAGTCGGCGGTGATGGCCCAGGATCTCGAACGAGATCAATGGAGTCTTGTTGACCCAACTGAATTCGCAGATGTTTATGTGATCAACTCCTGCACGGTGACGGCTGAGGCCGATCGCCAAACCCGGCAAGCCGTTAGGCGCGCACTTCGCCAGAACCCAAAGGCCCATGTCATCGTGACCGGCTGCTATGCTCAGAACCAGGCAGATGCCTGCGCAGAGATCCCTGGCGTTTCCCTGGTATTGGGTAACGATCACAAGTTTGCCGTAGCAAAGTTTGTCCGGAACCTGAAAAAATCAGTCCAAGTCCCTGAGGCGGCTATTCAGATAGATCGCTTGACGGGGCTTCCTCCAGCCCTTCTGGATGGCTTTGAGTCGCGTTCAAGAGCCTTCGTCCAAGTGCAGCAGGGATGTGATCAGTCCTGCACATTTTGCGTCATTCACCGTGCACGAGGGCAGAGTTGGTCTTTTGATGAGGCACACATCCTGCGGCAGGTCAGAAACTTTGTCAGCGACGGGTTTTCTGAAGTCGTGATCTGCGGAGTGGATCTTGGCAGCTATGAAGGTCCAGACACCGAGGATGGGTCCCGACTGGCGTTGGCGTCACTACTCAAGAAGATCTCTGATATTCCCGGAGCCTTTCGGATTCGACTGAGCTCTGTAGATCCTGTCCACCTCACTGATGACCTGTTGGCTGTGCTCGCAGATCCGGAGCGGTTTTGTCCTTACCTCCACGTATCAATTCAGAGTGGAAGCACTTTAATCCTGAAACGCATGAAACGCCGCTATGACCGCGAGTTCCTCATAGACCGTTTGGAGTCCGCCCGACATCACATTAACGGGCTGGTTCTTGGAGCAGATGTCATGGCGGGATTTCCGACAGAATCTGATCAGGATTTTGCAGACACCCTCGATGTTGTGGATCGCGCTCAGGTAATCTATCCGCATGTCTTCTCATTTTCGGCCCGGCCGGGTACGCCAGCAGCTCGCATTCCCAGACAGGTCCCTAAGGAAGAGCGGCGCAGACGCGCCGCTGCGCTGCGTGCTGTCGGAGAGGCTAATCGGCGGCTGGCGCTTCGCCGAATGATTGGCAGTGCAGGACGACTGATTGTTGAACGTGTTGATGTACCTGCCAAAAGCAACGCTTATCATGGGCGACTGGCCAACTACATGCCGGTAAGGCTTGTGGATCCTGAAAATGCCTCTGAAAACGAGGTAGGGGTGGAGATCCAGGGGGTTAGCGAGGAGGTTCTCGTTGCCCGTGTCTCCCCCTCGGAATAAAATCGCCCTTCACACGGGGATCTTGGCAGCTTGAGCTGCGACTGGATCTTGTGAAACAGCAGCACGCTGGCATAGCGGGCAAGCAGATCCCCCGTAAGACCTTTATCCCTGAACCTGGAGAACCTGAATGAGCATCGAAAGAACATTTTCGATCGTCAAGCCCGACGCTGTCCGAAGAAACCTCATCGGAAAAATCTACGAACGTTTTGAGTCAGGGGGCCTGCAAATTCTGGCGGCGCGCATGATTCACTTGACCCGAGCCCAGGCGCAGGAGTTCTACGCCGTGCACCGAGAACGGCCTTTCTACAATGATCTTGTGGAATACATGATCTCCGGGCCTGTCATGGTTCAGGTACTCGAAGGAGAGAACGCGATTGCCCGTAATAGGGAGATTATGGGCGCGACGAATCCTGCTGACGCGGCGCCAGGTACGATCCGTGCAGATTTTGCCGAATCCGTTGAGGCCAATGCCGTCCATGGTTCGGATGGGCCAGATACTGCTCGGGAAGAAATCGCCTTCTTCTTCGACGACGCTGACCTTTGTCCGAGGACTGACTGAGGCAGTCAGAATCTTTGTGTCAGCGCCCAAGAACCTGGTGGGAATGGATCGGTACGCGCTGCAAGACTACTTTGTATCGCTAGGCGAGAAGGCATTTCATGCCCGCCAGTTGCTCCAGTGGGTCTACCAGAGGGGAGTTACTGACTTCTCGGAAATGACGGATTTGCGCCTGTCTTTAAGGCAGACGCTGTCCGAGAATGCGGCGATCGAATTGCCCGAAGTGTCTCGGGCTCAGCATTCGCAGGACGGCACACGCAAATGGTTGTTCCGTCTGCCAGATGGAAACTCCATCGAGACGGTGTTTATTCCCGAGGAAGACCGGGGGACGTTATGTATCTCCTCGCAAGCAGGGTGTATGTTGACCTGCAGTTTCTGTGCGACCGCCCGACAGGGCTTCAGTCGGAATTTGTCAGCCGGAGAGATCATCGGTCAGCTGCTGCTTGCCGATCGAATGCTTAAGCAGGAAGGTTGGGGAGAGCGGCCTGTCTCCAATGTGGTGATGATGGGTATGGGAGAGCCGTTGCTTAACTATGATGCCGTTGTCAGCGCCATGCGGCTTATGCTGGATGATCTTTCTTTTGGGCTATCGCGCCGGCGTGTGACACTCAGTACGGCAGGTGTTGTGCCTGCCATGGACAAACTGTCGGAGGACTGCCCGGTCAGTTTGGCAGTCTCTTTGCACGCCGTGCGCGATGAAGTTCGGGACGAATTGGTGCCGTTGAACCGCAAATACCCCATTGATATCCTTTTGGACGCTTGTCGGAGATTTCTTCGTAACGACAGTCGTCGACGCATTACCTTTGAGTATGTGATGCTGTCAGGAATAAATGATTCCGAGGAAGATGCCAAGACGCTGGTATCCCTGCTTCGCGGGATTCCGTCCAAGATCAATCTTATTCCGTTTAATCCTGTTCCTGGAGTCAAGTACCTCTGTTCGGATCCCGACGCGATAGACCGTTTCCGCCAGCGCCTGATCTCCAGCGGACTCACTACCATTACACGCAAGACGCGTGGTGCGGATATTGCCGCGGCATGCGGACAACTGGCCGGTGCGGTTCAGGATCGAACCCACCGCAGTGCGAAGCTCGCCAAGACTGTGTCGTGAGTGTGTCGTGAGAGCGAAGCACCTCGCCAGTTTTTTGCTGTTCCTCGTGATCAGTAGCTGTGCACCGATCTGGGAGGATGAGCCCGGTTGGGATTCGGAGCAGCGGGTTGAGTTGTATACCCGATTGGGGTTGGAGTACATGGCCCAGAATCGTTTAGCCTCTGCACTTGAAGCGATGAATGATGCTCTGGCCATTGCGCCTGATGACTCCTCAGCAAATCACGCCATGGCTTTGCTTAAACTGCGTCTTGGGGAAAGCTCTGATGCCGAGGCGCACTTCGATCAGGCATTGGTGAGTGACCCAGGTAATGTGGGCGCCCGTAATGACTATGGGAGCTATTTGTGTGAGCAAGGCAAGTGGATGGACGGAGCAAAACAGTTTGAGACAGCCCGCGATGATCCTTTCAACACAGAGCCTTATGTCAGCCAATATGGCCTCGGGGTTTGCCTGATGGGGGCAGGGGAGTTCAGAGCTGCCCAAGATCAATTTCGTGCGGCATTGGTCGCAGAGCCACAGAGCACTGCGGTGCTTTACCAGTCGGCATGGGCAAGTTTCCAGTTGGAAGAATATCTCAGTGCCCGGGCCTTCCTTGAGCGTATGTTCGGTGCAGGGGGCGTTAGCGCGGATAGCCTCTTGCTTGCGGTTCGTACTGAGAGCAAACTTGGCGCAGAGGATCTTGCAAAGGAATATGCCGCTCGGTTGAGAAGCGCTTATCCGGGTAGCGAACAGGCCCAACAATTGAACGTCTTGATGAGCAAGAGTGGCAATGGCTGAGTCTGCCGACACGCGTAATACCAGTCCTGGTGAGATTCTTCGAGGTGCCCGGGAGTTGTACGGCTGGACCCTCGAGGAGGTGGCTGCAGAGTTGAATCTGCTGCCTCATGTCGTAGAGGCGCTTGAGACAGATGATTACAGTCACACAGCGGGATGGACCTATGCCGTGGGGTATCTGCGCAACTATGCGCGTCTCGCGGGTGTCTCGATAGAGCAGGCCATTGCCGATCGACAAGAACTCCTGCCACCCAAAGAAGACGGTCCGGGAACCATGACGGAGACCGCGACCAGTCGGCCCCAACCCATCCCGATTCAATACCGATGGGTGGTCACGGCGGGCGTTCTGTTGCTGGTGGTTGGAGGACTCTACGCCGCGTTCTTGAACCGCGCGAGTGACGTTGAGCGCTTGCGTCTCGATATCGCGCAAGAGACACGCTCGCAGTCGGAAGCGGTATCGGGGGACGACCCTGTGGCAGCCACGGAGGACCGTGTTGCCGACGAACCAAAACCCGAACTGGCGGTGACGTTGACTCCGACGAATGAAGGCGGAGTTTCAGAACCTGGTAATGGAACTGGAACTG
>WTHR01000118.1:0-3770 GCA_011523045.1 Gammaproteobacteria bacterium | reverse complement strand
TTGACTCCGACGAATGAAGGCGGAGTTTCAGAACCTGGTAATGGAACTGGAACTGCGAGCAATGCAAGCACCCAGCCAGAGTCTCCAGAGTTAGAAACCACACCAACCGCCAACGTTGAAGCGGCAGTTGGAACAGCCTCGGTCGACAACGGGTCTGAGACCGCGCCGGTAACACCGGCCTCGGAAGCGAAGTCAGCCGAGTCGAGCGAAAAAGATCAGGCGAAAGCGTCAGTCGCAAAAAAAGAAAGCCCCGAAAAGTCTGCCAAAAATCAAGAGAGCGAGAAGAAGCAATCAGACCCCGGAAAAGTCGCCTCAGGCTCTGCAAATACGGATTCGAAAAAGACGACCCAGAAACAATCGTCCGCATCCGGGAGCACAAAAACAGCAAGCAGTTCTTCCACAAAGACTGTAAAAAAAGAAAACAAGCAGACCGACTCCCAAGCCCAGACGTCGGTCGCCGCCGCCTCCCAACGTCAAACCCTGAATCCCGAGGTATCGACTTCGGTATCACAGACCGGCGGAACCACGCGTCCACTGACTGCGGACAGTCGCAGTATTACGCTGAAGGTGAAAGAGAGCACCCACGTCGTCGTCTGGGATCGTGACAACGTTGAACTCCTCCGACGATACGTCGAAGGGGGGAAAGTAGTCAGCCTGGCCGGCAATCCCCCATTCACATTGCTGGTCAGCTATCCCGAGGGCGCTAAAGTGGTCTATGGGGGCCGGGAGTTCAGCATCCCTGTTGGAAAATCAGGTCGTAACGCAAAGGTGCGTGTCGGGCGCTGACATCATGGCGGGAGAGAGCAGCGTTAAGTCTGTCAGGGGGATGAATGACCTTTTGCCTGGGCAGATTGAAACTTGGCAACGGGTAGAGGCTGCTGTCCGAGAAGTGTCCTGCCGCTATGGCTACCGGGAGATCCGAACGCCCATCGTTGAGCGGACTGAGCTTTTCCGTAGATCCATCGGGGAGCAAACCGACATTGTCGAAAAGGAGATGTATACCTTCGCCGATAACAATGGCGACAGTCTCACCTTGCGACCCGAAGCGACCGCGAGTTGCGTCCGGGCGGGCAATGAGCATGGCCTGCTTCACAACCAGACACAGCGGCTTTGGTATGTCGGGCCGATGTTTCGACATGAACGTCCGCAAAAAGGCCGTTATCGACAGTTTCATCAATTTGGAATCGAAGCCTTGGGTTGGGCGGGATCGGACATCGAGGCAGAGGTTATCGCGGTGGGGGAGCGACTATGGCGTTGTCTTGGCATTAGGGGTCTGACTCTCGAGATTAATTCACTCGGCTCGGTGGCAGCGCGTGCGAAATTCCGAGATGCCCTGAAAGCTTATCTCTCGGAACACGTAGACGCGCTGGACACTGACAGTCAAAGGCGCCTGGAACGCAACCCGCTGAGAATTCTGGACAGCAAGGATCAAGGCACACAGGAAGTGCTTGATAGTGCGCCGAGTCTTTCCGATTTTCTCGAAAAGGCGGAACGGGAAAATTTCGAACGTTTGCAGCGCTTGCTGACGACTGTAGATATCGCCTTCTCGGTAAACACCCGTCTGGTTCGCGGACTCGATTACTACACGGGCCTCGTGTTTGAATGGACCACTGATCAACTGGGCGCGCAAAGCGCGATCTGCGCGGGGGGTCGGTATGACGGACTCGTCGAGCAGTTGGGGGGACGGCCCGTGCCGGCGGCAGGGTTCGCCTGCGGCCTTGAGAGATTGATCGAACTGGTTACGCTGCAAGGAGAAGAGACTCCGATACAATCGCCCGGCGTATTCGTCGCTGCACTGGGGGATCTCGCGGAACTTGAGGCGATTCGGCATGCGGAGAGTCTTCGGGATGCCGGGATCGATGCGCAGGTGAATTGCGGCCAGGGCAACCTGAAGAAGCAATTGCGGCGGGCGGACAATAGCGGTGCGCAAGTGGCTGTGATTATCGACGACGAGTCGGTCGATACCTCAACGGTGAAGTTGAAACCACTGCGTGGACAAGGTGAACAAAGCACGGTGCCGACAATTGAACTATTGGCAGCTGTTCGTTCGATTACAGACTTATCAGATTAAACGGAACAACGCATGAAGCGAGAACGACCTGAGACACAACTCCACGTAGCCCATGACGATGAAACCGAAAAACTGCGGGAGTGGTGGAAGCGCAACGGGACTGGAATTGTTGCCGGCGTGGTGATTGGGATTGGGGGTGTCGGCGGTATTCAAGGATGGCGGATGTATGAGGACAGTCAGGCGGGAAAAGCCTCAGTCCTGTATGAGGAAATGCTGGGTGCAGCGGCCGCAGAACGCTCTCAGGCGGCGAGTGCCGCGGCTGAGACGCTGGTTTCAAAACATTCCGGAAGTGGCTATGCGGACCTGGCGCAGTTGATGCTCGCACGACTGGCGCTTGAGGAGGGAGATACGGCGAATGCCAAGACTGCGTTGAATGAGCTGATTGCGTCAACCTCCGATCCGGTGATGCGCCAGGTAGCGCGTGTCCGGCTTGCGGTCATCGCGCTGAAGGAGGGGGATCCCGAGGAGATTCGCAATCTGGCCCGCGCCGAAGGCGACGATGGTTTTAGTTCGCATTTTCAGGAATTGCTCGGTGATGCGCTAGTGGCGAGCGGCGACCTGGAGGGCGCGCGAAAGGCGTATCAGGAGGCGCTGAAGGGGGTTGCGGCGGATTCTCAAGCGGGGCGATTGATTACGGCAAAAATGAACATGACCCGAAAGGGTGATGATGGGTGATGCCCGATGAAAGTCCGTCTTGTACTGTTGGCGGCGATGATGCTGCCCTTGTTGGGATGCGGAAAAAATGCCATCCACTTTATGCGGGAGGGAGGGCCCGTCGCACAGGCCCCGACGGTAGAGCAAACGATTGCCTTACGAAAACTTTGGCGTCGCGATCTCGGAGCAGGATACCAGAACAGTAACTTTCTTTTGACGCCCTCTTTGCAGGCGGGCCGGCTGTATGCTGCGGAACCGGAGGGGCGAATTTATGCCCTTGACGCTGAATCGGGTCAGATCATCTGGAAGCAGGATCTGGAAGAGTCGTTGGCCGCCGGGGTAGGAGTTGATACCAGGCATGTAATTGTCGTGACCCGTGAGGGAGAGGTGGTGTCCCTCGATGCCGAGAATGGCAACCTGCGTTGGCGGCAGAAAATGGGCACGGAAGTTCTCGCGCGTCCGGTCCTCACGGAAAAGCAGGTGCTGCTTCGATCGGGCGATGGCCAGGTTATTGGCGCAGACCTTGAGTCCGGCGGGATTCTCTGGCGCGTCCGCCGCTCGGTGCCAGCACTCACGGTGCGAGGGCTTTCCGCCCCCCTGGTTATCGATAACGTGGCGTTAATCGGCTTTGCCAGCGGGAGACTGTCAGGCATCGATGTTGAATCAGGAGCGGAGCTCTGGAGTGCGCGTATTTTTCGCGCTCGCGGCAGTAATGAAGTCAATCGCCTGGTGGATATTGACTCGGACCCATACCAGATGGGAGAGCGCCTGATTATTGCCGGTTTCCAGGCCCAAATCAGTGCGGTTTCTTTGAAGACGAGGCGCATCGAGTGGGATGCAGATTACTCGACCTTGCGTCCGTTGAGTTCTGTAGGGGACAAACTTCTGGTGACAACGGATGACGGATCAGTTTCCGCTCTGGATATCCAAAGCGGCACGCAGATCTGGAAGGTAGACACACTTCAGGGCAGAGGGGTCAGCGGACCCTTTGGCCTGGAGCCGCGTGGCTTTGCGGTCGTTGGAGACTACAAAGGATTGCTCTACC
>WTHR01000242.1 GCA_011523045.1 Gammaproteobacteria bacterium | reverse complement strand
CGGTGAGTTGGACCGGGACGGATGTGCCAGCGCTTTACTCCGCGGCAGACCCGCTGTCGAGTCTTTCTGATGACGACAAGGTAGCGCTTTTGCAGGAAGTAGAGGCCGCAGCCCGTGCCTGTGATCCGCGCGTGAGTCAGGTCATGGCGAGTCTTGCCGCAGTGCACGACGTTGTGCTCGTGGCCCGCAATGATGGTCAGATGATTGCAGATGTGCGTCCGCTGATTCGTTTAAACGTCACGGTCATCGTGGAGCAGAATGGTCGGCGCGAGCAGGGCAGTTATGGCGGCGGCGGGCGTTTTGGTTACGCCTGGCTCAAAGAAGAAGATCGCGCCAAGTCTTTTGCCAAAGAGGCGGTGCGCCAGGCCCTCGTCAATCTGGAGGCGGTGGATTCCCCTGCAGGAACAATGACGGTGGTGCTGGGGCCAGGCTGGCCGGGAATCCTGCTGCATGAGGCGATCGGTCATGGGCTTGAGGGTGACTTCAACCGCAAAGGCACCTCCGCGTTCGCCGGGCGAGTGGGTGATCAGGTGGCTTCGGCCAGTTGCACGATAGTTGATGACGGCACTATCGCTGATCGGAGAGGTTCTTTAAGCGTCGATGACGAAGGTACGCCGAGTCAGAACACGGTGCTGATAGAAAACGGGATACTCAAAGGTTATATGCAGGACAGCCTCAATGCGCGACTGACCGGCACCGCGAGCACGGGTAATGGACGGCGGGAGTCCTACGCGCACCTCCCCATGCCTCGGATGACCAACACCTATATGCTCGCAGGATCTCACGATCCCAACGAGATACTCTCGTCGGTTGATTCGGGCCTGTATGCGGTGAACTTCTCCGGCGGTCAGGTCGATATCACCTCGGGCAAGTTCGTATTCTCTGCAAGCGAAGCCTATCGAATTGAAAAAGGAAAAATCGGGGCGCCGGTGAAAGGGGCAACGCTGATTGGCAACGGACCCGATGTTCTGACCCGTGTAAGCATGGTGGGAAATGATCTTGAACTGGATTCCGGTATCGGGACCTGTGGAAAAGATGGACAAAGTGTGCCGGTAGGTGTGGGTCAACCCACGATGCGGATAGATGGCTTGACTGTCGGAGGCGTTGAGGTATGAGCGAGGGTCGGTCACCAATCGCAACTACGGATGCGGCCCTGGATGATGGGCAGCTGCGAGAAGCGGTTCAATTTGCTCTGGCTCAGGCAAGCAAACACGGAGCGACAGCTGCAGAGGCGGCGGCGAGTCTGAGCCAGGGGCTTGCGGTAAACGTTCGAAAGGGTGAGCTTGAAACGGTCGAGCACACCCGGGATCATGGCCTTGTCGTGTCGGTTTATTTTGGCCAACGTACCGGAAGCGCTAGCACCTCGGATTATTCTTCTTCCGCGGTGGAAGAAACCGTGCAGGCGGCTTGCAGTATCGCAAAGTTTACGGAAGAAGATGCCTGCCATGGCCTTGCTGATCCCGAGCGTCTTGCCAAAGAGCCGGTTGACCTGGATCTTTATCATCCCTGGCGCCCCACGGTAGATCAGGCTCGCGATCTCGCTTTGGAGTGTGAGTCCGCAGCGCTTTCGACAGACGGTCGAATCAATAACTCGGAAGGCGCATCAGTGGATGCCCACGAAGGCTGCGAGGTGTATGGGAACAGTCACGGCTTCATGGGTCATTCACGAAAGTCTCGTCAGGGAATCAGCTGCTCCGTGATCGGTGGAGAGGGTGACTCAATGCAGCGCGATTATTGGTACAGCGCTGCCCGACGAGTTAATAATCTTGATTCGGCAAAAGACGTAGGGGAGAAAACTGCAAACCGAACATTGCGCCGGTTAGGAGCACGTCGGGTGCCCACCTGTCAGGTGCCGGTAATTTATGAAGCCCCTATCGCTTCAAGCCTGCTTTCACACTTTATCAGTGCGATCAGCGGAGGGGCGTTGTATAGGAAAGCCTCTTTTCTTCTCGATCACCTGGGCGAGCAGATTTTTCCGGATTTTGTGCGTATCCATGAACAGCCGCTTTTGATGGGCGCGATGGGCAGCGCGTCTTTTGATAGTGAGGGTGTGGCAACAGCGCCGCGCGATATTGTCAAAGACGGTGTTCTGCAAGGTTATGTGTTGGGTTCTTACAGTGCCCGGCGACTCAAGATGGAAACCACCGGTAATGCTGGCGGTGTGCACAATCTGACGATTGATCCCGGAGAGCAAGGCCTTGAGGAGTTGATCAAAAATGTAGAAAAAGGGTTTCTCGTGACCGAACTCATTGGTTTTGGGATTAATGGTGTTACAGGGGATTATTCGCGCGGTGCGTCAGGGCTGTGGATCGAGAACGGTGAGATTTCCTACCCCGTGGAAGAGGTCACGGTCGCCGGCAATCTCAAGGATATATTTCGCAATATCGTCGCGGTAGGAAACGATATCGACGTGCGCCGCCGTACCCGCTGCGGCTCAATTTTGGTGGATGGTTTGACGATTGCAGGGGAGTAAATGCTGACGCTAGATGATTCGAAATATTTTATTCTGTATGGCAAAATGGGTTATCCGTGATTCATGATAAATTACTTGAAGAAAAGCGCAGCGGGCATGGTTCCGCGGGTAAACAGTAACGGTTAATTTAGCTGTAAAGATTTCATGATCAGGGTTTGGTTGGCTATTCAGGCCATAAACACTCGATCATCTCTGCTGCGCCGGCGGGATTGGAACAAGACCGATGCAGCCCATATTCCAGAACATTGTTGAGCACTGGCATCGGCTGGGCGAGTTTTTTGCGTTTGATGCGGCGCTGCTAGCCGAGCCCTCTATGGTTTTTCGGCTTGCCTTTCTTGGTGTGCTATTGGTTTTGTCAGCGTTTTTCTCGAGTTCCGAGACCGCATTGTTTTCTTTATCACGCCTTGATTTACAGCAGCTGCGCCGCCAGGGTGACCCACACTCTGACACCTTACATGCCTTGCTGGATCAGCCGCGGCGTCTGATCATATCCATCCTTGCTGGAAACGAACTCATCAACGTGGCCGCAACGATCAATGCTGCAGGCATCTTGGTGGCGCTTTACGGCGAGGATCGTGCAGTCTGGATAAGTATCATCGTGATGGTGCCGCTCGTTTTGCTGTTTGGTGAGATGATGCCAAAGACGATTGCGGTCTCAAATCCCGTTCGATTCAGTACGACGATTGTCGCGGTACCCATGAGTCTGTGGATTCGGCTAGTGTCGCCCTTGCGAGGGGCGATTCGGTTGGCCTCGGATCGGCTTACCACCCGTATTGTCGGAGAAGAAAAACCCGCGGAGAGTTTGCTCAATATTGACGAGTTTCTCACCCTCGTCGAACAGGTCGCGCAAAAAGGGGAGCTCGATGCCACGGAACGCGCTCTCATCAATAGATTACTCGAGGCCAACGACACCGAGATCGTTGAGATCATGACACCAAGAACGCGAACCGAGTTTCTTAATGTGGATCTTGGCGCGGATGAATTGGTCTCACGATTTCGACAGTTGCGCCATACCCGTGTGCCGGTGTTTCGCATGCACCGAGACAATCTGGTTGGCTTTATGCATGCCGAGCATATTCTTCAACTTTTGAGTGATGGTGCCGATCTGCAAGATCTTTCAAGCGAAGACCTTCTCGATCCACCAGTGGTTGTACCTCTCACAAAGAAAGTCGACGAGATGTTTGATTTCTTCAGAGATAACGGCGTTCGCGCAGCGGCCTGTCTGAACGAATTCGGTGGAGTAGAGGGTTTCATTACTATTTATGACGTGCTCACGTTTATTTTTGGCGATATCAGTGGTGAATCACGAGGTCAAGGTCGGTATCACGAGCGCGATCTCAATATCTATGAGTTGCCAGGGGAAATGAAACTGACTGATGTCAACAACCTGACGAACTTTGGACTGGAAGATCCGAGAATGACCACGATCGGCGGTGTGGCCTTTCGATATCTTGATCGATTACCCAAGGTAGGCGACCGAGTGGTCGTCGATGATGTAGCCCTCACGGTATTGGATATGGAGGCCCATCGTATTGCTCGGGTCCGCGTGGCTAAGGTTTCGGCAGAAGAAGACTTTGAAGACCTGAGCGAGGCAGAGCGGTACGAGTTGCAGCAGGAACTCGAAGCCAATGAGGATTTCCTTGATGAAGACGGCCAGGGCTTTAAGCGAGATTGATGATGGATATTCTGCTAACGCTGCTCCTGATGTTCGTCCTTTTGATACTGAAAGGATTTTTTTCCGGCTCTGAGATTGCCATGGTGAATGCCGATAAGGTGAAACTCAATGCGCTGGCGGGAAAAGGGCATAAAGGATCTCGCATGGTGCTCGAGGAGTTTCGCAGCCCGGAAATACTTTTGGGGACGACACTTGTCGGTACGAATATCGCGACGATTGTTTTGACGACGGTGGGGACGCTGCTTGTAATTCGACTTGTGGGCGATAGTGGCGAGTGGATCGCTTTTTTGGTCTTCACCCCGCTGTTTCTTGTTTTGGGAGAGATCGTCCCCAAAAGTGTGTACCAGCATCGTTCCACGGAGATTGCCCCAAAGGCGATCTATTTGCTTCGTGTGTTTCGTGTGCTTTTCTTTCCTCTTGTCGTCGTTTTCTCACGACTTTCCCGATTGGCTGCGCGCGTATTCGGCGGCGGTATGTTGGAACAGAACGTCTACATGACCCGGGAATGGATTCGATCAGTGGCTGAGATGGCAGAGCGAACATCAACCGTGGATGCGTTCGACCAAGGCCGAATTCGTAGAGTGATCCGCTTTGGGGATACGACTGTCGGTGAGGCGATGATCCCGATTGCGGAAGTCACGGCGATCAATCAGACCAAATCCGCTCGCCGAGCAGTGGCGATGGTCCGTAACCGCGGCTACAACCGTTTGCCGGTGTATCACCGAAACATTAGCAATATCATCGGCGTGGCCACGATTACTACTTGGGACATGATGGATGCCAGCCTTCTGGAGCAACCGTTGGAGGATCTAACCAAGCCGGCGCTCTATGTTTCGCCTCGGCAAACCATTGATCAGTTATTGCCGCTGCTAAGAAAACGCGATGACCACATGGCAGTCGTCGTTGATGAATTTGGCTCCGCAATCGGCATGATCACCATGGAAGATATTATCGAAGAGGTGGTCGGGGAGATTGATGTCGGGTATGACTTCGACGAGTATTCTCCCAAAAAGCGTCACCAGATAGAAGAAGTCGAGTCGAATGTGTACCTAATGGATGCGCGGATTCCAATTTCAGAGGCATGCGAAGTTATTGGTATAGCTCTGTCGGATCGAGATGCACACACTGTTGGTGGTCTTGTTACGGCTCGTTTGCGACGGATTCCGAAAATTGGAGATGTGGTTGAGGAAGCTGGTTTTGTGATTGAAGTGAAGGATGCATCGGAGCGGGTTCCCCTTAGGGTTAAGATGTTCCCTAGATGACCACGGAGTCTTAG
>WTHR01000174.1 GCA_011523045.1 Gammaproteobacteria bacterium | reverse complement strand
GGGTGAGATCCCCTTTGAGACGACCGCTCGGAGCGAGCATGGGGGCGAGTCTCGCCCGTCCCGGGGCTGGCAAACGGCCCGCCATGACATGGCTTAGCCAAGCCTGCGCATTGGGTCCGGTAACCTCGAACCGCGAGAAACCACTGATATCCAAAAGCCCCACGCCTTCGCGAACCGCTGTGCATTCCTTAGCGACCCGTTCAAAGGCGTTTGACCGTCGCAGCGTCGGAGTCTCAGAAAAACCTGGCTCGGCAAACATGAGAGGCACTTCAAGACCCCAGCTCGAGCCCCACTGGGCACCGGCTGCATCCATAGCTGTCCAGGCGGGCGCTTTCTTCAGGGGGCGACCGGCAGGGAGCTGCTCGTTCGGATAGGTCATGACAAACCGTCGCGAATAAAACTGACCGGTGGTCTGCTTGATGTATTCGCGGTTGGAAGTGAATTCTCCGTAACGCGCAATATCCATAGGCCAGGCATCTGCCTCGGTCTCGCCATGAATCATCCATTCGGCGAGCGTCTTGCCGACACCGCCCCCCTGCAGGAAGCCTGCCATCACGCCGCAGGCCAGCCAGTAATTTGGCACGGCGCTGGTCGGCCCCACCAGAGGATTCCCGTCCGGAGAAAATGTGAATGCGCCATTGACCCAGTTCTTGATGCCCACTTCATTTAATACGGGATAGCGCGAAAAACCCATTTCGAGCTCGTCAGAGATGCGGTCGATATCCTCCTGAATCAGTTCGATTCCGTAATCCCAGGGGGCGCCGTCCATATTCCAATGCTTGTGGTTGATTTCGTAAATCCCCACCAGGATGCCTTTTTGGTATTGGCGCATATAAGTGAAGCCTTCAAGATCAACCGTCATCGGCAACTCAAAATCAAGATCGGCGACTTCCGGAATCGTGTCGGTCAGAAGATAGTGATGTTCAAGCGGTGATAGCGGCAGATCGAGTCCTACCATCCGACCGACCTGCTTAGCCCACAGTCCGCCGGCGTTCACGACATGTTCGGCGTGGAATTCCCCTTTGTCGGTAATCACATCCCAACTGCCGTCATTCCGTTGGTGAAGCGCTTCCACCTTGGTGTGCTCGATGACGGTCGCGCCACGTTTTTTGGCAGCGCCCGCGTAGGCATGCACGGTTCCTGTGGTATCGACATAGCCCTCGCGGTCACACCAGAGTCCGCCAAGAACACCCGTCACATCCATGATGGGACATTTCTCTTTAATGTCCTGGGGGGTCATCAGGTAGCAGTCCTCGATCCCAATGGTCTGGAAAATCCGATAGGCGGATTGCAGCCATTCCCACCGGGCAGGCGCTGAAGCCACCGTGATGCCGCCCGTCATGCTGAGACCGATGTCCTGACCGGATTCGGTCTGAATCTCTGACAATAGATCGATGGTGTAGGCCTGAAGCGATGCCATGTTGGGGTCTGCGTTGAGCGCATGGACGCCGCCTGCTGCATGCCAGGACGAACCTGCTGTCAGGACGGAGCGCTCCAGCAGACAGACGTCTGACCACCCAAATTTCGCCAGGTGGTACAGCACGGAGCTGCCGACGACTCCGCCGCCGATTACGATGACCCGGTATTGGTTACTCATCTCATCATTCCTCGCGTATTACAAGAATGTTTTATTTGACTGATATGACTAGCCTGCCTGAATGGCGGCGATGTCGTTGTTCATTTTCTGGATCACCTCGGCGAGTGCAGCCTGCTCTGATTCATTGAGCGGCGCAAGCGGGTTTCTGGGCGGTCCCGCCGGCAGTCCGCGCAATGCGGTGGCGTGTTTGATGCATTGACCGAATTTGCCCCCTTGCTCCAGAACGGACATCAAGGGAAGCATCGCCGCCATGATCTTTCTTCCCTTGATGAAATCCTGGTGGACCACGCACGCCTCATAGAGCGCAATATGAGCCTCCGGCGCGAAGTTGCCCCCCGCGCAGACCCAACTGCGCGCTCCCCATACGAAAAACTCCAGCGCCTGATCATCCGCGCCGCAGGAAAGCTGAATATTCGGATAATCATTCGCAAGCAGATGCAGCCGATTAATATCGCCGGAACTTTCCTTGATGGCGCAGAAATTCGCTGAGGCACTAACCTGATTCAGATAATCCTCACCCATTCCCACGCCTGTTCGCCCGGGATAGTTATAAAGCATGATGGGCAGGTCTGCGGCCTGGTCGATAGCAAGGGCGTGTGCGGCGTTCTCAGTTTCGGTGGGCAGTACATAAGGCGGTGAGTTGACCAATAGCGCATCTGCACCGGTCTGTCTCGCGATCTGTGCGAGCTCGATTGAATCCTCTGTCCTGATTGCCCCCACGCCCACCATCATGGGTAAGCGGCCGTTAATCACCTGATGCGCATACTGCATCAGGTGAGTGCGCTCCTCGGCGGTCTGAGCGTAGTACTCTCCTGTCGTGCCTGCGACTACGATGCCATGGGTGCCCGCATCAATCAGGAACTCCAGGACCTCGGCAAAGCCTTCCTTATCAACTGAGCCGTCGTTATGAAAAGGCGTAATGACTGGTGTGTAAATTCCTTCGAACTGCATTGTGAAACTCCTTGGGTCTACGGGTAGTGCGCAACAGGTTCAAGCGCGTCGAGAATGGGTTCAACCCCAAGTCCAGGCGCCTCAGAGGCTGTCATGGTGCCGTTCTGAACGCTCGGGGCGCCGGTCGCAATCTGGGTCGTTGCATATTCATGAAACGCAGACGACTGGAATTGAAAAGCCGGCGGGGTTGAATGCGCCAGGTGGGCGATTGCGGCGGTCGTAATCTCGCCACCCCAACTGTCTTCCACGTTCATGGGCAGTCCGAGCGTGACGCAAAGGTCGCGTGCTTGGCGCGCTCGGGTTAATCCGCCGAATCGGCTGATCTTGAGGTTGATCATATCCATGGCGTTATCGTGATATCCCTGAAGCAACGCGCCGATACTGTCCATGCATTCATCAAGTACAAAAGGCAGGTTCGTATGTTGTCGAACCGCAAGACATTCATGATAGGAAAGACAGGGTTGCTCAAAAGTCACTCGGATGCCGGTTTGCCGACCAAGGTCGGCGATGGCATCGGCGACCTGAAGCGCCTCGTGTTGTTTCCATCCGGTGTTGGCATCCGCGTTCAGCACCTCACCCGCCTGCATTTCTTGCGCGACCCGGTGAATGCGAATGATGTCAGTGGCGGGCGACTCCCCGACCTTGACCTGGAACTGTCGAAAGCCCTGATCACGGTACTCGGGTATCCGTTCGGCCATGGCAGCGGGATCCGCCCGCGTCACGACCTTATATAAGGTCACACGATCCTGCAGTTTGCCGCCAAGCAGTATATAGAGGGGCAGGTTGGCCACTTTTCCCAGGATGTCCCAGCAAGCCATATCCAGTGCTGACTTCACGTAGGGATGACCCTTGAGGTGGGTATCCATGACGGCGTTGATATGGTCGAGTTGCGTTGGATCATGGCCGATGAGACTCGGCGCAAGCTGGGCGATCCCGGCGCGAACGCCGTCGGCATAAGCCGGCAGATAAGTAGGCCCGAGCGGGCAGCATTCGCCGACACCGGTTATGCCTTCATCGGTATCGATCAGGACGATCGACGTGTCAAATCCCGCGTGCGACTGCGTCGACCAACTGTAGCTCCCCTCCCGCATGGGAAGATCTGCCCGAAACACGCGTATTTGGCTAATTCTCATGGATAATGAGTCGATCGGTTCGTGGTGTAAGGGAATGTAAGTATAAGTTTGAGTTTGAGCCTGGCGGCCCATTGATCCTGCCCGCCGGCCTTGCGTCCCGCCGTTATTGTCCTCGAACCCAGCCGGAATTGGATCTGAATGTCGAATTTTCGTCAAAAACTGTCGCCCGCCTCGCTACTGATCGTTCTGTGTGTCGCACAGATTCTGTCGATGGCAGGTTTTGCCAACTTCGCCGTCCTGTTGAATGAGTTAAGTGCCCAATGGTCTTTAACAAGTACGCAAGCGGGCTGGATCGGAGGCATCTATTTTGCCGGCTACGTCGCAGCGGTGCCTTTTCTTGTAGGTCTGACGGATGTGGTCGACGCACGCCGGATTTATCTTTTTGGATTGCTTTGCGGCATCGCGGGCTCTTTTGGTTTTGCCCTTTTTGCCGACGGCTTTTGGAGCGCCATGGCGTTTCGTTTTCTGGCGGGTGTGTCTCTTGCAGGAACCTATATGCCGGGTCTGCAAATCCTGAACGACAGGCTCGAAGAGAGCCAGCGTCAAAAGGCATTGCCCTGGTATCTCAGCGCTTTCAGTCTTGGAACGGCGGCGTCCTTTTACTTCACTGGGCTGGGAGCAGATGCTCTGCCCTGGAGTGATGTATTTCTGCTTGCCGGCGCTGTGCAATTCATCTGCCTGCTGATGGTTTACTTCGTTATTGCCGAGCGACCGCCCGAGCGGGACAAATCCCCTGACCGACACCCGCTGGATTTTCGTCCGGTCTTCACGAATCGCCCGGCTGTCGCGTATATCTGGGGATACACCGGACACACTTATGAGCTGTTTGCCTATCGGGCCTGGATCGTGGCCTTTTTGCTATTTGCCGCTACGTCCTCAGATACTTTGGTGACGCGAGAGACGGTATCTGGATATGCCGCATTGTTCAGTCTTCTCGGCATGCCAGCGAGTCTCCTTGGTGCCCATCTGTCATTGCGTCGGGAGCGAAAACAGACGATCTCGATCGTGATGATGCTTTCCGTTATTACCGGATCCATGCTGGGATTTATCGGCGCGCTGCCGTTTATCCTTGTATTAATACTGGCAGGTCTTTACTCTGCCTTGATCATGAGTGATTCGGCCGCGCTGACCGGCGGTGTGGTGGCTGCCGCTCGAGAGGGTGAGCGAGGTGCAACGCTTGCGACGCACTCAGTGCTTGGATTTTCGGGTGGTTTTTTGGGTCCGCTGGTGGTGGGATTGGTGTTGGATTTGACAGCGGGGTCAGGATCGCTCGTCGGATGGGGTTTTGCTTTTATGGCCATGGCGGCAGGATCCGGGGTCGCCCTTATTGGGATGCGTTGGCTGCTCCAAAAAAAGCGGAGATGAGAGGAGCGAGCTTAGATAATAGAAAGAAGATGGAATACAGAACTCTTGATATCGGCGTGATTGGTGGCGGCCTTTTGGGCTCGGCTTTTGCCTACGGGTTCAGCCAGCGCGGGCTGAATGTGGGTCTCATTGACGAGGGAGACAACGCCGTGCGTACGGCTCGCGGCAATTTCGGCTTGGTCTGGGTCCAGGGTAAGGGAAAAGGCATGCGGGAATATGCCAGGTGGTCGCTCAAGTCGGCGAATGCATGGCCGACATTCAGTGACGACCTCTTTGACTTGACCGGAACCGGAGTCGACTACCACCGGCCGGGGGGCTTCCACATTTCCGTGGACGAGGTCGAGTTGGAGCAACACGTCGCGGCGTTGGAGCAATTGCGTCTAGAAGCAGGCGAAGAGGGGTATGACTATGAGCTCGTTCAGGGTCAAACGCTTGCTCAACATTTGCCCGGCATAGGGGAAGAGGTGCCTGGCGCCACGTATTGTCCGCATGATGGCCATGTGAATCCCCTTCGATTGTTGCGGGCGCTGCAGGAAGGCTTTGATCGAAATGGCGGATCGTATTTGCCTTTATTGGGTATCGATCGGATCGAACCCCTTAATTCGGGCGGGTTTGAATTATTCAGCAAGGGCCGGCGTGTTGCTGGTTGTGAGAAGCTCGTCATTGCTGCCGGACACGGGTCAAGAGCCCTGGGAGACCAGGTTGGCATTGATGTGCCTATTCATCCCGAGCAAGGCCAGATTGTCGTGACGGAGCGTAGTGCAGAGTCGCTCGCGTATCCGACCAATCTCGTTCGCCAAACAGATGAGGGCGGTTTCATGCTGGGTCCTTCTGCCCGGGATGTGGGGTTTGACGCTGATACGAACACCGGCACGCTTCAGGAGATTGTTCGCCGGTGTGCAACCGCGTTTCCCTATCTTCGGGGACTCCGAATACAGCGCAGTTGGGCGGCGTTACGGATCATGACGCCAGATGGTTTTCCCGTTTACAGCCAGTCAGAAAAGTTTCCGGGTGCATTCGCTTTTTCCTGTCACAGTGGTGTGACTCTCGCGGCGGTACATGCAAAGGATGTCTGCCAGTGGGTGCTGGATGGCGCGATTCCATCGGCTTATCGGTGTTTTGGGCCCGGGCGTTTTGATGTTTCAGCAGCGAACTGATTTCAGCGATCCGGTGACTCTCAGTTTTGAGGGTCGCGAGATCATGGCAAACCGAGGCGACACTCTGGCAGCGGCGCTTTTGGGTTGCGGCATCTTTGAGTTTCGACGAGCGGTAGTCAGCAATACGCCAAGAGCGCCGTTTTGCATGATTGGAAACTGCTACGAGTGTCTCGTCGAGGTGGAAGGCAAGGGGTTGGTGCAGGCCTGCCTGACAGAGGTCAGCGAGGGGATGCGCGTCAATATGAGCTCGCCACGCAAGCCTGCTGCCAGTGGGAACGACTCTGCTGATGTCTGAGGATATCGTTGTCGGTGCGGGGGTCTACGGGGTACTGGTTGCGTTGGCGCTTGCGCGACGCGGCCGGCAGGTTCGTATTCTGGAGGCGCGAAGCATAGCGAGCGGAGCGTCTGGCGGCCCGGGAAGGCGAGGGGTACGGGCCAATGGTCGGGATCTTCGAGAACTGGCCCTGATGGCAGAAGCCTATCGGGCTTGGCCGGCACTTAACGATACCTTGGATGTGGGCCCTTGCTACGAGCGAACCGGCCACCTGTTGTTGCTGGAACGCGAGCAGGATCTCATGTCTGCGAATGCCCGGATTCAGATGCAGCAAAGCCAGGGCATTGATTGCCGGTTCTTGAATGCGGATGAGTGCTCCCAAATTCAGTCGGGACTCGCCCAAAACGTTGGCGGTGCGATTTATTGTGAGCGCGACGGCGTCTGTGACCACGAGGCATTCACCCGGGCTGTTGCCCGTCAGGCCCAGGCCCATGGTGTCGTTATCGAGGAGAACACTCAGGTAGTGCAGATCGATGTGGACGATCAAAAAGTGACCTCGGTACACACTGGGGATGGACGCTCGATGGCAGTAGGGGGAAATCTTTTTCTGTTTGCCAACAGCGGCACGGCGGCTCTGGTCGAATCAGCATTTGACCTCAAGCTGCCGGTGTGGAACGCCTGTCTTCAGGTCATGCTCACCGATCCAGCACCGCAGATTCCGATTACTGCGCTCATTGGCCATGCCCACCGCACGGTATCGATCAAGGCACATACCGGTGATCAGGTGATGATATCGGGCGGGTGGCCGGGTCATTGGGATGAAACATCTCAAACAGGGCATGCTGTGCCTGAATCGGTTGCGGGTAATCTCGCTGAGGCCGCGGCAGTTTTGCCCGCTCTGGAGGGCATGAGTATTGCCGAAGCAGACGCGAGCCATCTTGAGGCCATGTGTGTAGACGACATTCCCATCATCGACCGGCTGCCAGGCTGCGCCAACGGGTTTTTTGCCGCGGGTTGGTCCGGACATGGATGGGCCATCGCACCTGTCGTCGCAGATCTCATCGTAAACTGGGTTGAGCATGATCATTGTCCAGCATTGCTTGACCCTTTTTCGCTGCAGCGGTTTGGTATTCACCGTCGGCATTCTGAATGAGTGGGTCTTCTGATTCTTGCGATGTCGCCATCGTCGGCGCTGGACCGGCCGGTATGGCCGCGGCCTGTGTGTTGGCGAAAGGCGGCTTGGATGTGGTGGTGCTGGATGAGCAGCATGCCCCCGGTGGACAGATTTATAAGGGGGTTGAGAAAGTCTTTGCTCAGCGACCCCAGGACGCACGGTCTTTAGGCAAGGAGTACGCTGCAGGTCATGCACTGACGCGCCGCTTTCGCGAAAGCGGCGCCCAATATCGACCTGGGGTGTCAGTCTGGCAGATCACCTCGGATCAGGAGCCTGACCTGGCGCTCGGCGTTATTGAGGATGGTTCGGCGCGGATGCTTTATCCAAAGCACGTTATTCTGGCAACGGGCGCGATGGAACGACCGGTGCCGTTTGAAGGGTGGACCCTGCCGGGGGTCATGACCGTCGGCGCAGCACAAACGCTGCTTAAGTCTTCACGGCTTTTGCCTCGGGACGATGTTGTTCTGGCTGGTACGGGGCCGCTGCTTTACCTCTATGCCAACCAGATCAGGGATCTTGGGATCACCCCGCAGGCCATTTTGGATACGGGCCCTCTGTTAACGGCGCGTTCAGGTCTGCTGGGGCTTTCGGCCCTGCTGGCCTGTCCCAAATCTATGTTGCAGGGTGTGCGATGGTTCTGGAGCGCCAAGCGCGAGTTGGGTCTTATTCGAGGAGTGCGCAGACTCAAGGCGCACGGCAACGATCGCCTGATTTCTGTAACCTACGACGCATACGGACACGAACATGAATTGTCCACGTCCCTGCTTCTAGTGCACGATGGTGTGATTCCGAACACCTGGCTTTCAATGTCAGCAGGCATTCGTCATCACTTTGATTCGGCGCAGTCGTGCTGGGTGCCGGAAATCGATGGGGCAGGCCGCACCAGTCGCCCGTGTATATCGATGGTCGGCGATGGCGTACGAATCGGCGGCGCGTTGGTGGCCGCCCTGCAAGGAGAGCGGGTGGCGCACGAGGTGGAGAGCCATCTCAGAACACAGAATAATTCTTTCGCGACAGTTGAGCCGCGCGCGCTAAATCGGCAGCGTCGGCTGCGCCGTTTTCTCGACCAAGCCTTTCCGCCGACGAATGACTTTCAGTTGCCAACGGATGAAACCATCGTATGTCGTTGCGAGGAAGTGACCGCGGCAGAGATTCGTCAGGTGACCGCTCTTGGTTGTATGGGTCCAAATCAAGGCAAGGCATTCACCCGCTGCGGGATGGGCCCCTGCATGGGGCGCAAATGTGCTTTGACGGTAAGCCAGTTAATGGCCGACGCCCGTGGTGTGTCGGTCGATGAGATAGGCCACTATCGAATCCGACCTCCGATTCGACCGATCACGATAGGGCAGTTCGCCGATATGCCGTTACCGATCGACAACACAGAATAGGTCGTTGGACCTCATCCCTCCTTATGGTTGATTAGTGTTGAACCCCTTCTTTAATGTTGGGTCTAAACCGCTAAAACCCCTGTCATGTCTATATCAACAGGCACGAACAGGAGTTTCCTTAAACCATGAATACACTCTTATAATGCTGTTTTCTTGCTTTTTGTGATTATTTTCCCTGATAGGGGTAGTCAATCAAATGATCCAACTAAAGCATTTTACAAATCACGTACCGTGGGGTGAGATTGGTTCAGCCAAAAGCAATCGATTGCGACATGAGTCACAATAATTGTTCTTGGCAAACCAATATTGGATAAACAACGGGAGGAGTTATGCGTAACTTTAAAAAGACCATGCTCTCTGCTGGACTGGGCGCCACGCTGTTGTCAGTGGGCGCGATGAACTCAGCAGTGGCAGAAGTCGGTTTTGGTAAGCCCGGCGAAGCAGTTGATCTGGTGGTCGGCTATCAGCCGTATTACACGGAGTCCTGGTCAGGTGTGGTGATCAATGGCCAGCAACTCTGGAAGAAGTATCTGCCGGCAGGTTCTGACGTCAAGTTCGAGATCGGCCTTCAGGGTTCTGTCATCGTTGGCAAGATGCTCGGCGAGAAGAACCACCTGGGATACATGGGGGATATGCCCGCGATCGTGTCAACCACCAAACAAGACACTGTCGATATCCGCATGATTGCGGTCTTGGGCACGTCACGTCAGCAGTGCAACGTGTTTCTCGTAAAGAACGATGCACCTGAGTTCGCGAACGGTATGGAAGCGGTTAAGTGGATGGACGGTAAGCTGGTTGCTGCACCACACGGCGCCTGTACTGACCGATTTGCACGCTGGGCTTTCGAGCAGGCAGGAATCAAGCCCAAGAAATACCTCAACATGAACATTGAGGTCATCACTTCAAGCTTCAAGAACAACAAACTGGACGCAGCGGTTATCTGGGAGCCGACCGCTTCCAAGATTCAGTTGTCCGGATTGGCGCGTCGCGCTGCCTCGGGAGAAAGCTTCGACGGTGTTGAAGGCGGCGACGCCGGATTCCTCGCGATGCTTTACGAGATCATCCGTGATCGACCTGATGTGCATCGTGGCTGGCTGGAAGCTGAGCTCGACGCACAGCTCTTCATGAAGGATCTTGGTAACGCGAGCGCGATCTCGAAGATGGCAGAAAATCAGACCGAAGGTATGGATCGACGTGTCCTCTGGGCCTCTCTCTACGGCCAGAATCCGCCTGCAATCGGTGGCGGCGAAGAGAAACTGACACTGCGATTCGTGTTCGATGACACGGCCAAGCAGTTGGTCTCCGCTGCAACGAAGTTCCTTCACGGACGTAAAGTGGTCCCGAATGAGCAGCTTCGCTCTGAAGCCATCATGGACGGGGTCGCTAACGAGGTCCTGAAGGCGCGCGGTTTGAGTGCGCCGATCGGCTTTGTGGGCGAACAGCCGGATTCGGCTTATCAGTAAGTCGAACTTTAAGTTCAACTTCTGAAGTGGTAAAGCAGGGAGCGGGCGTGAAGGTTAGCCTTCGCGCCCGCCTCTCAGTTAGGTATCTGAAGTAACATCCAGAAGGCTCTCACCGGGCAAGTTCTGGATTCGTAGTTAGTCATATTCGCCGAGACAGCCATCATCTTACTGGACTGAAACCTCGGTCGTCGCTTGAAAAAAGAACTTGAAAAAGAACTTGAAAAAGAAAAAGAGAAGAGAGGGAGTCAATGAGTAATCAAAGCGTCAGTGGACGTCCGCCGTCCGGACTGCATTACTTTTTATACAAGAGCAGGAAGGCGCTTAAAACGCCGATGCCTTATCTTGCTTTTATCGGTATTGGGATTTGGCTCTTGTCGTATTTTCTGTTGAACGAGTATTGGAGAGTCTCTCCGTTTTATAAGGTGCCTGGCCCCGTCGAGGTGGTAACCGAGTGGCTGAATAAGGATCCCATCTGGGGCACTTCTTTATTCACACAGGATTACTACATCAACATCTGGGTGAGTTGCCGACGGATTCTTATCGCCTTTGCCATCGCCACCGGCCTCGGGGTGCCATTAGGGCTCTTCATGGGATGGTCCAAGAAATTTAAGGACTACACCTTTCCGATTTTAGAAACCCTTCGGCCGATCCCCATTCTGGCCTGGGTACCTTTGGCAATCGTTATGTTTGCGGGATTCGAAACACCGATCATTTATCTTGCGACGCTTGCGTCCTTCTTTGTGACGGCCCTCAACACGATGCTGGGCGTCGAGTCCATCGATGAGTCGTACTTTCGAGCCGCAGGGTGTCTGGGATCAAAAAAACACCATGTGTTTTTCAATGTGGTGGTACCCGGTGCGCTGCCTTTCATCTTTACCGGACTCCAGATCAGCATTGGAGTTGCCTGGTTCTCGTTAGTGGCCGCTGAGATGATCTCAGGTGATTTTGGCCTAGGCTATATGATCATGGATTCATTTATGGTTAACAAATACACCACCATGGTTATGGCGATGCTAACCCTCGGATTCGTGGGATGGATTACTTCGGCCATGGTGCGTGCGGCGGGTAATCGAATGATGCAGTGGCGCGAACGTGCCCTTGGGCAAGGAGGGGTTTAAATGAGCGCGACAGCTGCAGCGGTAACGGGTAATGGCGCTTCTGGTAAGGGCGCCATCAGCATCCGCAACGTCACAAAAATTTATGATCCAGGGGGCGCCGATGTGCTTGCCCTGGACGACTGTTCTCTTGAGATCGCGTCAGGAGAGGTGTGCATGATCGTGGGCCCATCGGGTTGCGGCAAGACAACACTGCTCAACGCGATTGCAGGTTTCCATTCCATCACCGAGGGCCAGATTGATCTCGATGGTGAGATGCTTTGCGGACCGGGAAAAGAGCTCGCAACACAAGGCGCGGATCGTGTTGTGGTATTCCAAAACGGCGCGCTGTTTCCCTGGAAAACCTTGGCAGAAAACGTGGCTTATGGGCCGATTGTTCAAGGCGTGATGAATAAAGCCGAGGCCAGGGATAAAGCGGAGGCCATGCTGGCCGAAGCCGGGTTGGGCGGTGTCGCGGATAAGTATCCGGGTGAAGTCTCTTCAGGTATGGCGCGCCGGGCAGAGATTGTCCGGGCATTGATCAATGACCCCAAGGTGTTGCTCCTCGATGAGCCCTACCGAGCAATGGATGCTCTGACTAAGTCAATCATGCATGAATCCTTGCTGGAGGTGTACGACCGGACCAAGGTCACTATCTTCTTCATCACGCATGATCTTGAGGAAGCGATCTTTTTGGGAGATCGGGTCGTTGTCATGACCACGAGACCGGCACGAACCAAGAAGATCGTCGACGTCAAGATAGATAGGCCCAGAGACTATCGCCTACTTTCCTCAGAAGAGTTCCGCGTCCTTGTGCAAGAAACTAAAGAGGCGGTGCACGAGGAGGCGGTGAAAGCGTTTGAGGCGGGCGAACGCGAGCTGGCATAAGCGAGCGAGCGAAAAGAGAAGGACAGAATTTAAATTGGAGAGATAGGATGGCTCAGTCATCAAAAAACAAAAAAGATGGGAAGTTAAAGAGCCTGTTCACGGATCTGACGATACGGCGTGGGGTCTTTTCCATCGTGATCTTTTTGGTTTTGTGGGAGGTCGGTTTTCGATTCCACGACTGGTTTGGGATCATGGTGCCCTTTATCGGAAAAATCGACGCCCCATCTCTTGTGGTGGCACGTTGGAGCGAGGTTGTCTTCAAGCCGGGGTACTGGGAGAGCTGGTATCTTAGTTTCGGTCGGGTGTTTTTCGGATTCATGGTCGCGCAGCTGGTGGGGATCCCCTTCGGCTTGTTGATGGCGGTCAACAAATATTTTCGCGGTATGTTCTTTCCGCCCTTTGAGATTCTTCGACCGATTCCGCCTCTGGCGTGGGTGCCGGCCTCGATCATTTTTTGGCCGACGACTGAACTTTCCATCATGTTTGTTACATTTCTGGGCGCGTTCTATACGATCGTGATTAATGTGCTTGGAGGCGCGCGCTCTATTGATATCCAATACCTGCGCGCAGCGCAGTCGATGGGGGCTACTCAGTGGGATCTTTTCCGAAAGATTATTCTGCCGGGCACCCTGCCTTCTATCTTTATTGGCGCCGCTGTGGGTATGGGAATCACCTGGGAGGTTGTGCTTGCTGCAGAGATGATTTCCGGCGGGGGTCAGCAAAGTGGCGGCGGACTGGGCTTCTTTATCTGGAGTTCCTACATGGGTGGCGTTATGGACCAGGTGATCGTAGGCATGATCAGTATCGGACTCGCCGGTTACATTTCCAGCAGCCTTATCCGCTACGTCGGCTATCTCTCGATGCCGTGGAAGCGAATGTTTTGATGCGGTTTCCGAAAGAACCATCTCTGAGAAGGAGTCTTAGAAGTGCTGAGCAAAATGCAAAAGGGGACAAAAAGTGAATCAGCCTGATGTAATGATCCTGGACAACGTCTCCAAAGCTTTTGGGGAAGATTGGGAGCGTGAGACCGTAGTAGAAAACCTCAGTCTGACGGTTAAGCGTAATCAACTGACCGCGATTGTCGGGCCTTCGGGATGCGGTAAATCCACAATCGTGAACTTGTTGGCCGGTTTTGAACTGCCCGACGAGGGCACTATCACTCTTGATGGGAAGCCGGTTACCGGGCCAAGCAAAAGCTCTCTCGTTGTGTTTCAGGAGACTGCATTGATGCCCTGGCTGACCACCTACCAGAATGTGGTGTTTGGTCCGGAACTGCGCGGCGATATGCCAAAAAACGAGTTGAAAGCAGCCGCAGATAAGATCATTGAAACTGTTGGGCTAAGAGAGTTTCGGGACAAGTATCCCTTGCAGTTGTCTGGCGGTATGCAGCGGCGCGCGGAACTGGCGCGGGCCTTGATTAATCAGCCCGTCGTAATGATTATGGACGAACCATTTCGCGGTTTGGACGCAATGACGCGACAACTGATGCAGGAGTTCTATCTGCGCCTTTGTGAGCAGGAAGCTCGCACCAACGTTTTTGTTACCTCAGAATTGGAAGAGGCTATTATTTTGGCGGATAGTATTGTCGTTCTGTCGAACAAGCCGACGTCTGTCCGGGAAGTGCTGCAGATCGATCTTCCGCGTCCGAGGAATCTGGATATGCTGAGTTCGCCTGAGGCCTATGAATATAAACGTCAGGCGATGGAAATTCTTCATGAAGAGGCGATGAAGAGCTTTAAGGGCGCTGGAACGAATTCCGATTTCCTGGAGGCCTATTCCCGAAGGGCTTAGGGCAAGCGCAGCGCCGATAGTTCCTGCGGTGGTGGGTTAAATATGGATGGGCTTGAAGCGTTCGCCAGTCGTCCGGTCATCATCAGTGGCGCTATTGCCGGTGCACTCATCGCAACGCTTGGCCCCTTTATTCTCAGAAGGGCCGGGGTCCAGAGCCGCCGCGTGCTCTCAACGGTTGCCCGCCTCGGGCATGGACTGTCCTGGATAAGCGTCGGCTTGTTTATTGCTGCAGGTTTTCTCTCCAATTATTGACTGTAAGTCAGATTTGTCGGGTTAGACTTTACCGACACCAGCGCTTACCCGGCAGTCAACGTGCTCGAGATTAAAGATCTCTCCAAATCCTTTAATGATGCCCCGGCAGTCAGCCGGGTTTCATTGAACTTTGAGCCGGACTCGGTTGTGGGCTTTTTGGGTCCAAATGGCGCCGGCAAGACCACGACGATGCGCATGATCTGTGGATACCTGATTCCGGATCAGGGGCGGGTTCGTGTCTGCGGGCACGATATCGCGACCGCAAGACACAAAGCCCAGCGAAAATTGGGATACCTTCCTGAGGCGCCCAGCGGTTTCGGCCGATTGACGGTGAACGAATTCCTCACGTTCTGCGGCGAAGCCAGAGGGTTGTCAAAAAAAGACCTACGAAGCGCGATAGACCGGACCTGCCAACGCGTTAATCTCGGTGAAGCGCTTGGTCGGCCTATGGGGGAACTTTCCAAGGGATGGCGCCAGCGCGCGTGGCTGGCTCAAGCCATTTTGCATGAGCCCCAAGTGCTGGTGCTCGACGAGCCGACTGACGGACTGGACCCGAACCAGAAAGAGTTGGTCAGAGAGCTTGTCCGCGAGATGAAATCGGGACGGACGATCATTCTGTCGACACATATTCTGGAAGAGGCAGAAGAACTCTGCGATCGTGCAGTGGTGATCAGCCGTGGCGCCATAGTTGAGGATGCCAAAATTGATCAACTCGTCGATGCCTCCGGGCGGCTTGCTTCGCGGTTTAGACAACTCACCCTTGATGTTTAACAGGGGCCAACGTCTATCGTCATGAAAAGATTAAGTGGCCATCCGTTCTTGGGCGTCAGTGCTGTACTTCGTCATGAGTTGCGTTTGTTGTTCTTCGCGCCGCTCACCTATCTCTTTCAAGCAGCATTTCTACTGGCACTTAATGCTTTCATTTTTCTCGTCGCCAACTTTTACGGCTCAGATGAGGCAACACTTCGGTTGATGCTGGTTTTTCTTCCCTGGGTCTCTTTAGTGCTGGTGCCGGCACTGTCGATGGCGGCCTGGACCGATAGCCATTCGAGTCGGGAGATCGAACTTCTGTATTCTCTTCCGGTGAGTCCGACAGCGGTGGTCTTGGGAAAATTTGTAGCCGGATGGCTACTGCTTCTTTTGACCCTGTTGATGACGCTGCCCTTTGTTCTCACACTTACTTATCTTGGTGAGCCGGACAAGGGCGTGATTCTGGTGGGGTACCTTGCGGCCGCGTTGTTTCTCGGCGCAAGCTTTGCTGTAGCACTTTTTGCCGGAAGCTTCGTGCGCGAACCGGTGGGTGCTTTTGTGACCGGTGCGGGTGCGCTTTTTGTGCTGATGCTTTGTGGCTGGGATGTATTCGGCAGGCTCGTGAGCGACCTGCTGCCCCAGTGGGCGTGGGAATCACTCGTGGTTTACAGCCCTTTAAAGTGGAGTCAGGTGTTGGGCCAAGGACTGATTCCAGCCCAGGCGCTGATCTATTTTCTCTTTACCATTGGTGGGTCGTTGCTGATGGCCCATTGGGTCATGGGGGAGCGCCGCCGTGGGGGACTCAAAGGCTTATTGCGGCCAGATCGGATCGGGGCATTTGCGGTCGTGATGCTGTTGTGGCTCTTTGGGATTCCACTGTCGGAGCGGCTCCCGGGGCAGATTGATCTGACCGAAGCACGTGAATTTACGCTGCATGCGGGAACGCGCGGAGTGTTGGAGCGCCTTCCTGAAGATACGACTTTGACCCTGTATTGGAGCGCGACCGAAGACACTATCCCGGCTTCTATCAAATCCCATGCCCGAAGGATTCAGAGTCTGATCAGGGAGATGGCAAAAGTGGCGGGACTCGACTGGGTCCTCGTGAATCCGGAACCCGACTCGGAGTCCGAGCTTCAGGCGCTATCGCAGAAGATCCATAAGGTGCCCATGTCGTCCGGCGATCATTTTTTCCTTGGGCTGACGGTAGAGCAGGGCGGCCGAGTCGGGCGGATACCCTATCTCGATATTCGTCGTGAGAGCCTGCTGGAGTACGATCTGGTTCAAGCGCTAAGCGGATTAAGCCGCCAGTCGACACCAAAGGTCGCCATCGTCAGCCCTCTGCTGCCTTCCTCTGCAGCGCTGGCGGAGCGTGAGGGCCTGTCTTTTATGGCCGAGTTGAAGCGGGCTTATGACGTTGCGGTGGTGCCGTTTTTCAAGACAGAGATTCCGGCCGGCATTGATGTTGTTATCTTGATGGGCGCCGATATCCTGCACGAGGATATGCTCTACAGCATCGATCAGTTCGTCATGGCGGGCGGCAGCTTGATCGTAATGATAGATCCTTTCAGCCGGGTTAAACGGGCGAATAACGTCACCAACCCCAGCCCTTCTGAGGAGATCAATGACATTTCGGATCTTCTTGCCCGCTATGGCATTGTTTATGAGGGTGATGCCGTGGTGGGTGACGCACAGCTCGCCTCTATTGTCAGTGACGCGGATCAGGGGCGGCTCAACTATCCGTACTGGATGAGAATCACTGCCTCAGATCTTTCTGCCGATCATGCGACGACTGCGAACCTGAATGAAGTGCTGCTCGTCGAGCCGGGTGCGTTTCGTCTCGAGGGTGGCGCCAGCGCGCTGGTTACCACAACCGACAACGCAGGCAGTGCGTTACGAGGGGATTTTGATCGATTAACGCCGCGTGATCTCTCCATGTCTTTTGCGAGCCAGTCAAAAAAGAGAGTCCTTGCAGCAACAGTCCAGGGCCCTCTCAAGAGTGCTTTTGGTTCGGCACCTGATTTCTCTACCGCCGCTGCTCATCGGCCAAACGCTGTCGGCATGCCGTTGGTTTTTGCTATCGCAGATGTGGATTGGCTTTTTGATCCGTTTTCCCTTCAAAAAACGGGTCTGGGCCAGGATACGGTAGTCAGGCCCCTTAACGACAATCTCGCCTTTATGTTGAATATGCTGGAGTTTGCAACGGGGGATGACCAGTTACTTGCGATTCGCTCGCGCGGCCAGTTGCATCGACCTTTTTCTCGGGTCGCTGATCTATTTCAGGCGGCACAAGCCAAGGCACAGGAGCGGGAGGCAGCGCTGGCGCAGCAGGTCGGCGAGCTTGAACAGCAGATCACTTTGGCTACCCAGGGTGTCGGGGACATCAGTTATGAAGACCTGCCCGAATCGGTTACCTTGAAACTCAAGGAATTTGAAAGCGCGCTGCTCTCTGCCAGGCGAGAACTTCGCGTCGTCAGGCACAGCATTCGGGCCGAAGTGGATCGCCTCGGCAAACGGTTGACGTTCTTGAACCTGCTTGCCGGTCCGCTACAGGTGGGCGTGCTAGGAATCTGTGTATTCTGGTACCGCAGACGATGCACTGCGAGCATGACTGCGGAAAATCATCCTGTGGGAACCGGGTAGCCCCCGGAGTTTGTTAGGCCACCTGCTTTCGCTGAGCGACTTTTTGCTCTATCGAATCATCAAGAGTCGCTCGAATTTCTTCTCCAGCTTCTGAAAGCAGATCGGCCATGGCCTGTGCCATGGGAAGTGGGGGCACCACTTTTTCCCAAATCAGGCCGACCGGCTTACTGACAACAGGATCCGTCAGCTCGATTTCCCGGGTTCCCGGAAAGGCGTCGTTGGCCCGGCTAAAGCCGTTGGGAACAATGGTGGCGATATCGCCTTGCATCACATGAAACGCCAGCTGGAAAATCGAATTGCATTCCAGCTTTGGAGCTGGACTACAGCCGACACTTTCAAATGCTTCATTCATTACCTCCCGTTCTCTCATGTTGGGAGATAACAAACCCAGGCGCAGCTCTGCGGCTTGCGCCCAGCTGATACTTTTCTGTTTTGCTGGGATCATGCTCTCGGGAATCATCAGGCTGAGTTGCTCTTCATAGAGCACCATCGTATTCAGTTTTTTTAAAGACGTGCCTTCGAGATAGGTAATACCAACATCAAGTTCGAAGTTACGGAGCTCGTTGATGAGTTTGTCAGAGCCCAGGAATTGAATGTCAACTTCCACTGAAGGGTACAAGTCTGAAAAAAGCTGATTGATGCGCGGCAGGACTGGAGAACTCGTTGGCATTGCCCCAACCCGGATCCGGCCATTGAGGTTACGTCGCATGATCGCGAGTTCCTCCAGCATGCTCTTGCGGTCCGCAAGCAGCCGTTTTGCCCAGCTGACGACACGTTCTCCCTCGGGAGTGAAGCCCTGGTAGCGCTGGTGACGAAGAATAATAGGCACGTCGAGTTCTGCCTCGAGTTGTTGCAGAGCGCTGGAGAGGCTGGGTTGGGATACGTGGCAACGCTCGGCCGCTCGGCCGAAGTGCCCTTCCTGCTCTAGTGCGATCAGGTATTCAAACTGCCTTAAAAACATAACTTCCTCCGTTACTCGGCCCCGAGCACCTGAAAATTTGGGACCGGGTCAAATCTGCTGATAGATACAGACAATTAATTTTGTAATAAGTTAAATATTTACCTATCTTAAATTGGCTTGGCAACCACGTATTTCTTGTGGATTTTTCCTCGAAAATCGCTTTCTTGAGTGGGCAGACTCGGCAAAAAATACAGGTCAACGGCTTGTCGCTTTATTTGGAAGTCTTCAAGATGGAGCGAGTACCAAGCCGGCGTTTTGGGAGGAACCAGTAGAC
>WTHR01000234.1 GCA_011523045.1 Gammaproteobacteria bacterium | reverse complement strand
ACAGTGGGGCGTCCCGGAGGATGATGTCCACTTCGAGGCGTTTGGCCCAGCGAGCGTCAAGAAAAAGCCGGCCGATGAGAGCAAGCAGGACGGGTCGGTCGCTGCGGCAGTGGCTGTGACCTTTGCTCGCTCGGAGAAGACGGTGACCTGGGATGGCACCGAGGCGTCTTTGTTGGACTTTGCTGAGGCAAACGGTATCGCAATGGACTCAGGGTGCAGGGCGGGCAACTGTGGAAGCTGTATCACGGCCCTGAAGTCGGGAAACGTTGAATACCTGAATGAGCCGGGTTCGATGCCGGAGACAGGATCCTGTTTAACGTGTATCTCGATACCTAAGGGAGATGTGACGCTCGATGCCTGACTCTCCTCAAGTGCCGCGTTGCGGGCGCATGTGTGATCCTGACGACGGCTAGCGGCGATATTTCCCTGCTCGATATTTCCCTGCTAATGACGGCGACTGGTGTCTCGAACTAATATCTGTGTAATTGTCATGATGTCATGATAAATGAAATAAAAATGCAATCAGGAGGTATGGATAAATGACTCGGATCACACGCTTTTGCAGCAGCCTGTTGGTGGTAATGGGTTTTGCAGTGATGACCGCGGCGAACGCGCAGGAACTGCATATCGACCCGCAAAAGGTCACCGGACCGGATGCCTGTGGGGAGTGCCACGAGTCTTCGGTAAAGGCATGGAAGGAAAGTCATCATGCCAAGACCTTTCACGAATTGCCGCGATCGGACGAAAGCCGCGAAATTGCCAGCAAGATGGGCATCAAGCGGATCAAGGCGGAGAGCGATTGTCTTTCCTGTCATTTCACCTCGGCGATCAAGGAGGGCAAGTCAAAGCCAATCGCCGGCATCAGTTGTGAAAGTTGTCACGGCGCAGGGGAGGGCTACATCAAGGTCCACAGTGATTTTGGCGGCAAGGATGCGACCAAGGAAACAGAAACACCAGAACACAAGATTCAGCGATGGGCAGATGCCGAAGCGGCTGGCATGATTCGACCGTCGAATCTCTATGCGCTCGCAGAAAATTGCTACCAGTGCCATATGGTTCCCAATGAAGAGCTCGTTAATAAAGGAGGCCACGCGGCCGGCAGCAAATTCGAATTGGTTGCCTGGAGCCAAGGTGAGGTCCGGCACAACGTGTGGTACACGAAAGAGAATGAGGCTGCCGACGTTAATCGACAGCGCATGATGTTTCTGATCGGCCAGATGCTCGAGCTGGAGTACTCTCTGCGCGGGGTATCCAAAGCGACTGAGAAGGCGACTTATGCCGTCTCGATGGCAAAACGCGCTTCCCGTGCAAAGAAGCGGCTGGCGAAAATCGACGAACTCACCGGCGGTGCAGCACCTGAAATCAAACAGGCGCTGGAAGCTGCATCCGGAGCAAAGCTCAGTCTGAATAATGAAGCCGCGCTCGTCGCAGCGGCAGAGGGCGTTCAGGAAGCGGCCATTGCGTTTGCAGCAAATCACGACGGTTCTGCTTTTGCGGGGATCGATAAAGCGCTTCCCACGCCAGAGAAATATAAAGGCAAGGTGATTCAGCCATAACTGTTTCCCGCTAAAGGGAATCAGCGCCAGTATCCGTTATGGCTGAAGCTCCCCAGCGTTCGATTCGGCGCCCTAAACGCTGGGATCAGCCGTTTGGTCCCGATCTCACGGATGCCGATGTCGAGCGCATCCTCGCCATGGCGCCATTCGATGGCATGGACCAGTCACGGTTTGCGCCGTCGGCAACCTTGCGCGACATCATCCGAAATGATGCGCGCCTTGTTTCTTATGAATCCGGGGATCTGATTCTCCGTGCCGGAGATCATGGTACGTCGACGTTCTTCGTGATGGCGGGTACCGTGCGCGTCGTCCTTCCTCCCGGACTGCCGAATACATTGCTCGGGCGGGCGCAACCGAAACAAAAAACGGTATGGCAGTCTCTTGCGCAGGTCTGGTCCCGGCCCAAGCTGCCCGAGGTTAGGGATATCGCCAGGTTGGATCCAAACACCGCAACCGATACTCGGGTCACCGAGCAAGGTGAGACCCGAGCGCGGATTACCGACATCGACGATATCTGCGAACGATATAAGACTGTCACTCTCGGCGAGACTGAGATGTTTGGCGAGATCGCCGCGCTGACGCGGGCGCCGCGTACCAGCACGATTTTTGCCCAGGGGCGAGTGGAGTTGCTGGAAATTCGGCGGCCTGGAATCCGGGATATTCGCAATCGTGTTGCTTCTTTCAAGGAGCATATCGATGGGCTGTATCGGCAACGCAGCCTCGAAGCGCATCTGCGTGAGTCATGGGTTTTCAAGCATCTCGATCACGAGACCATGAGCCGTATTGTTGATCTCACATTATTCGAGACATACGGTAACTTTGATTGGCAGGCCTCATTCATGCGTGCTGCAGAAGGGACGCCGGCCGAGCGATTGGAAAAGGAGCCTGTCATTGCTCGGGAAGGGGATTATCCTGACGGATTGTTGATGGTGCGTGCCGGATTTGCCCGGGTCAGTCACGAGCATGACCATGGCCACAAAACCACGTCTTATCTGGGGACCGGTGCAGTCTTCGGTTTAGAGGAACTGTTGCATAACTGGCGCGATGAAGGCGAGCCGGTGCAGCTGCAAAACTCGCTCAGGGCAGTGGGCTACAGTGACATTCTCAGGGTGCCCACCCATGTTGTGGAGCAGTATGTTCTGCCGACGTTGCCTGAGCATCGAGCTGGAGGGTCGATCAAGCCCACCGCGCCTCAAGCGCAGGCGCAGGTGTCGGGGTCTGACACGGCAACCTCGGGTCTTGCCCCAGAGGTAGTCGAATTCCTGGTCGACAGCCGCTATATCAACGGCTCGCAAACGATGCTTATCAATCTGGATCGCTGCGTCAGGTGTGACGCGTGTTCGGAAGCGTGCGCCGTGGGTCATAACAACAACCCGCGGTTCAATAGACATGGCAGGCGCATACAAAACCTGATGGTGGCTAACGCGTGCATGCACTGCCTCGATCCGGTGTGCATGCTCGGTTGCCCCACGGGCGCGATTCACCGTGTCGAGGGATCGGGAGAGGTAGTAGTCAATGACGACACCTGTATCGGTTGCGCGACCTGTGCCAACAACTGCCCCTACGACAACATCCGCATGGTTGAGGTGCGAGATGCCCAAGGCAGGTTTATCTTTGATGAGATTACCGGCCAGCCCGTAGTCAAGTCGACAAAATGCGATCTGTGTGTTGACCAGATTGGCGGTCCGGCGTGCCAGCGGGCTTGTCCCCACGATGCCCTGGCTCGAATGGACCTGTCTGATACGGCATCACTGGCGAAGTGGATGAACCGATGAAAGGCTTCGCCCGGCGCCGATTCGTTAACGTCACGTTTGCGATACTGGCGGCCTTGCTTGTCGTTGTCTCCAGCACGGTTTACGTTACGGCAATCAATCAGAATGGGTTTTTGACAGGCTGGATTCTCTTTGGCCTGGTGCTTGCTTTATCCGGATACCGTATCCGAAAGAGGGTGTCGACCCTGCCGATCGGCCGGGCATCATCTTGGCTTCAGGCGCATATTTATGGCGGTTTAATCGCGCTGCTTGCTTTTTTTGTACACGTCGGATGGCGAATTCCCGACGGTGTTTTCGAGGGCGTGTTCGCCATCGTGTTTCTTCTGGTGGCGTTAAGTGGTGTGGTCGGCATCGCGATCAATCGAGTCTTCGCCAGGCGCCTTACCCGTCGTGGCGAAGAAGTGATATTCGAGCGCATCCCTGGGTTTATGGTGCGCCTGCGTGAGCAGGCTGAAGAAATACTTTTGGCGAGTGCCGGTGAGACAGGTGCCGCTGTACTTCGGGAGTTCTATTTCTCCCGTCTGTCATCGTTTTTTGCTGGACCTCGGAACTGGCTCGGCCATCTGGTTTCGTCAAACCGGACGCTCTACAAACTCCAAAATGAAATGGATAGCCTTGAGCGTTATCTGAACGCAGATGATCGTGAGCGACTGGCAGAGCTTAGGTATCTGGTTGAACGAAAAGATGAGTTGGACTTTGCCTATGCGCTGCAAGGTGCCATGAAATTCTGGCTGTTTATTCACGTGCCGCTGACTGGCGCCTTATTGATCGGCATGCTGGTCCATACGGTCCTGGTGCACGCGTTTTCCGGAGGACTGTCGTGAGAGGGCGGTTGCAGAAGTTCGATTACCGGAGCAGTTCCTATCATCGCGTAACACAGGATTGGGTTTGCGGCCACGCTGCAGCCGGCCGACCCTGCCAGATCGGGCCCGATGCGAACGGTCATTGTCGCGCGGACTTTGAATGTCGTCCCAGGCAAAACGAGGATGGCCGTTGGGGGTGCAACCGATCAGAGGCCGCGGGCGGTCGTTGCGAGAATGGCCCGCTTCCTGATGGAAGCTGTTGTCGGGCAATCCCAAAATGTCAGCCGGTTCGGAGCCTTCCTGCGAAACGCAGGGCGGTGAGTCGTTGGGTGATGGCGGTCAGCATCGGTTTGATTGCGGTGGCAATGGGGTCATCGGCCATGAAGGCAGCTTTCTCTCCGGGTGAGATGAGTGCGGGGCACGGGTTACTGAACGAAGACTGCAGCGTCTGCCATACCGCGTTTGATGCGGGTCCGTCCGGCTGGATTCATGCGGCGTTCTTTCAGAACAACATTGAAGCCGATAGTCACTTATGCCTGACTTGCCACAATCTGGGTGACACGCCCAACACGGCGCATTCCCAGCCGCCAAGTGCCTTGCGAACTGCAGGACTGGATGCCAGCCAGACAAGTAGAAAAACGTTGACGCTTGCCATGACGCGAAGTCTGGGGGGTGTTCACAATGAAGAAGAGACTCTGTCATGTATGAGTTGCCATACGGAACATAAAGGCCGGAGCATGGACATCTCGCTCATGTCCAATGATCAGTGCCAGTCTTGCCATGAGTCTGCTTTCTTGAGCTTCTCACAAGGCCATCCAAACTTCGGGAGCTATCCATATCTTCGCCGCACGGGGATAGCCTTTGATCATGTGAGCCATATCAAGAAGCATTTTCAGGATGAAGAGTTTGTGGCACAGGCGCCTACAACTTGTGCAAACTGTCATACGCCATCTGACGATGGAGCGGCGATGATCACGTCAGGTTTTGAAACCTCCTGTGCTGCCTGCCACGCTGGTGAGATTAAAGGCGACTCTCGAGCGACGTCCAAGGGGATTGCCGTGCTCAATGTCCCGGGGCTCGATATTCTTACGCTTGCAGAACGAGGCGCGCCGGTCGGTTATTGGCCCGAATTTGCCGAAGAGCTCCCAACGCCCTTTATGGATGTGCTTCTGGCTTCTGATCCCCGTTATGTCTCAGCCAAAGCCGTGCTGGATCAGCAGGTTGACGCCTTGGACCTGACGGACGCCGATCATGAAGTGATTTTCGCTGCCACAGAGCTGGCGTGGAGCGTCAAGGATTTGATGCACGA
>WTHR01000120.1 GCA_011523045.1 Gammaproteobacteria bacterium | reverse complement strand
TATCAAGGTGGCAACTGACGGAGCGGCCATCCGCCTCCGGCTGCACTGACAAAGAAAAAGACCGAAGGGGATACCGACAAAGTAATTGCTCGTCTCCCGCATCCAACTCCGTGGTATAGCGCGACAACCAAGTCGTCAACTCACTCTCGCACTCGGCTGCAGTTCTTAACTCCCCCAACATCTGTCGCGCACGTTTCTTGACATAGTGCGAAATACGGCAGGCCGCCAGGGTTGTCTCCAAACGAGTGCCGAGTCGATTAGTCTCTGGTTCACTCCTTTTTTGAATCGACACATTTTCCAGAAATATTGCTTTCCGGCTGATGGTGTCCCAAGTGGCTACGATAAACCCACACCGATTGTAAAACTCTGCAGTCTCTTTTGAAAAACAATAGCGCGAGTGCGACTGCTTCAACGTCATTGATCCTGGCAATTGTGGTTCAAGATTAGCGATGGCGCCCTGGAACCGGTCCCTCCAAATCCCCCGCAAGAAACCAAACCAAGAGGTTCTGGAGAATTCTCGGACCACTGTCGCAGCAAATACAAAAACAGCATTGCACCACAGCCCAACCGATTGCTCGGATCTTTGGTTAAAGATTACCCCGGCTCGGTGATCCCTATAAGATTCTCGCAGCCTGAAAGCAGGCATAACAACTCCTGCAAAGCGCGCCGTTGGGTGACTTCTGAAACGTCGCCAGTCCTCAAAATAGGCGCTCTCCATCAACCGACTCATTCGCGCCTTGTCAGAAAGCCAGCGGGCATCCTCCTCACCAAAAAAGCCCTCGGCCGGAGAAAACAAAACTGGCGAGAGCGTTGCAGCCGCTAAGTCGGTCAACGAACGCGCTACCGGAATATTGATCTCGATCTCCGGATGCGGGGAGTCGATGCTTATGGGTTGACTTACTAGTAACAAGCCATATGGCTTGCCGCCTAATGTATTGAACTCTCTATTCGCAATCAGGTTATACAGTTGGGTCCGCTCAATTGCGTGGGCATCGTCTAGGTCTTGGGCGATTTCCTCTGCGCTAATGTCTAAGAATCGGACTCCGGTCCTGCGCATAGACACTGGCAGGTTTACCAGCAGTGCTAAACCACCCCATGAACTCTCGAGCGCTTGAAACTTAGGGTGCTCATACAGCTTCGACAATTGCTCCGAAACAGTTCTGTCGATGTCTGCAATCAGGCGGTTAATCAGCCCCAACAGTGCATTTCTTGACGCACATGCCGAACGATCAATATTGGCAAGACATGTAATCCCCTTGAGGAGATAGTCCTTCGACCCTGGATCTAGCCTGGATAATGCTTCGAGCTGAGTATTCATCCAAAAGAAGCAACGCCGCGAATTCGCGGCGTTGCTTGCTGAAGTTTCTAGGTGAAACCTATTGGTTATCCGCCCGGAATATTGGCAACCATCCGGATAGACGTTGTCAACTCTTCCAACTGGAGCCAGGGTCTCAGATAGGCAACTGCCCGATAGGAACCCGGCCTACCCGGGATGGCTTCCACCTCAACTGCAGAGGCCGCCAACGGGGTCTTCGCCCGGGAAGCGTTGCCAATTGCCCCAGAGTTAGTGAACGTGTTGATCCAGTCCGTGTACATACGGGTAATGTCTGGCGCCTCGTAGGCAGAACCCAGCCAGTTTCTGCCCATGACCTTTAGGTAATGAGCAATCCGACTGCTTGCCATGATATAGGACAGCCGAGCCGAGATTGCCGCATTACTCGTCGCGTCCGGCTCGGTGTAGGTCTTAGGCTTCTGACACGTTTGGCTGCCGATGAACGCAGCATAGTTTGAATCCTTGAAGTGGACCAGAGGAAGAAAACCGAGATCACTCAGCTCTTTTTCTCGTTCATCAGTGAGATTTACAACGGTTGGACAAACCTGCTTGAGATCGCCGTCTTCGGTAACACAAACGAGGTTTGGCAAGCCTTCGACTTTTCCACCATTCTCAAGTCCGCGTGTGGCGGTACACCAGCCACTCGCTGTGTGCGCCTGGGTCATTTTGAGCGCTAACTCGTAAGCCGCGTTCGACCAGACCAATTGCGACTCGTCCGATGGGTTGGGATTGCCAGCTTTGTCTGTATCCAACTCTTCGTACTTAAAAGCATCGGTATATGATCCGCGCGCACCGTACGGCAGGCGCGCCATGGTCCTGGGCAGAGTGAGGACTGCATAACGAGACTCGTCCATTTGCCGAAAACCGTTCCAGGCTGCATAGGTCGGGAGATCGAACGATGCGGCAACCGGTTTATTCTCATTGAATTGCTCAAATCCCGAATAATCAAACATCGCCGGCGATGCTGCGGCAAAAAATGGTGCGTGACTCGCGGCCGCAACTTGTGACATGTTAGTCAGGAGCGTCATGTCATCAGTGCTGGGCGTAAACTCATAGTCTCCCAGCATGATTCCAAACGGTGATCCACCGGCAGTGCCATACTCTTCCTGGTAGACGAGGTTGAACAACGGGCTCCGATCAATTGCGGGGGCATCCTGGAACTGTTCCAGTAACTCTCTTTGAGAGAAGTCATTTACCTTAATCTTCAGGCCCGGCCCCAAATCGCTCTCTCGGACCAGTTTCTGCAGCCCTCTCCAAGAACCCTCAAGTTTCTGGAATTTATCTTGCTGCATAACAGCAGCGAGCTGCTTTGATGCGGCCTCGTCAATTTTCTCGATTGCGGTTTCAATCGTTTTGGTAACGTTATGGTCCCAAGTGACCACGCCATTCAGCGCTTCCTGAATTACGACGGAAAGCAGTTGCTTGGTTGTTTCGGGTTCTGTCCGTTCTGTTGCCTGAACAGCGCGCTCGAGAAGACTTCCCCCACCGTCCTTGGCGGCGCCGCCGGCGCCGCCTGCACTCATTCCTTTTTTCTCAGCCATTGTCTTGTCCTATCCTAGTTCTCTTATTTCTCTCATTTCTTCTTTGAATCCGGCAAACCCAGTTCTTTTGAAAGGGCTGCGATCGTGTCCCCGTCAGACAGCACTTCTTTCAACAGCGCCTCAAGATCTCTTGACCGATCCGCCTTTGCAAGCAGGTCTTTCAGTTGGGTCCGGGTCTCCATCAACTTTGCCAGCGGCTCAATCTTGTCAATGAGCGCCTCGGGCTCAAAATCTTTCATTGACTTAAAACTGATGTCAGCCTCAAACACGCTGTCATCACCCTCAAGCGTATTTTCGACCTTCATCTGAAGTCGAGGTGCAATTCGCTCCAAGACGGAATCAAAATTATCCTTGTCGAGATCAATAAAGTTGCGCTCATGTAGAGGTTCACGCTCTTCTTTATCGGCTGAAAAATCGCCGAGCACCCCAACGATAAACGGCAATTCGACAGTTTCGACAGCATTGCCGATCTCTACATCGTAGGTAATGCTGACGCGATTTTTGGGCACGCGTTTTTGCTGCTCGTTTAATGCCATGACATCACTCCTTAATTTAAATTTCTCTTATCAGGCTTTCTTGAATATCCAACTTACACATGTCTTTTTGCTTTCTGCTAACTGCTAAAGCGTTAAGCGACTTCGGCTACTTCAGGTCTGCTTTTGATTCCAGTTTTGCCGTCGGTGCGTCGTACGCCACTGTTGCCGCCTTCGTAACTTTTCCGCCATCGTCCTCAACGTAGTACGTGATAGTTACCTTTGTGTAGACGAGACTGAAACTCTCCGACGGGTCTCCACCATCCGATGTCATGAGCGAGTAGTTAGACATACGGGCATTGGTCAACTCGAATTCGAGATAAGGGATGACGCCGTCACCTTCTCGATTGGGTTTCGTATCCGTAACATAGACAGTCTTACCCTCTTTGCCTGGAAAGAACAGAAACGTCGACATGAATGGAGAAGCACCATCATAGGTTTTTGAGCAACTCAACTCACCCATATGAACGATTCCGGAATCCCGGTTTTCTGCGTTACCAATTTCGATATTGACGCCGCGGGCTCCCGACCAGCTCACTGATTGCAAAGCGAACCAGCCTTCCTTACCGCCGATTTTTTCAACGGTAGCGCCTCCTTTAATCTTGTCGTTTTTATCAATCCTCATGAACAGCGTTGCCATTACTCACTCCTTACTCAGAAATATTGAAATTTACTCGCCCGGCCCGTACCGCTCTCACCGAGGACTGCTTTTGAGATTAACACAAAACACTTTACTTTTTGACGACCCCTGACTGTTTCTCACAGGGCAGTTTCGACCGACCCTGCAACACTAGAAAGAAGCGTAAAATCCGGGAGTTGGCATCAGCAACCCGCAACCTCCCTTCCAATCTGCTTGACTTCCTCGTAGTAGCCGACCATGCCTATCGAGCCTTTCGGCCAAGGCGGTAAAGCCGCTGAGGTCGCGATCGCAGCGCAAACAGCACTCGCATAAAGATGCTCTGGGGGAAATAGCGAATCTTCATCGGCTCCGCTGATTGACCCGGATCCGTTCCAGAAAACCGCCTCGGCAAGCCAACTAGGGCCTGACCGCAAGCCAAGCCTTGCCGATAACTGGTGCGCCCGAATTCGACTGGCCTCATCAGGGTCAAATACCCAATCCCTGGAAACAGCCAGCGCCAACCTTTCTATCTGGGTCCATGCCTCATTTCTGAGTTCAAGACACTTGAGCCCAAAAAAAATACTGTCACGCGCGCCTAGCCCATGGCACAGAAACTGCACCAGATCAAATGGATTACCTTGTGTCGAGAGCTTCTCAACCGACTGAGGAGGCAATTCATCCTCACCGATCAGCTTTTGACAATCGTTAGAGGGTTGATATCGCGATAGCACCTCGCTCGATAACTTTGCAGTCAACTTGTTTGGACCACTCATTAATTGATCTTCACTAGCCCGCCGGAAATTTCCGCAATCGCGGCCCCGGAGACCTTGGTTTGAGCGGAGGATTGCAATGAGGCTCCGGCCTGACCTTGAACATCTACTGTCGCATCGCTGCTTACCTTAACCCCGGAGGCGCCGGAAAGTGACGCCGATGCGTTTGAGGAAAGCGACATGGCGCCTGAAGCTGAAATATCGGTCGATGCAGTCGAGGAGACCTTGAGTTCTGAGGCTGTGATGGTGATTCCGTCGGTGTTGATCTTGACACTGTTGCTTCCCACTTTGATCTCAATCTCTTCCGTGCCTTCGATGAGGATCTTTTTGGACTTCTCTGTGAGACTTTCCGTGACATCCAGTAGATAGGTATCTTTGGCCGTTGTTTCAGCCTTTTTATCAATTGTTCGGCTGAATTCTCCCTTCACCGTCTCTGTCAGGTTATTCTCAACCTGAACAGAGAAGTCTTTCGCCGCGCTCATGGAGATCAACTCCGAATCCGCTTTGTCATCGAAGAAGAGTTCGTTTGATTTTCCCGACAGCTTAGTGCTCATTCCCGTCTTGGTTGAGTTGGTCTGCGGGAAAATCGCGGTATTTACGCTGTTATAGGCGCTTCCAACAACCACAGGCCTGTCAATATCCTCGTCCAGGAAGCCTACCAACACCTCATCTCCCGCCCTTGGGA
>WTHR01000227.1 GCA_011523045.1 Gammaproteobacteria bacterium | reverse complement strand
TACCAATGAACGGATCGTTGATACGATTTTGGATTTGGTGAGGCGTCCGTGACCAGTAACTTGGCTCCGAGTCTCGCGGGCGTTGACGAGGCCGGCCGCGGCCCTCTGGCCGGCCCTGTGGTTGCTGCCGCGGTAATTTTGGGCAGCGGCTTTCAATACGAAGGGTTGGCGGACTCAAAGAAACTTTCCAAACGAAAAAGAGAAGAGGCAAACCTCGAGATAAGAAAGGAGGCGCTGGCCTGGTCGATAGGGCTAGCGAGCGCCACAGAAATCGATCAATTCAATATCCACATGGCGACGCTCATCGCGATGCGGCGAGCGGTCTTGGGGCTGACCTTTGAGCCCGAAAGAGTAATCGTAGACGGAAAATTTACTCCGAGACTCCCTTGGGCGAGCACTGCACGGCCTCGGGCGGACGCCACTGAGGCGAGCGTGTCAGCGGCATCGGTGCTGGCTAAAGTCTTTCGGGACCGCTATATGCATGAATTGGATAAACAATTTCCAGAGTATGGCTTTGGTCAGCATAAGGGGTATCCTACTCGTGTCCACCTGGAGGCCCTCGAGCATTTTGGTCCGAGCATAGTCCATCGGTTTTCCTTTAGGCCCGTCCGCGAGGCGCTGCGAACACCAGGGAGACTTTAATTGATTTCAGAAAACGCACTTGAGTCGAGGCGATCGTGACCACTTCGTTTGTTCACTTAAACCTTCATACGGAATACTCCCTGGTGGACGGGATTGTTCGGATCGATGAGCTTGCGGAAGCGGCCGCGTCGGCCCACATGCCTGCGGTTGCGATGACTGACGTCTCCAATGTTTATGCCGCCATCAAGTTCTACCGATCCTGTGTAGACGCCGGCATCAAGCCGCTTTTCGGCGTTCATCTTGATGTCTCGGATCGCGGTGGTGGTGAGTCGGCTGGCCGGATCGGCCTCCTGTGCCGGAATAATCGGAGTTTTAAAGCGCTGAGTCATCTCTTGACCGACATCTATACCGGGCCACGGTCTGGGCATACGCTCCTGGTCGAGCGGGAACGACTTGAACCAATTGCAAAAGACCTTATTGGGCTCTCCGGGGGGATGGACGGCGACATCGGTCGCGCGCTCATTGCCGGACATCCTGACAAAGCATCGGAACTTTTCAGGCAGTACGCGACAATATTTGAAGGAAACTTCTTTATTGAATTGACCCGCACTAACCGTCCCGACGAGCGCGAGTATGAGGCCAGGGTACTGGAGATGGCATCAAAGGAGGGAGCGCCCCTCGTCGCAACCAATTCGGTCCGGTTTCTCTCCGCTTCAGATTTTGAGGCACATGAGATCAGAACCTGCATTCATCAAGGCCGGGTACTGGACGACCCTCGTAGGCCCAGAGCCTTTACGACCGAACAATACCTGCGCACGCCTGACGAAATGGCAGAGACTTTTTCCGATTTGCCAAGCGCGATCGAAAACACAGTCGAGATTGCCAAGCGTTGCAATGTCTTTATTGATTTCGAGACAACCCACATGCCGCTATTTGAGAGCGCCGATGACAACAGCGCCGAGGAGGAGTTAGCGGCGGAAGCCCAAAAAGGACTCCTCGCCTATATCGGTAAGACCGGCGGCACAGCGGACGAGGCCTATCAGGCAAGGCTCGCCTCTGAGATCGAGACGATTACTCGTATGGGATTTGCCGGTTACTTCCTGATTGTTGCTGATTTCGTGCAATGGGCGCGGGACAATGGCGTTCCAGTGGGTCCCGGCCGGGGTTCCGGCGCCGGATCTCTTGTCGCATTCGCGCTGGGTATTACCCGCCTCGACCCGATCGCACACGGGCTGCTTTTTGAGCGCTTTCTCAATCCGGAGCGCGTTTCATTGCCAGACTTTGACATTGACTTCTGCATGGTCGGGCGAGACCGGGTGATTGAATATGTGAGTGATCGCTACGGTTCTGAAAAAGTGGCGCAGATCATCACCTACAACACGCTCGCAGCTCGCGCCGTCGTCCGCGATGTCGGGCGTGTCATGGGCATGCCCTACGGCTTTTGCGACACCCTGGCCAAGCTGGTTCCGTTCGAGGTCGGCATGACGCTCGAAAAGGCCCTGGCACAGGATGAAGAACTGCGTCGTCGGTATCGCAACGAAGCAGAAGTGACCCAGCTGATAGACAATGGGCGGCGTCTGGAGGGGATGCCGCGAAACGCCGGAAAACATGCAGGCGGGTTGGTCATTGCGCCAGCCCCCATAGCGGAATTCTCCCCCTTGTACTGGGAGCCTGGGATGACCCAGCCTGTCACCCAGTTCGATAAGGATGACCTTGAGGCGATCGGCCTTGTCAAATTCGATTTTCTCGGTCTCCGCACGCTGACAGTGATCGACTGGGCAACCCGTCTGGTCAATGAAACGCGCCAGAAGAGGGGCGAGCCCCCCATTGATCTGGAGTCATTTACCCCAGATGATCCAGATGTGTATCGGCTGATTTGTACCGGAAAGACCACTGCGTTATTCCAATTGGAGTCGCGCGGCATGCAGGAACTGATCCAACGGCTGCAGCCGGACCGATTTGACGAGTTGACAGCTCTGGTGGCCCTTTTCCGGCCTGGCCCTCTTCAATCGGGGATGGTAGACGATTTCATTAATCGCAAGCACGGCCGGGAGCCCGTCGTCTCTTTGCACGATCAAATTGAATCAATTTTGGAGCCCACATACGGCGTAATCCTGTATCAAGAGCAGGTCATGGAGATTGCACGGGAACTGTCGGGATTCAGTCTGGGATCGGCCGACCTGCTTCGAAGGGCCATGGGCAAAAAAAAGCCGGAGGAAATGGATCGCCAACGACAAGCCTTTATCGATGGGGCAAAGCAAAGGGAGATAGAAGAGTCTAGTGCGGCCCGTATCTTCGATCTGATTGAGAAGTTCGCCGGCTACGGTTTCAACAAATCCCACTCCGCCGCGTACGCACTATTAAGTTACCAGACAGCTTGGTTAAAGAATTACTACCCGGCAGAATTTATGTCGGCTGCGCTCTCCGCGGATATGGAGCACACTGACAAAGTCGTCATCCTGATTCGGGAAGCAAAGTCTATGGGTCTCAATATAAAACCCCCCGACATCAATCGAGGAGAACTCAGATTCTCTGTGGCTGAGGATGGCTCAATTATTTATGGCCTGGGCGCGATTAAAGGCGTGGGCGAAAAAGCGCTGGAAGATGTTCTAAAGGAGCGCGAGCAAAGCGGCGGCTTTCAAAATCTTTTATCCCTTTGTCAACGAATTGATTCTCAGAAAGTCAACAAGAAGACTTTGGAAGCGCTAATTCGCTCCGGCGCTCTTGATTCATTTGGTGTAGACCGTGCTCACCTTGAATATCAGCTGCCTCAGGCCCTGGATGCGGCCGGACAACAGCTCAACAATGCCTCTTCTGGCCAAAATGACATGTTCGGGATCCCGTCCGTAGACGAAGTCGTGCTCACGGTGCCTCAAGGGAGCGAATGGACAGCACGCAAGCGCCTTGAGATGGAGCGCAACAGTCTCGGGTTCTATTTGACCTGCCATCCGATCGAACACCATAAGTCCGAGTTGAGGGCGATCGGGGCGGTCCGGATTGCCAAGACGCCGCACCATTCGGAGAAAGCCGTCATGCTCACCGGACTGATTCAGGATGTCAGGACTTTTCAAAACCGTAGAGGGGAAATGGCAGCGTTTTTCAGACTGGATGACGGCACGGGTTACGCGGATATCAGCATTTCTCCGGCGCTCTTTTCAGAGGCGAGGAGTACCTTGGGCGCCAAGGGATTGGTGCTGGTCCGGGGCGTAACCGGCACTGACGACCGTTCAGGGTTGCTGGCGCTAAAAGCTGACGGCCTGTGGACGTTGGAGGGTTTTCGCGCCGAGCGCCTGGCGGAGCTCAACATCACACTTCCTGATACGCTCGATACCCGGAGCGCGGCTGATGAATTGAAAACGCTTCTTCGGCCCTTTACCCCAGGCGCAACCAATGTGGTGGTGAACTATAAAAACCCGGACGGAGATAGCCTGTCCATACGTCTTGGGGAGCAGTGGCGCTTGCGGCCCGAACCAGAATTACTGGATAGCCTCGTCAACTTTGTTGGGGAATCAGCGATCAAATTCGCGATTCGGGCAGCGAACAAGAGAGACCAAGTCGGTGACACCAAGGCCGCTTGATTATCCGGCCTGTGGTCTTCAAGAGTAAAATAATCCTATGAGCAACTCGCTAGATTTTGAACAGCCAATTGTCGATCTTGAGGCGAAAATTGATGAGTTGCGCCGGGTCGACGTAGATGGAGCGCTCGACCTGCACCGCGAAATCGAACGCCTGGAGACCAAGAGTCGCAAACTCACCCGGGAAATATTCTCTTCTCTTGACGCCTGGCAGATCACGCAGTTGGCCCGGCACCCGCAACGCCCTCACACCCTTGACTATATCTCTCGGATTTTCTCAAATTTTCAGGAGCTGTCCGGAGATCGGATGTACCGTGACGATCCAGCAGTGGTCGGTGGCCTGGCTCGGATCGGCGGTCAAGGGGTCATGATCATCGGGCACCAGAAGGGCCGGGATACGAAGGAAAAAGTGCGAAGAAACTTCGGGATGCCCAGTCCCGAAGGCTATCGCAAGGCTCAACGACTGATGCGTATGGCCGAAAAGTTCGGACTGCCGGTCGTTACCTTAATTGACACTCCCGGCGCCTATCCCGGCATTGGGGCTGAGGAGCGCGGACAAAGTGAAGCCATTGCTCAGAGTATTGCGACGATGGCAGGCCTCAACGTACCCATCGTCTCGGTCGTCATCGGCGAAGGTGGCTCTGGCGGGGCGCTTGCGATCGGCGTCTGTGATCGCTTAGTGATGCTTCAATTTGCGACTTATTCCGTTATCAGCCCGGAGGGTTGCGCGTCGATTCTCTGGAAGAGTGCTGACAAAGCCCAGACAGCTGCGACCGCGATGAAAATTACGTCGGAGAGTCTTAAGGAGAACGGGCTTGTTGATATCGTGGTTCAGGAGCCATTGGGCGGCGCTCATCGCGACCCCGATCAGACTGCCGAACAACTCGGTGTTGTGATCCAGGAGCAACTCCACGATTTGGATTCCCTGACGACCGAAGAGTTGTTGCGCCAGCGTGACACGAGGTTGCGCTCCTTTGGGCGATTCAAAGACGCGTCCTGATCAGACAGGCAGGCTGCATCCCCTGCAGAGGGCAGTCTGGCGCGCGCTCGAACCTTATCGAAAGAGACGAATCAACGTTGCGTTTAGCGGCGGCAGCGATTCCACAGCCTTACTCTCGGTGCTCTCCTCTCTGAGAGAGCCCTTCGGCCTACAAGTCCGGGCGCTGCACGTAGACCATAACTGGTCCGAAGGATCCTCGACGTGGAAGATTCATTGTGAAAACTTCTGTCGTCGCCTCGACATACCGTTCGAGTCCTTTACTCTGAAATGGTGCGACGACTCTGGCCTGCGGCCCAACTCTGGCAAATTCCGTGAAGCCAGGGCAAGAGAGCAGCGATATCAATGGTTCTCCAGCGTATGCGGGATCGAGGATTTGTTGATAACAGCTCATCACCTTGAGGACCAGGGCGAAACATTACTCCTCAGACTGATGAGGGGGTCCGCTGTCCGGGGACTTGGCGCCATGCGTCCGGCACAACGCCTCTATGGCATGATGGTGCTCAGGCCTCTGCTTGAGGTGCCCAAGCAGCGATTGCAGGAATGGGTGTTCGAGCACAACCTTGAGGTCGTTTTCGATGGCTCCAATTTAGAAGAGGCCTACGACAGGAATTTTGTGCGCCGACGGGTCTTTCCCATCCTTCAGACGCGTTGGCCCAACACGGCAAACGCTCTGGCCAGAAGCGCAGGGTATTTTCAGGAGGTGCAGTCGATCTTAGACGGCGTGGCTGCGGAGGATCTTGCTGAGTGCACACTTTCAGGTGGTAAAAACGTACTTTGGGATCTGGGGTCAATCTGCAAACTGAAACTTCTGCAACTTGATCGCCCCCGCGCTCTGAACGTTCTTCGGTACTGGGTTGATACAAACGGCCTCCACGTGCCTTCAGAACGGGCACTCCGTGAATTCGTCCGACAACTCGATTCGGACAGCCAGACCGCCTCGCCTGTGCTGAGCGCCGGAGGCGCGAGCTTCAGATGCTATCGCGACCGCATCTTTTTGGTTCCTGAGCCTCTGTTAAACGAACAGGCACCTTCAGAGGGGCAGGTGTGGCAGGGCCCCGAATTATCCGTTCGAGGGCCTGATATTGCCGTGACCACCCGCTTGACCGACACCCTCGGGTTAAATGCTGAACTTTTTCGCCAGGGGACGGTGGAGTTACGCTGGCGGAGGGGACAACAAACTGTAAAGCCGATAGGACGCGGCCATCACCGTCGTTCACTGCGAAAACTTCTTCAGGAGTCTGATCTGCCGCCCTGGCAGCGAGAGAGGATTCCCCTGGTCTTTATTAACGGCCGTTTTGCGGCAATGCCGCAGGTGGTCGTCGACGAGTCCTGCACCGCTGGATCTGACGAAGCAGCTATTGAAATACAGATTCATGACCTGAGAAAAGAAGCGTGGACGAAAAACGGTCCGTTGTAACAAAAAGACTCGTCTGCTATCCTAACCGGCCGTCGGGTGTCGTTGGCCGAGACAGCAATGACTGATTTGCCAGGACCCACCGCCCATATAGATCAATCTCGATCCTAGGAAGCCATGTCCGACGGAACCTCCCCAAAATTTGCGTTCATCACAGGCGGCGTTGTTTCGTCGCTTGGCAAAGGATTATCCGCGGCTTCACTGGGTGCTCTGCTGGAAGCTCGAGGGTTGAAGGTGACCTTGGTGAAACTTGACCCGTACATCAATGTTGACCCAGGAACGATGAGCCCGTTTCAACATGGCGAAGTGTTCGTTACCGACGATGGCGCGGAGACAGATCTTGACCTTGGGCATTACGAACGGTTCGTTCGAACCCGAATGAGCCGGAAAAATAACTTTACGACCGGGCAGATCTACGAACGAGTCATCCGCAAGGAGCGTCGGGGGGATTTTCTTGGGGGTACCGTTCAGGTAATCCCCCACATCACCAATGAAATCAAAGAATCGATTATTGCAGCAGGACAAGGGCATGATGTCTGCCTTGTAGAGATCGGAGGCACCGTAGGTGATATCGAGTCTCTTCCGTTTCTCGAAGCCATCCGCCAGATGCGTATCGAACTCGGAAGAGAGAGCACAATTTTCCTTCACCTCACTCTGGTTCCCGCCCTGCATAAAGCAGGGGAAATCAAGACAAAGCCAACTCAGCATTCCGTCAAAGAGTTACGCAGCATCGGCATTCAACCGGATATTGTGCTTTGCCGGGCGCATGACCCGTTGCCCGCCGATGCGCGTCGCAAGATCTCTTTATTTACAAACGTAGATGAAGCCTCGGTTATCTCCGCCGAAGATGTCGACAATATTTACTCAATTCCAAGGCGCTACCATGAGCAGGGCCTGGATGGAGCGGTCGTTCGACATCTTGCGCTTGGCGGAGAGCAATCGAACCTAGCAGAGTGGGATAAAGTCGTTGAAGTGATGGGGTCACCTGAAGCAGAACTCACCATCGCCATGGTCGGAAAATATGTCTCCCTCACAGAGTCTTATAAATCCCTATCCGAGGCCATTATCCATGCGGGTATCCAGAATCATGTCCGGCCGGTCGTGCAGTATGTTGATGCCGAAGATTTGACCAGCTTTGAAAAGGCCGCTGAGGTCCTCGCCGACGTTGATGCGGTGCTTGTACCCGGAGGTTTCGGCGAACGGGGCACTGAGGGGATGATCAACGCGGCACGCTTTGCCCGCACTTCAGGCACCCCTTATCTTGGTATCTGTCTCGGTCTGCAGATTGCTGTCATCGAGTTCGCGCGTCACGTCGCCGGGATGGGGACAGCCAACAGTACCGAATTCGATGACCGGGGTGAATTCCCAGTAGTGGCATTGGTGACAGAGTGGACCGAGGGTGACGGTGAGCGCAAGGAGCGCAGCGAAAGTGATGATCTCGGAGGGACTATGCGCCTTGGGGCGCAAGAGGCCCACCTTCGTTCAGACTCCCTGAGCGCCCGGATTTACGGGCGGGAAACCATTTCCGAGCGGCATCGCCACCGCTATGAGGTAAACAATCATTATCGCCCCGGTCTGGAAGAGGCGGGTCTTCGTGTTGCTGGGCGTTCTGGAGACGATCTTGTCGAAATGGTCGAGATTCCGTCCCACCCGTGGTTTGTAGCGTGCCAGTTTCACCCGGAATTCAATTCAACCCCGCGTGATGGACATCCGCTTTTCGCCGCGTTCGTCGCCGCTGCACGAAAACATCAGGAAAAATCCACCGATCCGAGTTCGAATACGGCTGCAGCGTGAGCATTTTTGATCATCGCAAAGGTAGCGAAGAATCGCTGTTTTTCATCGCCGGGCCGTGTGTGATTGAGAGTCGAGATAATGCGCTTCGCACAGCCGACGCGCTTGCTCGGATCGGGTCCGCTCTTGATGTTCTCTTGGTGTACAAATCCTCGTTCGATAAAGGTAATCGCTCCTCAGGAGATTCCTTTCGGGGCCCAGGACTGGATGCTGGACTCAGGATCCTGGAGGAAGTCCGATCCGAAACAGGACTGCCGGTATTAACCGACGTTCACACTCCAGAACAGGCGACATTAGCGGCCCAGACAGTGGATGTGCTGCAAACCCCCGCGTTTCTTTGTCGACAAACTGATCTTATTGTGGCCGCGGCGGCTACCGGTGTGCCCGTAAATATCAAAAAAGGGCAGTTCATGGCACCGCAGGAGATGCGCACTGTCGCAAAAAAGGCGAGTGCAGCCGGCGCGACCGATCTGTTCTTATGTGAACGGGGAACCACTTTTGGTTACCACAACCTGGTGGTCGACATGCGATCGCTACAAGTGATGGCCTCACTCGGTTTTCCGGTGATTTTTGATGCTACGCACTCGGTGCAGTTGCCAGGGGCCGGTGGCGACCGCTCTGATGGACAGCGAGAGTTTGTTCCATTATTGGCGCGGGCAGCGGTCGCGGCGGGGGTTTCCGGGGTATTTATGGAGACACACATTGATCCGTCTAGAGCGCTCAGTGACGGGCCCAATGCCTGGCCGCTGGAGCGCCTGCAACCCCTCCTTGAGGACTTGTTGAGAATTGACGATGCTGCAAGACAATCGAGTCTTTAGATCAAATTTCTAGAAAAATGAGAGGCGCCAGTCCATGAGCCACCCATCCCCACTTGCTATTTCCCAGGTTCACGCAAGAGAGATTCTGGATTCACGCGGGTTTCCAACACTCGAGGCGGAGGTAACCCTTGCAAGCGGTGTCGTGGGTCGCGCAGCGGTCCCTTCGGGAGCCTCCACGGGCAAACGTGAGGCCTTAGAACTCAGAGACGGCGACCCCACACGGTTCAATGGCAAAGGAGTGAGCAGGGCGGTCGCGAATGTCAACGGGGAAATTCAACAAAGGCTCAAGGGTCGAGACGCGTCGGATCAGCGTCGGATTGATGGGGAGCTACTCGGTCTCGACGGCACTTCCAACAAGGAACGACTAGGGGCAAATGCTATCCTTGCGGCCTCACTGGCAACGGTCAGAGCGGCGGCTCTCGGTCTTGGCCAGAACTTATACGACCACATAGGTACGCTCCACAGCAATTCGACTCCGGCGCGACTTCCCGTCCCTCAGATGAACATCCTCAACGGAGGGGCGCACGCTGATAACAGCATCGATTTTCAGGAGTTTATGGTCCTCCCGGTGGGATCCAACAGCTTCCATGAGGCGCTTCGTTGCGGGGCTGAGATCTTTCATAAGTTGCGTTCGGAATTGATCACCCAAGGCCTTCAAACGGCGGTGGGAGACGAAGGCGGGTTCGCTCCGGACTTCCCCTCAAACGAAGCGGCCTTGAAGGCGGTGTTGCAGGCGGTGGAGCAATCTGGTTACACGACTTCCCAGGACGTGTTCCTGGGACTCGATTTGGCCAGTTCCGAGTTCTTCACAGATGGCGTATATCGCCTGGAGTCTGAACAACACAGTTACACCAGCCCCGAGTTTGTTGATCTCATTGTTCAACTCGCCGGTCGAAACCCGATCCTTTCCCTGGAGGACCCTCTTGATGAGGATGATTGGGAAGGTTGGATAGCACTCACACAAAAGTTGGGCCAGGCTGTTCAATTAACCGGGGATGATCTTTTTGTCACAAACCCAGGCATTCTTCAAAAGGGTGTCGATCTGCAGGCGGCAAACTCAATACTGATCAAAGTCAATCAGATTGGGACCTTGAGCGAGACATTGGATGCGGTTCGGCTGGCGCAGTCAAATGGCTATGCGGTCACGGTCTCGCACCGATCAGGGGAAACGGAAGACACCACAATTGCCGATCTCGCTGTTGGCGTCGGTGCTGATCAGATCAAGACCGGCTCCTTGTGCAGGTCGGAGAGGACAGCTAAGTACAACCGTCTGCTCCGGATCGAAGAGGCCCTCGGCGAGCGTGCGGTCTATGCTGGCAAGCAAGCCTTCAAACAACTGTAAGTGGTTGGTGCAAACTGAGAGCCGGCGGTGCCCTACCTCAGGACGATAATCTTCTGCCTGATCGGACTTGTACTGACTTTGCAGTACGCGCTGTGGTTCGGGAAGAGCAATGTCATTGATCTGATCCACATGCGGCGCTCGGTCAACGAGTTGGAGCAGGAGAATCTCTCGCTTCGAGAGAGGAATAATCGACTCCATGCGGATGTCAACGAGATCAAAAATCGTGTGGAGGCCATCGAAGCAAGAGCCCGCGAGCAACTGGGGCTGATCAAGCCAGGGGAAACCTACTACCAGGTGGTTCTGCCTGACGACAATGTCCCGCCTCGTGACGGGAGTTAGCGCTTAACCGGGCGCGTCTGTCGGAATCGGGTAGGGGAGCGGCGAGACGGTCAGCGGAATATCTTTCCAGAAAAGGCTTCCCGACTCTGGGGAGGCCATCACTTCTATCGGCACGGCGGCTAACAACTGCATTTCGCCGGACGTGTCGGCGGCCTCGGCGCAGATGACTACGCCGTCACGTCCGGAAGTTGCCGTTTCGACCCTAACCTGAGTTCCGGGCTCAGGGCACCCTCCGTGTTCGCCAATGGCCCGGATCATTCGCTGCTTCGGCTTGCCTCTGTAACGAACGCGAGCAACGATCTCCTGGCCGGGGTAGCACCCCTTCGTGAAACTGACGCCGCCTATGAGATCCAGATTTACAGACTGGGGGATCATTGCCTCGGAAAGCGGGCCGCTGATGATGGGCAATCCCAACTCGATACAGAGTTTGCGGAAACCGATTGAACTTGCTGTTTCTTTGGAAGCGACTGCGTCGATCGTTGAAATCTCCAGGAGATCCTGAAGCGAGAATGAATCAGATTGGCTGGACAACACCCCTGAACTACTCGTCCTGTTGTCATGGAAAACAAGATTTTGGTCAGTGAGTGATTCGAAAGAGACGTCTGCGCGCATCACATACATACGAAGACGGGCGATTACACTGTCCGCGAGAGAATCATGGGTGGATAATAAAAAGTCATTTCCTTGCCGACACACAATAAAGACGGCCAGCAGGCGGCCTTTGGGAGAACAATATCCGGACAAGGACCACCCTCCAGCGGAAATCGAACAAACGTCGCCAGTGAACTGACTCTGCAGAAATGCCTCTGCATCATTGCCAAAGCAACGGAAGACGGATAACTCAGGGGCGGGAATCAACATAGGTATCTATCGGTGGTACGTGAGAGGGGGCAAGGGGCGTGCCAATACTGACAGCGTTTTCACTGCGACATGCGATATTACGCTCCGCAGAGTTCATGGCGCAAACACCAAGGCCCTTGAAAACCAAAAAGAAGCCTTGCAAAATCAAGGTTGTTGCAATGCACAAAATGGCGAGAAATTTGGGAACGTCCGCTAAGGGTATCCTTGTCGATCCGCCCCACCCGCAGGCGAAGGAACTTCATCAGGAAGCGGGGGATGCAGAACCTCGAGGTCTCGATTCGTTGGCGGCAGAGCCCTCATTGGAATCGAAATCAACCCGGCCCGACCCAACACGCTATGGCGATTGGGAACTCAAAGGTCGTTGCATCGACTTTTAGCAAGATGCATTCGCTAAGGACACATTTTAGGTAAACCAATGTCGAACTCTCGCGCAAGGCCGATCTCACCGCATTTACAGGTGTACCGCCCTCAGTTGACGAGCGTATTGTCTATCATGCATCGACTGACCGGGATTTTTCTATCGGGCGTTACCGTAGTGCTGTCCCTGTGGCTCGTCAACATTGCGTTCGGTGAAGGCGCGTATTCCGTTTTTATCGCGTTTTGGGATAGTTGGATATCGACGCTGCTCATGGCTGGAGTCGTGTTTTGTGTCTACTACCATCTCCTTAACGGTGTTAGACACCTGGCCTGGGATTGGGGATTTGGGTTCTCCCTAAGCCGTGTCTACGCCACCGGCTGGGGTGTGGTCGCAGGGTCACTCACGCTGTCAGCAATTACACTCGTTTTAGCCATTTAGCGCACACATTGTTAAGTTGATGGACGTCGCGAAAAAAAGGACAAATCAGACGGTTCACCCCGGTCTAGGGCACTGGCGGTGGCAGCGCCTAACCGCGATACTGTTGCTTCCGTTGATCCTCTGGACACTTTGGATGATGCGATCGCTGGATCCCGGATCTTATCTATCAGTGAGAGAATGGATCCAGCAGACGGGGCCAATGATCGCGTTGATTATCCTGCTTCCAGTGTCCTACCTTCACGGCGCACTCGGTCTTCAAGTCATCATTGAGGATTATCTGACCGCCTCGGTTCAATCCGGGCTTATTTGGAGCGTTCGAATCGCTGCGGTTGCTCTCACACTCGCAAGCCTTTGGGCAATTTTTTCAATCGCGTTGACCTGATTACCCAATGACCTCAAGTTACGAAATCATCCATCACGAACATGATGTGGTCGTAGTCGGTGCCGGGGGCGCAGGCCTGCGTGCTTGCCTGAGTCTTGCGGAGGCGGGCCAGCGAACTGCCTGCGTGACGAAGGTCTTCCCTACGCGTTCCCATACCGTGGCCGCGCAAGGTGGCATGAGTGCGGCTCTGGCCAACATGGGGGAAGACGACTGGCGTTGGCACATGTATGACACCGTAAAGGGGTCGGACTGGCTTGGCGACCAGGAAGCGATCAGTTTCATGTGCAAGGAGGCGCCGTCCGCGGTCATCGAACTCGAGCACTACGGCGTGCCTTTCTCCCGAACAGCAGAGGGGAAAATCTATCAAAGAGCGTTTGGAGGGATGACAACTCATTTTGGACAGGGACAGGCCCAAAGAACGTGTGCAGCAGCGGACCGGACAGGGCACGCGATCCTGCACACACTCTATCAACAGTCACTACGTCATCGAGTCGAGTTTTTCATCGAATATTTCTGTCTCGACCTCATCATGGAATCTGGCGAGTGCAGAGGGGTCGTCACGTGGTGTCTGGAAACCGGAGCCATCCATGTGTTCTGGGCCAAGCGGGTAATTCTTGCCACTGGAGGCTACGGCAGGGCCTATTTTTCGGCCACTTCTGCCCATACATGCACGGGAGACGGGAATGCCATGGTGCTGCGGGCAGGCCTGCCACTGCAGGACATGGAGTTTGTGCAGTTTCATCCGACCGGAATTTATGGTTCGGGCTGCCTCATCACAGAGGGCGCGCGCGGTGAGGGCGGGTTTTTAACCAATGCCGATGGGGAGCGTTTTATGGAGCGTTATGCTCCAAACGCCAAAGACCTCGCTTCACGCGACGTCGTGAGTCGTTCAATGACTATGGAGATCCGGGCGGGGCGAGGTGTAGGAGACGAAGGAGATCATATTCACCTGCATCTTGAGCATCTCGGTCCAGAGATACTCGCTGAGCGTCTCCCCGGCATTTCAGAGACGGCCCAGATCTTCGCAGGTATCGATGTCTGCAAAGAGCCAATTCCTGTCATTCCTACTGTGCACTACAACATGGGTGGTATCCCGACCAACATTCATGGGGAGTGTCTCGGCACCGCGAAGGATGGGGTTACCCCTAACGTCCCGGGCCTAATGGCCATTGGGGAGGCTGCCTGCGTTTCGGTACATGGAGCAAACCGACTCGGATCCAACAGTCTGTTGGACTTGATCGTTTTCGGCCGAGCGGCCGGACAACATGCTGCGAAGACCGTGTCGACCGCAAAAACGTCACTTCAGGGCGACCGGTCAACTGTGGACAATATTCTCGAGCGGTTTGATCGAATTCGTTTTTCGAAAGGGCCGGCAAGCACTGCAGCCATCCGCCTGCGCATGCAGCGCGTCATGCAGACGAATTGTGCTGTCTTTCGAAACGAGCAGGTCTTGAGCGAGGGCGTCACCCAGATCGACGAAACTGCAGGGATGTTTGCTGAGGTTGGAGTAAATGATCGATCCCTGATCTGGAACACGGACCTGGTCGAGACACTCGAACTTGAAAATCTGCTGGCGCAAGCCCAAGTGACGGTCCACAGTGCCCGGGCTCGTACCGAAAGCCGCGGCGCGCATGCCCGGGATGATTATCCTGATCGTGACGATGGTGACTGGATGGTTCATACGCTCGCCTGCACCAAAGAAAATTCGATCGAGCTCTCCTACCGTCCTGTCACACTGGAAACGGGAATGCCGGAGGTAGAAAGCATTCCACCTAAGGCGAGGGTGTATTAAACACGATGGCTCAGTTTCGACTCCCCAAAAACGCACGAGTTACAAAAGGTCACCGCCATAATGATGGGTCCGGCATGCAGAGGCCGCTGCCACTCCAAATCTATCGCTGGAATCCCGACGACGAAGATCAACCGCGCGTTGACGAATACACTATTGATCGAGCGACCTGCGGCCCGATGCTTCTGGACGCATTGATCAAGATCAAAAACGAGATTGACTCCACCCTGACCTTCCGGCGGTCCTGTAGGGAAGGAATCTGCGGGTCTTGCGCGATGAACATTAACGGCACCAACACGCTGGCATGTACTCAGTCACTCTCGGGCCTTGATACACCAGTAAAAATCTATCCATTACCGCATATGCCGGTCATCAAGGATCTGGTACCCGATCTGACACATTTCTTTGATCAGCATGCCTCGGTCGAACCCTGGCTGAAAGCGTCTGAACCTCCTGATGATAAGGAGAGATTGCAGAGTCCTGACGACCGTGAGGCTCTCGATGGGCTTTATGAATGCATTCTTTGCGCCTGCTGCTCCACGAGCTGCCCGAGCTACTGGTGGAATTCTGACCAATATCTCGGGCCTGCAAACCTTTTACAGGCGTACCGCTGGATTGCGGACAGCCGAGATGAAGCCACCGCTGAACGCCTTGATGGCCTGAACGACAGTTTTAAACTTTATCGGTGCCACACGATCATGAACTGTACGAATGCCTGTCCGAAAGGCCTTAATCCCGGAAAGGCTATTGGTCAAATCAAGTCGCAAATTGCCAAGAGAAAGGCTTGATTACGGGTGCGCAAAAAGTCAACCGATTGATTTGGCGAACGCGCCGTGGTGCACGCGAACTCGACGGGTTGCTGATGGGGTATGCGTCACTCCGCGCAGACGCGTGGGATGAGCAGCAGATAGCCAGTTTTGAACACTTGTTGTCCCAACCGGATCCAGTATTACTTGACTGGTTCATGTCCAGAACACAGCCACATGAGGCCGAGCTTCAATTACTGGTCAAAGACATACTGGCGTCAGGACCCGGTTCGTCGGCTACTCAAAAATAGAAATCAATGCTTTGGTGCGGGACGCAACACCGTATCATGGCGCTGACCAGGGACAGGGGAAGGGAAGTCCTGAGTAAAGTGCAATCCCCGGCTCTCGCGCCGCTCCGCGGCGCATCGGACGATCAACTCTGAGACCGCCACGAGGTTTCTAAGCTCCAGCAGATCCCGGTTCACCCGGAAGTGGCTATAAAAATCTCGGATTTCTTCATGCAGCAGGTGGAGCCGGTTTGCCGCCCGCTGAAGCCGCCGCGAGGTCCGGACGATCCCAACGTAGTCCCACATGAATCGCCTCAGTTCGTCCCAATTGTGGGCGACCACCACAAGTTCGTCGGGGTCTGAAACCTGGCTCTCATCCCAGTCCGGGGGTCGGGGGCCGATAGGGGAAGAGCTTTCTAGGTACTTAAGGATCGCCGGTGTCGCGCGTTCAGAGAACACAATACACTCGAGCAGCGAGTTACTGGCAAGACGATTCGCACCATGCAGTCCGGTATGCGCGTTTTCTCCCAAAGCATAAAGGCCCTCAAGATCTGTCCGGCCATTTAAGTCGGTGGTGATTCCACCGCAGGTGTAGTGAGCTGCTGGGACGACCGGGACAGGCTCCTTCGTAATATCGATAGAGAAGGACAGGCATCGCTCGTAGATGCCGGGGAAATGTTGCTTGATCTGGCGTGCGCCCAGGTGACTGATATCAAGGTAAACACAATCGTGTCCGCCTTTTTTCATTTCATAATCGATCGCCCTGGCCACAATATCCCTTGGCGCCAACTCGGCACGGCCGTCATGTGAAGTCATGAAGGGAGTGCCATCAGGCAGAAGCAGTTTGCCTCCCTCGCCGCGAACCGCCTCAGAGATCAGAAAATTCCCCGCATGTGGGTGATAGAGGCAGGTCGGATGGAACTGAACGAATTCCAAATTGGCCACTGAACAGCCGGCGCGCCAGGCCATCGCGACGCCGTCTCCAGTCGACGAATCCGGGTTGCTGGTGTAAAGATAGGCTTTCGAGGCCCCGCCTGTTGCAAGTACGACTGCTTGCGCGTGGATCGTGGTGACCGCTCCGGTCTCCCCATCCAGAGCATAAAGTCCTGCAACCCCCTGTCGCTGGCTGTCTCTCCCCACAGGACCTACGATCAAATCGATGGCGGTATGGTTCTCCAGCACGGAAATGTTTGGCGATGCGAGGATCTGGCGATCTAAAGTGTTGACTACGGCGCGCCCAGTCGTATCTGCAACATGGGCGACTCGCCGATGGGAATGCCCGCCTTCCCGCGCCAGATGAAGCCCTTGGGAAGAGGCATCTTCCCCGTCAAAATGGACGCCGGCGTGACTCAGCCAGCGTATGGCGTCAGGGGCGCCCTCTACAACCGTTCGCACAGCCGCTTCATGACAAAGGCCCGCGCCAGCTTCCAGTGTGTCCTGGATGTGCGAGTCGAAACTGTCCTGCGGATCAAGAACTGCCGCGATGCCGCCTTGGGCCCAGACACTGGATCCGGAAGCAAGTTTTGACTTCGTCAATATCAGGCAACCGACACCTTGGTCCGCAAGCCTTAAAGCCAGACTGATCCCGGCGAGCCCACTGCCGATAATCGCAACCGTCGTCTCACGCAACATTGGATGAATCCGGTCCACACGGCATCACTGCCACCACGTTCTTATTGGTCGACTGCATCTGTGTTACCAAAATGTGTGCAAGTGTATGGGGCGCAAGATAAAATTGACGTTCAAATCGTCCCGGAGCCCATCGGGCATCGGCTGTTGTCTTCACACCCCTACCTTCCACTGGACACCGGAAATGAGCTTGGTCGATCAGAGCCTAATTAGGAATTTCGCGATTATCGCGCATATCGATCACGGCAAGTCAACACTGGCAGATCGACTGATTCAACGTTGCGGCGGCCTGACTGATCGTGAGATGACCGACCAGGTGCTCGATTCAATGGACCTTGAACGTGAGCGTGGCATTACCATCAAGGCCCAAAGTGTTTCTCTGGGGTACACAGCCCAAGATCAAAAACAATACCAGATGAATTTCATTGATACCCCGGGACATGTCGACTTTTCTTATGAGGTCTCACGCTCCCTCAGCGCCTGTGAAGGAGCGCTGCTCGTGGTTGATGCCTCACAGGGCGTGGAGGCGCAAACGGTCGCCAACTGTTACACCGCCGCAGATCTCGGCTTGGAGATTATTCCGGTGTTAAACAAGATTGACCTACCGGCTGCTGATCCGGACCGCGCCGCGTCTGAGATCGAGGACTTGATCGGTCTGGATTGCACTGACGCCCTGCAGGTTTCTGCCAAGACGGGAAAAGGGATAGACGCAGTGCTCGAACGTATCGTCAATACGATTCCGGCTCCCGCCGGGAAGCCGAATGATAATTTGAGTGCGTTAATCATTGACTCATGGTTTGATAACTATCTCGGCACCGTATCCCTGGTTCGGGTCAAGGAGGGTACACTGAGCACCAAGAGCCGGATCCTGATGATGTCCACGGGTAAAAACTACTCGCTTGAGGAGATTGGTCGTTTCACGCCCAAACGTTCACCTGCCAAGGAGTTAATTGCCGGAGAAGTGGGTTACGTAGTCGCTGGTATCAAAGATATCAAGGCGGCGAGAGTCGGTGACACGATTACGGACTCGGCGAAACCGACAGCAGAGAGTCTGCAGGGGTTCAAAACCGAAAAGCCCGCTGTATTCGCTGGACTTTATCCGATCAACAACGCCGACTTTGAGGCCTTCAGGGATGCTCTGGAGAAACTCAGCCTCAACGACGCTTCTTTGGTTTATGAACCTGAAGTTTCACCGGCTTTGGGGTTCGGTTTTCGTTGCGGGTTTCTGGGAATGCTGCACATGGAAATCATCCAGGAGCGTCTCGAGCGTGAGTACGATCTTGAGTTGATCACCACGGCGCCTACCGTCGTCTATCAGATTTTAGGCACAGATGGGGTAACCCGGTCGATTCATAATCCCTCCCAAATGCCTGACTCTGGTTCGGTCGCAGAGGTCTATGAGCCTTTTATTGAGGCGCGGCTCTTATGTCCAACAGATTACATCGGGGCAGTGATCAGCCTGTGTATTGAAAAAAGAGGAGTCCAGAAAGAACTGACGTATCATGGAAGACAGGCGGCACTCAGCTTTGAATTACCCTTATCTGAGGTTGTGCTGGATTTTCATGATCGTCTTAAGTCAGTAAGTCGGGGGTTTGCCTCATTTGACTATGAGTCGATTGCCGACCGTGCAGCCGACATGGTCCGGATTGATGTGATGATCAATGGCGACAGGGTGGAGCCGCTCTCGGCCCTTGCTCATCGGGAACAAGCCCCGTATCGCGCTCGGCAACTGGTTACACGAATGAAGAAATTAATCCATCGCCAGATGTTCGATGTCGAGATTCAGGCGGCCATCGGCTCAAAGATAAGGGCGCGAGAATACGTCAAAGCGCTGCGCATGAAAATAACCGCCAAATTCTATAGGAGAGTTAAAACCCGCAATCGCAACCTTCTCGCAAAAAAAAAGGACAGAATAAAACGA
>WTHR01000142.1 GCA_011523045.1 Gammaproteobacteria bacterium | reverse complement strand
GGACAGGAATGCCCCATCACCGCTGATCACCACCGCGTGAGAATCCGGGTGATGCAGCTTGGCCGCTAGCGCAAAGGAGACCCCTACCCCCAGCATGCTGAAAGCACCGGGATGCAGGATGCCGGCCAGTTTCTGACCCTGCCATCCGGCAAGATTGACAGCGATCTCCGACCAGAAGTGTGTGTTACCGCCATCAATCACGAGCCAATCCTTTTCATCCATGGCGCTCTGAACCTCAAGGGCTAACTGCAGCGGATGCGCGCCCTGCCCAGGTGTCGTATCCTGCGTCATCTCGGCGATGGTCTGCTCGACCCATTCGCTGCGGCGCAGGCGTTGCTGCGCCTTCCAGTCTGCTCGCTCGTGCCAGTTGCCCGTCTCCGGCAAGGCAAGGAGCGCGCCGAAAAATGCGCCGGGGTCGCTCAACAACACCTTGTCCGCCGCTCGATTGAGTTCCGTTTCTTCGGCAGAACCGTTGACGCAGATCAGCTCACACGATGCCGGAAAGAGCGGCGGATTGCCGAAATTCATCTGATTATCCAAACGGCCGCCTACCATGATCGCCAGATCCGCCTCCTTCAATGCGTCAGCTGAGGGTCGATACTGGTGGATGTCGGCAAGCCCCATATAGGCTTCACTGGTCTCGGGCAGGAGTTTTTGGTGATAGGGGATATTGAAAATGGGGATACCCAGCTTCAGACCAACCTCTTCGAGTTTCTCTTCGGCGCGTGACCACCAGACGCCGTGCCCGCCTATCAGTATCGGCCGCTCACTCTTTTGCAAAGATGCAATGACCGTCTGAAGATCATCCGGATTCGGCCAGGCCCGCGGTGCCGGCCGGGCGTCATGCACGTAGGGCCTTTCATCCAGCTGCGCGTCCACCGGAAAAGAGGAGAACATGATGTCTACAGGCACGCTGAGGTGTACCGGCCCCGGGTAACCGCTTAAAGCGGTCTTGTAGGCCCGATCTACAAACTCCCTGATCCGGGTGCCGTCCGTAATACTGGCGCTGTACTTTGTGAGCGGCGCCGCGATTGCGACATCATCAATCTCCTTGAATCCGCCACTGCCCTGACGCTTCAGGGTACTGGAGCCGGTGATGAACATAACAGGCGTACGCTCGCCCCAGGCTTCCATCATCGCCGGCACGGCGTTGGCAAAGCCCTCCGGCCCCACCAGACACACCGCAGGGGATCGAGTAACTCGCGTGTACCCGTCTGCGAGATGGCCCGCGACCTGTTCATGGGGACAGTTGATGATCGTGATGCCTCGCTCAGCGAGTCCCTCCAGGGCAGGATTGCAGAACCCTCCACTCAGGGTAAATACCTGTGAGATGCCCTTTTCATGAAGCGCCTGGGCCAACAGTGCGCCGCCGCGAATATTTGTTGTGTCTTTCATCATTTCTTTTTATTTTTTTAAGCGCTTCAGAAAAAAGCCAGCGCGGGCCTAGGGAACACGAACCTTGTGATTCAGTTCGTGGATAGATCGGCACCCCAATTGCGCCATGACCGTGCTGAGCTCGCTCGTCAGAAACTTAAGCAGGGTCTCGAAACCCAACTGGCCGCCTGCGCCCAATGCATAGAGCGCCGGCCGGCCTACCATCACAAAATCCGCGCCGCTTGCCAGGGCGCGCGCGATGTCCTCACCGCTGCGCACACCACTGTCAAAAATCAACGGAAAGTCAGCACCCACTGCCTCCCGCACCTTGGGTAACACACTGATTGCGGCAGGAGCGCTGTCAAGTTGTCGGCCGCCGTGATTCGATACGTAAACGGCATCTGCACCTGCATCCGCTGCCGTTTTTGCATCTTGCGGACTCATCACACCTTTTAGAACAAGCCGGCGGGGCCATTGCGATCTCAGGCGGGAGAAAAAGGCCCAGTCAAAGCGGCCTCTGCCCGATTCCCGACGAAAGCCGGCTTGGCTGTCGCCGGCCGCGGCGGAATCCCCTGAAGGCCGCACATTGCACGGGTGGGGTTTGCCATTCATGAGTGTTGTCAAAGCCCATCTTGGGTGCAGACAAAAATCAACAAAATGTCTTGGCGCCATTCGAAACGGCACGCTAAAGCCGTTTTTTTGATCGCGCCGTCGAGGCGCGAGTGCCGGCACATCTGCCGTCAGGATAAGGGTGTCGTAACCCGCCGCTGCCGCGCGCGATACCAGGCCTCGGGTCAACTCATCTGACTCTCCGGCATAAAGTTGAAACCAGGCATTGCCATCCGACTGTTCCAGCATGTCCTCCAAAGAGGTTGAGGACATCGTCGAGACGCCAAGAGGAAATCCGTAGTGTTTTGACGCTCGAGCAAGCATCTCGTCGGCGCCGGGCCAAAACAGGTTGCACATACCCATCGGCGCCACGCCAAAGGGCATCTGCCACTCTTTATCGTTAAAGCGTGTTTTGAGAGAACGATCTTCGACATTCACAAGCACTCTGCCCTGAAGACAGACTTCCTTGAATGCCGTCAGGTTTCGCCGACTGGCGGTCTCCTCTCCAGCAGCGCCATCGAGAGCATCAAACACCATTCGCGGCATCCTTTGCTTCGCTTTCGCGCGCAGGTCGCTGACATCAAAACACTGCATATAAGTTACCCATCTGGAGGCCGCTTAAGAATCTCCAACGCGTTCGGTGCTGACAGACTGTTGAGGCCATCTAAATTTCAGGGAGGTTCTGTTGCCTGAACCGCGTCAGTATCGGCGGTTTCTATATATTTGACAAATACATTTTCATAGACAATATATTTGTTTTTTATATAATTTTCTCGATATGAATCTCAGGCAACTCGATGCCTTTCGGGCAACTCTGCGGACGGGCTCAATTACCGAGGCCGCCAAGACCCTTGCCCTATCCCAACCCAGTGTGACGCGGTTGATCAAGGAACTCGAGCGGTCAGTCGGGTTTACCCTTTTTGTTCGAAATGGCCGCGGCATCACGTCTACCGTCGAGGGTCGACGATTCGGGGATGCGGTTGAGAACCTCTTTACGGGTACAGACCGACTCAAGGAAACTGCGCAGGCCATTCGCACCAGCGCGGATGGTGAAGTCCTCATTGGTGTTACCCCTGTGCTGGTGTATCAGATCACTCCCGAAGCCATCGGGGCAACCCATCAGAATAAGCCCCGCCTGAAGATCTCGCTACGGGTCAATCATTCTGCCGGTTTAATCGATTCAGTCACCATGGGGCAACTGGACTTTGCGGTGGTCAATGTCCATCACAGACCCGAATCACTCACCGTCTTCTATGAACAGGAACTTCGGTATGTCTGCCTACTGCCCGAAGATCACGCCCTTGCCCAACCCAACAGCACGATCGACCTCAACCAACTACAGCAAACAGACTGTATTGCCTATGACAGTTCGCGCTTGCATGGCGCTGATGAAAACTGGAAGAAAATATTGTCCTGGCCCACCGTAAGCCTATCCGCCTATTCCAACATTGCCGTCGCCTCTCTTGCGAGAACCACTGGCAAACCCGCGATCGTAGATCCCTATACCGCCAGAACGATGGTGGCTCTGGGCGGCGTGACCACTCGACCTATCAAACAAAAACTCGTTTCCACCTTATGCGTGATTACCCGCGGGGCCGATACACTGTCGCTGGCTGCGCGGGCGCTTGCTGAGGCGGTGGTGGCTGAGCTCAAATCCTCTGAATATGGCCGCACCAGCATAGAATGATCAATTGAGCCAAAATGCTGCGCCCCGGACACACGACTTCAAGCCCGAATGCCTATCGATAACCAATGACAGAAGATTTCAGACCATTCCTGCAAGCAGGGCCTACGGTACAAAGCGAGGATGGCGCCGTTGTCGAATTTGCCCGCAGGACTATTGGCACCGAAACGCGGGCTGTAGATCAGGCAGTGCTGCTTTATTACGGGGTACGCGACGAGATACGTTACGACGGTTACGATCTCGATATTTCAGTCAACGGACTCTGTGCTCGACGCAATCTGGAACTGGGTCATGGCTGGTGTATTTCAAAAGCGGTTCTTCTGGCGGCCTGCTGCCGTTCGGTGGGGATCCCTGCCCGCCTGGGTTACGCCGATGTGAGAAACCACCTATCTACCCAGAAAATGCGCGACAGAATGGGCACTGACGTCTTTTACTGGCATGGTTATACCTCTATCTTTCTGGAAGGTCAGTGGGTCAAAGCAACACCCGCGTTCAATCTTGAGCTTTGTCATAAATTCAGACTCAGACCGCTCGACTTCAATGGACGGGAAGACTCGCTTTACCACCCCTTCGATCTGGAAGGGCGTCGCCATATGGAATACGTTCGTGACCGCGGCGAATTTGCAGAACCACCGATCGAACAAGTTCGCGATACTTACAAAAGCAAGTATCCCAACTGGCAAATGGATGGGAACGAAATATCCGATGATTTTGAAAGTGATGTTGCGATTGAAACCGCAAACTGATTTTTGAAAACCAGCATTTGAGTCAATTCGGCGGCGCTACCGAATAACCGCCATAACACTCTGCAAAGCGTTTCCAGGCGGCATCCGCCGCATCCCCAGCGCGGGCCACCAGATCATCTTGATCAGCGGTTCTCACCATCCCGTCCGACACCACCACCTCGCCGTCCACCAGCACCATATCCACATCTTTGGCGTGCCCGTGGTAGACGAGTGTCGTCACCGGATCATTGACCGGTGTCAGACCGAGTCTTCGCATATTGACCATCTGCAGGTCAGCCTTTTTGCCAGGTTCAATTGAGCCAATCTCCTGATCGAGACCGAGCACCCGCGCCGCATCAATCGTTCCCAAGGCAAGCACTTCAGGCGCCGACAGTATTTCAGGGTCATGGGCCCGAATCCGGGCGCTGGCAAGACACGACCGCAACACCTCAAAATAGTCGGAAAAGTAGTTGTCGATACCGAGACCTACCTGCATGCCTTTGGCCCGCATCGCCTGGATTGGAGCAACCTCTCCTCGAAACTGATTCATATGCGGACAATGCGCAAGATGGGTGCCGGACTGCGCCAGGATATTCACCTCGTCATCGTCTACTTCATAGCAGTGCACTGCCACCACATCAGGGCCGAGCATGCCGTGCGTATCCGCAAAATCAAACTGGGCCATGCCGTGAATCCGCTGAACAAGGTCCCGCTCTCCGAATCCTAAGTGCGCAGACAGGCGGAGTCCTTTTTCGTCGGCCCCCCGGCGTAATCCCTGAAGCAGCTCGGGCGACGACGTCGACAGCCCGGTCGCCGCCATGACCGCCTGGATCCGGCCATCAGCTCGCCCATGCCAGCGCTCTGCCAACCCATTGGCCTGATCAAGTTGTTGATCTCGCACGGCCGCATCAAAAACGGTTTCACCACGCGCCAATGCCTCAAGATTCAGATCGTTCACCATCACACCGATGAGCGCCCGAATGCCGCTGCTCTCGATAAACGGCGCAAAGAGCTCGGCATCCTCCTCCATCTCAAGAATCGTGGTTACCCCGCCTCTGAGCAGTTCGGTAACGGCGAGAGCGCCGATAACCTGGCGCTCCTCTTGTGCGATGACACCGCTCATTGGAAGATACAGGC
>WTHR01000219.1 GCA_011523045.1 Gammaproteobacteria bacterium | reverse complement strand
TCACCGGCCCGAATATTTTCACCCAGGTCATCCTGAAAACGAATCGTCTTCCCTTCAAACGCCTGCGTCTGACCTAAAAGCGTGATCCCGCGTTCTGCCAGTTCACGAAAATCGATGGTAAACCCCCCATAAGACCCAGTGACCGAGATCGTGACGTGTTCTTTACCCGGCTCGACCGTTTCAAGATCCCAAAGTCCTAGCACGCCAAGCCACCATACAAAGTCCCTCCCCCGATAACTGCGGGGCGGGCGATCATGCGGCCCAACCGAAAGGTAGACCTGTCTGCCGGCACGTTGCAGCTCATCTGAGATCTGGACACCCGACGAGCCTGCCCCGACCACCAGGACGTTTCCCTCAGGCAGCTGTTGCGGATTTTTGTACTCCGAGGAGTGGATCTGAAAGATGTCGTCGTATGACTTTGCAATAGGGGGAATCGCGGGATTCTGAAACGGTCCAGTTGCAACAACCACCCGCTGTGCTTCAAAATTTCCTTCGCTGGTCTCTACGTGAAAGCCCGAACGTTTACGGTTGCGCACCACCTCGGAGACCACAACGCCCTCTTCGATGGGCGCGTTATAACGGTTCGCATATTCAATGAAATAGTCGACCGTTTGCGACTTCGTTGCAAAGTCGTCTGCTCCGATCCCGGGAAACTCCAACTCCGGAAAGCGGTCGTGCCACGCCGGCCCGTTTGCCACCAGTGAATCCCAGCGCTGCGACCGCCAGCGCTCTGCAATACGGTCACGCTCCAATACGACATGCGGCACCTCAAGCTCTGTTAAGTGCCGGCTGGTTGCAATGCCGGCCTGACCCGCGCCGATGATCAGCGTATCGATCTTTCGTGACACTATGCTCTTCTCTCAAGGGCTCGCTGTTAGCGCTCTTTTAATCACCAACCAAACCGATGGAGAATCGCATCGCGGTCCACATCGGGTTGGGCCGCCAAGACGCGGCTCACCCTATTAATGGTTTTGTAAATCTTGTTGTCGCAGGACCGTTTTTGACTATGCCCTACTGCTCATTGCCCTCAAAATCATCTTCTCAGTGACTTCGCCAACAATCTGATTGTCGTCATCGACCACGGCAAGCGGTCCATCACTATTCGTCACAAGCTCGATCAGGGAGTCGATCTTTTCGTTGTGGTTTACTTTACGTGCACCATTGATACGCGCAGCGTCCGAGACGCTCTGCATGACTTTACCCACGCTGACTACTTTATAGCGGGGCACATCCTCCGTAAACTCGCGAACGTAATCGTCGATTGGGTTGGTCACGATCTCTTCGGGCGTCCCAATCTGCACGACTGCGCCGTCCTTCATGATCGCGATGCGGTCTCCCATCTTGATGGCTTCAAGAAAATCGTGCGTAATGAAGATCATGGTTTTATGCACTTCTGCCTGGATACTGATCAACTCATCCTGCATCTCACGCCGAATTAACGGATCGAGGGCGCTGAACGGCTCGTCAAAGATCAGAATTTCCGGATCCACCGCCATCGCTCGCGCCAGCCCTACACGCTGCTGCATTCCGCCTGATAGCTCCCGAGGAAAATGATCCGCCCAGCCATCGAGACCAACCTTCTCCAGAACCTCGAGTGCTTTTTCCCTGCGGGCCTTTTTGTCCATGCCCCGTATCTCGAGGCCGAAGGAGATATTGTCGATGACTTTGCGGTGGGGAAAGAGTCCAAAGTGCTGGAAGACCATACTCATTCGAAAACGGCGCAGCTCGGTCAACCGGGCTGCATCAAAGGACATGATGTCCTCACCATCGATCACCATGGAACCGGCAGTCGGCTCGATCAAACGTGAGATACAGCGCACCAGTGTGGACTTCCCACTCCCCGAAAGCCCCATCACAACGAAGGTCTCGCCGGTGTTTACTTCGAAGGAGACGTCCTTGACGGCGATCACATGTCCTGTTTGCGACTGAACCTCGGCACGGGACAATGAGCGATCGAGTTGTTTCAGAGTCTGCTCGGGATAGGCTCCGAATATCTTCCAGACCTTATTGCAGACAATCTTTGGGGTTTCCGACATTCAATCTTCTCTTGAAGCCATTGGTAGAAAATACTTCCGGCCTGAAGAATTACTTTTCGCTGATTGAAGCCGGTTTTCTTTAAAGATATGCTAGTGGATTGATCGCGTCCAGGCAAATTTGATGCAGGATTCCAAAACCATTTCAGGCAGTCCATCAGCGGACGGTTTATGGTCCGAATACCGGCATTGGGTGATCGGAGCGATCGTTCTCGTCGTATCAATTCTGATCTGGCAAGCCCAGGGCGGTGAGACCGTCTTTCCTGAGTCGTGGATCAGCGCCTTTCCTTTTGCCGATAAAGTTAATGAATTCGACCGTTGGATGCGGCCCTTTCTGCAACCGACCACCCGGGCGCTAGGCGCTGGCGTCACGTGGTTCTATGAATACATCGTCGATCTTCTGATCTTTACGCAGTGGCAGATTGTGCTGGTGGTCCTGGTCCTGCCTGCGTTCGCCTACGGAGGTCTTCGCCTGGGGCTCTTTGCTGTCGCCGCTGTCGGCTCTTGGCTTGTACTGGATATGTGGGACGAGGCCATGGAGACACTCAGTCTGATGTGTATCTCCATTGCCTTCAGCGCGGTTGTTGGCATCGGGCTTGGTATTGGCGCCTCCCAAAGCAACCGACTCGAGACGGTTATCAAGCCGATTCTCGATACGATGCAGACGCTGCCGGCCTATATCTACCTTATTCCTGCCTTTTTCCTGTTTGGCATCGGCGCGCCGGGGGCCATTCTTGCGACCGTCATCTACGCGCTCCCGCCTATCGTACGCCTGACCAATCTCGGCATTCGACAGGTTCCCGCAGGCATTGATGAAGCGGCAACTTCCTTTGGCGCCACAACCCGTCAATCCCTGATAAAGGTCAAAATTCCCCTTGCTATTCCGGCCATAAAATTAGGCATCAATCAAACAGTGATGATGGCGCTGGCGTTGGTCGTGCTGGCCACATTTATCGGAGCCCCAGGCCTTGGTGATATCGTGCTGCGGGGGATGCAGCGCCTGAACGTTGGCAAAGCCCTTGAAGGCGGTCTCGCTATCGTTTTGATGGCCATCCTGCTCGACCGGGTGACTCATGCGATGGGTCAGGAGCAGCAACGCACTGATCAGGGGCGAACCCAGATCTTCCGGCTTTTTCCGCAGTCCCTCGAATCCCTCTCGCTTATCCGATACCTGGAGCTCGCTATCGACTTTGTCTGGCGACAAATTGGTCGGGTGGGCCGTGGCGCCACCCACGCAGTTGCTTTTATTCCTTGCGCTCTTATTAGGACTTACGATGCAGACTGGAGTTCCAGGCTCCGGGATTTCCTGCTGCGGCATTCTTTTTTTATCGCCAGTCTTGTTTTGATCTGGGTCATGGTACTGCTGGATGCCTATGTCGATATTTTTGGCAACTTCCCAAAGGCCTGGGAATACCGCTTTCGCACCCCTGTCAATCAGTTTATGGATGTGCTCGTCACAAATGAAACGTTCTATGCAATCACCACGGGCATCAAGAAAGGGCTGTACTTCGGATTGATCAATCCTCTCAACACTTTCCTCAAAGGATTGCCCTGGTGGTACACAAGCCTCTTCTTTGTCGCTATCGCGTATCTTGTCAGTGGGCGCGCGCTTGCGGTGATTACCTTTATCGGATTTTTGTTTATCGGCGCGACTGATTTGTGGGCTTTCAGCATGATTACGCTGTCGACAGTCACCGTGTCGGTGCTGATCTGTTTCATTGTTGGTGTGCCGCTTGGAATTCTGGCGGCCTACAGCAAAACCGCAGACGAAATCCTGAAACCCATACTGGATACCATGCAGACCATGCCGGTTTTTGTATATCTGGTTCCGGTCATTATGCTTTTTGGCGGGGGGCAGATTCCGGCCGTGATCGCGACCGTGATCTACGCCATCCCCCCATTGATTCGATGTACGACGCTCGGAATTCGCGAACTGCCTGATGAAATCGACGAGGTCTCTGATTCATTTGGTTCATCGGTTTTCCAGACTCTGATGAAAGTGAAGATTCCCATGGCGATACCAGCCATCATGATTGGCGTGAATCAGGGCATCATGATGGCCCTTGCCATGGAGGTCATCACCCCGCTTATCGGCGGCAAGGGTCTGGGGCTCGAGGTCTTTACCGGAATGAGCACCGCCAGCATCGGAATGTCTTTGCAGGCCGGTATCGGGATCGTGCTGCTCGCCATCATCCTCGACCGGATATCCCAGGCGTGGACAAAAACGCAGCGGGAGGCAATGGGTCTGTCCTAGCGGCCAGCATCCACCGATTAGAGCCAGGACTTCGAGGACTCTGCGCAACCAGAAAGATATCCGGATAACCCGCTTTTTGCTGTAACAAGATCGATTCGCCAGGGGATGCCAAGGAATCGTCAGATTGTGGTAGATATATGGGTATGCCAGTACGGCATTGAGACATCTCAAACTACGAGGAGGACAATAAAGTGAAGTTCACTTTCAAAGCGGCTCTTGCCGCAGTCATCATGAGCGTTGGCCTTGGTGCCGGCTCAACAGTGCAGGCGGGCAAACGCCTGGTACTCCCTGATCTTGACTGGACCGGCGCTATCGTGACCTGTCGGACCATTCAGTGGGTGTTGGAGAACCACATGGATTACAAGGTCAAGACAGTATCCATGCCGGGCGGGCCTGGCGTTTGGGAAGCGATTCGTGCTGGCGATATCGACTTCTACTGCGAGACCTGGCCGTCATACAACCCGATCAAATCCGAGTACCTCACAGAATATGGCGGCGACGGCTCGCTGGTTCGGATCGCAGACACAGGCATTATCGGTGCCAGTGGTTATTTCACACCCCGCTACGTGGTGGAGGGAGACTCCTCACGCGGAATCGAAGCGGTGGCGCCAAATCTGAAGACCGTGCAGGATCTCAATCAGTACAAACAACACTTTAAAAGTCTCGAGTCTGGTGATCGGGGTAACCTCATCGCGTGTCCAGAAGTTGCCTGGCTCTGCGAAGACCAGGAACGCATGGATGGCCTTGGCGTAGATTTTCATGCGCAGAACATGGGCTCCGAAACGGCTCACTGGGCTGAGATGGAGGCCAAATACAAACGCGGCGAGCCTTTCATTGCCTACGCATGGACACCGCACTGGATCTTTGCGGCCCTGGATCTCGTCGAGGTGGAACTCCCTCCTTACGATGAAGCAAAATGGCCCGCGACCAACTGGCCGCAGGACATCACCTTCAAATTCGGAAGTCCTGCTTCTGTGGAGGCGCATCCGGAAGTCGTTGCACTGCTCGAAAAGCATCGCCTGACCAACGATCAGCAGGCAGGAATGATCTACGAAGTAGACGTCAAAAAGCGGGATGTAGACGAAGTTGTGGATGAATGGATGCAAGCCAACGAATCCGTATGGCGTACCTGGCTACCCTAAGCCAACAAAGACTGCTGTTCACGAATCAGGCTCCTTCGGGAGCCTGTTTTTTTGGGCTCCGGAAGCTTAACTCAGAAGAGAGATGGCGCGCCCGGAGAGATTCGAACTCCCGACCTCATGGTTCGTAGCCATGCACT
>WTHR01000111.1 GCA_011523045.1 Gammaproteobacteria bacterium | reverse complement strand
AGATGGGAGAGTATCGGCAGAGGCACCAGGCTCAAAAGCCGCAGCAAGCCCAGGGCGATCCAACTCCCAAGGTATCTGATATGAAAGGGGCTTCTAACCGGTCTCGGCATGAAATGGTTCCCGGAGTCTCAACGATAAGGGTCACTAAAAAATGAGGTTCGTGGGCAGAAAGATAAGTGGCATAGGAAGCGGATATAAATATTTTGGATGACCGCCTCCGAAAGATACATGTAACCGAATGCTATAATGACGAAAGTCGTGCCCGCATGCTATTCGGCTGGCGGCTCAAGAAAACAGTATCGGGAGGCTCTTTGGCAGAGACTATTGTACTCACCGCAGAGATGGTTGCGGTGATCGCGATACTGGCTCTAACGATTTTTCTGTTCGCATTCGAAATTGTCCGGGTCGATGTGGCGGCGGTGGGCATCATGGTGTTGCTGGGCCTTACCAGCATGTTGCCCGGGTATGCGGGACTTGTCCCGATCGGCAATTTATTCGATGGATTCTCCAGTAACGCCGTTATTTCCATCATCGCCGTAATGATCATTGGTGCTGGTCTTGATAAGACCGGGATCATGAGTCAATTGGCGGGAAAGATCCTGAAATATGGGGGCAGGACGGAGAGCCGGATTATTACGGTCATCTCTGCCACCGTAGGAGTCATCTCCAGTTTCATGCAGAACATCGGCGCCGCGGCACTTTTTCTCCCCGTCGTGACCCGGATTGCGCGGCGGGGCAATCTGCCGATTTCCCGACTGCTGATGCCGATGGGATTTTGCGCGATTTTAGGCGGAACGATGACAATGGTTGGGTCAAGCCCTCTGATCCTGCTCAACGACCTGATTGAGACCTCAAACCGTAATTTGCCGGACGCCGTCGCCCCGATGGAGACGTTTTCGTTGTTTTCTGTTTCCCCCATCGGGGTAGTGATGCTGCTGAGCGGCATCCTTTACTTCGTGCTTCTCGGCCGGTTTGTGTTGCCAGTGGTCAAAGACAAGCCTCAGGAATCGGGCAGCACCCTTCAATACTTTTCGGAGGTGTACGGAATCTCGGGACAGGTATTCGAGGCGCGGGTTACAGAGGACAGCCCCCTAGCTGGCGGGTCGCTTTCTGACATCGACAGTGCGGGGCGGGGCGGTTGGATCGTTGCGGTGCGCACCGGCGATAAATTTACCGTTGCACCGTCGGGGGAAACTGAGCTTTGGCCGGGGACGGATCTCGCGATCATGGGACCCATGGATTCGGTGCAACATTTCTGTGCCGAGAACGCTTTGGAGCTCAAGAGGGAGATGGACGTCTTCTCGGAGTTGCTCAGCCCGACCGCAGCGGGAATTGTAGAGGTTGTTGTGCCTCCCGATTCCAACCTCATCGGGAAGTCAATTCGTGAGGTGTCCCTACGGCAAAGATACGGCGCAACGGTCCTGGCGATTTTCCGAATTGACGAAGTGATTGATCGGCAGTTGCCCGAATTTGTGCTTCAAGCAGGGGATACACTTGTATTGCATGCCCGCTGGCAGGATGTGGCTCCGATTGCAAAGAATAAGGACTTTGCGGTTGTGACAGACTTTCCGCGCGAGGATACCCGTCCGGAAAAACTTCCCCACGCTCTCATCTTTTTTTTGATTGCGCTTGGGCTCATCCTGTTTACCGAGCTAAGGCTGTCGGTCGCGCTGATGACTGGGGCGATCGGAATGATCATCAGTGGTGTCATCCGCGTCGATGAGGCTTATCAGTCGATTGGCTGGCAAAGTGTATTTCTGCTTGCCAGCCTGATTCCCCTCGGGCTCGCAATGGAGGCGACGGGCACGGCCGCCTGGGTAGCCCAGCAGACGCTGATTGTGCTGGGAGACGTTCCGATTTGGGTACTGCAGGCGAGTATTGCCGTGCTCGCGACGATATTTACCTTGCTGATGTCCAACGTTGGGGCGACAGTCTTGCTGGTGCCCTTGGCGGTCAATATTGCGATTGGAGCAGGGGCTGATCCTGCGGTCTTCGCATTGACGGTAGCAATTGCAACCTCTAACTCTTTTCTGATCCCAACACACCAGGTAAACGCGCTGATCATGGGCCCCGGGGGTTATCGTGTTGCGGACTTTATGCGGGCGGGCGGTATCATGACCATCCTGTTTCTGGTGATCATGATGGTCATGTTGAATCTGATTTTCTAAGCTTGAACCCTGCCTTAGCGAGCCCCACTTCATTTATCCAACAGGCGGATCTGCTCCCATTCAAGCATGACCTCTTTTCTCGGGCTTCCCCATCGGTAGCCGCCAATGCCGCCGTCAGAGCGAATGATTCGGTGACAGGGGATGAGAAATGAGATTGCATTGTGGCCAACAGCTGTCCCGACAGCGCGAACGGCTTTCGGTTTCTTGATATCGGCCGCCAAGTCGCCATAAGTCATCGTTGTTCCGAGAGGGATCCCCAGGAGTGCTCGCCAGACTCGGACCTGAAAATCTGTTCCATGGACCAATAGCGTCAATGGACCGCGCGGTGGCAATCCCTGGCCGGGAAAAATTTGCCTAAGAAGGTCAGCCGTTTCTTTCCGAGCAGGGGTGAGGCGGGCGCTGGGCCAGGTCTCTTTAAGGGGGAGAAGGATCTGCGTGGGCTCTGTTTGGGCTTTTTCAAAAGATAGCCAACAGATGCCTCGCGCCGTTACACCCAACAGGCAGATTCCGAAAGGACTGTTGTGAATCCCGAAACCAATCGTAAGCCCGGCCCCCTGATCGCGGTATTCCGCTGGCGTCATGCTCTGGAGGGAGACAAACAGGTCGTGCAGACGCCCGGATCCGGACAAACCAGCATTCAGGGCGGTATTTAGGACGGTCTCGCCGCTGCGCAGCTGTCTCTGGGCGTCCGTCAGCGTCAGGGACTGCAGATACTTTTTGGGACTGATACCCACCCAACGTTTAAAGAGTCTCTGGAAATGGTGGGGACTCAGTTTCGCAGCAGCTGCGGTTTCGGCCAGAGTGGGTTGCTCACGCGAATGTGTCCGCAGGAATTCCAAGGCCTTCGCAACCCGCACGTAGTCCGAGTCAGGCGGTTTGACAGTCTTTTGCATACCCGCGAAGAATAAGTTTGCGCCCAAGGCAGCGCAACCCGATTCTTGCGGTAAGAAAAGGATCCCTTTCAATGTCCTTTGATACACTCGCGAGCATTGAGCCCCTAAGCGGACTGGGGGCAGGGATTAAGAACCCCGCTTCAATCGCGACCTTGTTTTGAAGCTTATCGGAGGCAGGATGGCAGTGGATTTTCCAGATCAGGCACAGATCGTCATCATCGGCGGGGGTGTCGTAGGGTGTAGCGTCGCTTATCACCTGGCGGAGCTAGGGATCAAGGACGTTGTGTTATTTGAGCGTAAGTCATTGACCAGTGGCACAACCTGGCACGCAGCCGGACTGGTGGGACAGTTGCGGGCTACGCAGAACCTGACAAGGTTGGCCCAGTACACCACCAATCTCTACGCGGACCTTGAGAACCTGACGGGACAGGCGACGGGTTTTCGTCAAAATGGATCCCTCAGTCTTGCAACTGACGCCGAGCGGTTTGAGGAGCTTAAACGGGGCGCTTCCATGGCAAGCTGTTTTGGGCTTGAAGTCGAAGTCGTCAGTCCCAAAGAAGCGCTCGATCTTTATCCGATCATGTCCACCGAGAACCTTGTCGGCGCCGTTTTTCTCCCGCGGGATGGCCAGACGAACCCTACCGATACGACGCAGGCGTTGGCGCGGGGTGCCCGGGATAAAGGCGTGCGGATCTTTGAGGGCGTCACCGTTGAGTCTTTCGAGAAAGAGGGAGGTAGGGTTAGCGCTGTTGTAACCAATCAGGGCCGAGTCGCTTGCGAGACCGTGGTCAATTGCGCCGGGATGTGGGGGAGAACTCTCGGTTTGAAGGCGGGCGTTTCGGTACCTCTTCATGCCGCGGAACATTTTTATGTGGTTACCGAACCTATTCCAGATCTTCCGAGAGACCTTCCGGTGGTTCGGGAACCCTCGGTGTGTAACTACTATAAAGAAGATGCCGGCAAGATGATGGTCGGGATGTTCGAGCCCGTGGCGAAGCCGTGGGGTATGGAAGGTATCCCAGAAGATTTTGAATTTGGGACTTTGCCGGAAGACGTCGAGCACATCGAGGAACAACTCAGTTGTGCAATCGAGAGAATTCCGGTGCTCGGTGAGACCGGAATCAAGATCTTCTTCAATGGGCCTGAGAGTTTTACGCCCGACAACCGTTACTGGCTCGGCCCTTCGGTGGAGGTACCGAACTTCTTTCTGGCGGCTGGATTCAATTCGATTGGTATTCAATCAGCGGGCGGTGCCGGCAAGGTGTTGGCCGAATGGATAGGTAACGGGCATCCGCCGATGGATCTTTGGGATGTAGACGCTCGGCGGATGATGCCTTTTCAGGTCAACCAGCAGTATCTCCACGACCGAACCGTGGAGGCTCTTGGCCTGTTGTATGCCATGCACTGGCCTTTCCGTCAGCCGGAAACAGCGCGAGGCGTGCGCACTTCAGCGCTGCATCAACGCTTAGGGGATTTGGGCGCCTGTTTTGGTGAAACTGCTGGCTGGGAGCGCGCGAACTGGTTTGCCCCACCAGGGATTGAGCCAGTGTATGAGTACAGCTACGGTAGGCAAAACTGGTTCGAACACTCCGGTCGGGAACACCAGGCGGTGCGTGAGAACGTGGGCGTTTTCGATATGAGTTCTTTTGGCAAATACCTTGTTCAAGGCCGGGATGCCTGCAAACTGCTCGATCGGGTAAGTGCGAACAGCATGGATGTCGAGCCAGGTCGGGTGGTCTACACACAATGGCTTAATGAGCAAGGCGGTATCGAGGCAGATCTGACGGTGACCCGATTGAGCGAAGATGAATATCTTGTGGTCACTGCTGCTGCGTCGCAGACGCGCGACCTACATTGGCTGAGAAGCAGTATTCGTACTGACGAGCACGTCTTTGCGACAGATGTGACGGGCGGATACAGCGTGTTAAGCGTGATGGGGCCAAAATCCCGCGAAGTACTGCAGTCCCTCACGCCAGCAAATCTCTCCAATGCCGCTTTTCCTTTCGGAACGTCCCAGGAGATCGAAATGGGTTACGCGCTGGTCCGGGCGACCCGCATTTCCTACGTAGGAGAGCTTGGATGGGAGCTATATATCCCGACGGAATTCACTCTGGGAGTCTTCGACCGTCTGATGGAGGTCGGCGAGGCAGTGGGCTTACAGCCCGCCGGGCTGCACGCGCTCAACAGCCTGAGGATTGAAAAGGCGTATCGTCATTGGGGGCATGACATCGGGCCTGAGGATAATCCGTTCCAGGCCGGGCTGGGGTTTGCAGTGGCCCTGGATAAGCCGGGGGGATTCATAGGGCGCGAAGCCCTGTTGCGGGCCGTGGACGATCCTCTTACCAGGCGAATGGTCCAGTTTGTTCTAGAGGAGCCATTGGCAATGCTCTATCACGAGGAACCTATATGGAGGGATGGACAGCGCGTCGGTAGAACGACTTCAGGAATGTACGGGCACACCCTGGGTGGCTGCGTCGGCTTGGGTTATGTCGAAAATCATGAGGCTATTGACAGCGCGTTCGTATCGGAAGGGACTTGGGAGATCGAAGTGGCGGGAGAGCGTGTTAGTGCGAGAGCGAGCCTGTCGCCCATGTA
>WTHR01000141.1 GCA_011523045.1 Gammaproteobacteria bacterium | reverse complement strand
CGGCACCGAAAACCAGACCATATAGAATAAAGCCGGCCGCAAAGATGACCCCGGCCTGAAAGCCCCCGCCCGGTCCGAAATCGCCGTGAAACTGAACATAAAGCGCAAACAGCAAGATCATCGGGATGATGATCTTGGCAATGATGCGAAGCACCGGATTGTCGATCATTGCCGCACGCCCTCTTTTCCCGGACGTTTGCGCCGGCGCAGCCCAAGCAGGGCGAGCACCCCTACGCCTGCGGTAAAAATGACGGCCAGTTCGCCGAGAGTATCGTAGCCGCGGTAGCTCGCCAGGATGCTTGTAACCACATTGGGGATGCCGGTCTGTTGCGGGGATTCGGTGATGTAGGCCGGGGCCACGTGCTGATGCACAGGCGCGGTGGGATCCCCGAAGTGGGGCATGTCCAGCGTGCCGTAGATCAGGGCGGCCCCGGTGGCGACCACCACAGCCAGCGGCAACAGGGAACTGCGGACCGGACCGCGTTCGTAGCGCCCCACCAGCCCGATGGTGCCCAGCATCAATACCGTGGAGATACCGACACCGACAGCCGCCTCGGTGAACGCGACGTCGACCGCATCGAGGAGCACGAACATCACCGCCGCCAGCAGGCTGTAGATCCCGAACATCATCGCGACGGCAAAAAGATCGCGCAGCCGCACCGCGGCAATTGCCGTCACCGCCAGCAGTGCCAGAAGAAAAATGTTGACGCTTTCGAGCAGCACTTATTTTTCTGCCTCGTCCGCTTCATGCAGCCAGGGTTTTCGGAAGCCGTGGGTTGCTGCGCGTGCAAGGGCGTGTGCGGTCGAGGGACCAAGCAATGCCATGATCAGCAAAAGTGCAAGAATCTTGCCCATCAGCAGGCCCCATCCCGCGGCCAACGCGAGGCCCAGCAAAATGGCGCCGGCACCCAGTGTGTCGGTGACACTGGCGCCGTGCAGTCGCGTAAAGACATCAGGCAGGCGCAGCAGCCCCGTCGCCCCAATCAGGAGGAAGAGCGTGCCGATCCCCAGCAGCGTCATGCTTAGCAGATCCGTCAGGGCGCTCATGGGTCTTCTGCTTCGGTGTGCGACTGGGGCTGGCCAAGATTGCCGAACTCGGAGATCTTGAGCACCGCCACCGTCCCGATGAATCCGATCAGCACATACATGATGGCGATGTCTATGTAGAGTTCGGGATCCCCGACCACGAAGCCCAGGACCGCGATCATCAGGACGGTCTTCGTGCCCAACGCATTGGATGCAAGAATCCGGTCGTATACGGTCGGCCCCTTGATCGCGCGGATCAATGCGAACGCCATGGTCACCAGCAGCGCGATGAGGGTGATCGTCAGAATCATTGCCGCTCCGTTCGCTGCACCCGCCGCCCCATCTCACCCGACATCAGGTCTTTCGCCGCCTCTTCCGTCAGGGCATGGACCTCGATGGCGTCTTCCGAGACATCAAGGGAAATGGTCCCGGGGGTGAGGGTGATGGAGTTGGCGTAGGTGACCCGACCAACTTCCGTGTGGTCTTTGGCGTCGACGTGGATGACGGTGGGGTGAATCGGCAGTTTGGGATGCACGATCCGTTTGGCAACATCCAGGTTTGAGCGGATGATCTGGATGACAAGCCACGGGCCGTAACGCATGAGCCCCGGTAGCAGACCCACCGGGACCCCTTCTTCATCGAGCAGTTCAAGCCGGGCGGCGCAGGCAACAATCGCTGCCACCGAGACCAGACCCAGCGACAGCAGCAGCGGGCTGGTGTGTCCGGAGAGCAGCAGCCACGTGCCGGACAATATGACAATCAGCGCGATGGCGTTTCTCATGCTCTTTGGGCTCAGCGGGTGACGCAGGTCAGGCCCGCGTTCCAGTATTCGGCGTTAGTTATACGTTATCACGCGCAGTGCAAAACGGGGGTCTGCCGTCGGGCAGCGCCTGCATTGCATACCCTGTCAGGAAAGATTGAGACCGGTAGCGCGCCGATGGGCCCGGGCCTCGCGCCTTCTGTGGATATTCATGTCCTGGAGGGTGTGTTCAACGTAACTGATGTGCTCATCTGACGCTGCCTTGGCCGCGTTCGGATCACCGTCAATGATAGCGTTCATCAGGTGATAATGCTGGTCCCTAAGGTGCTTGAAGTTGTCCGGCCGCTGGTAGAGGTTCTCAAGGTTGTAGTGAATGCTCCGACGCAGCAGCGAGAACAGGCTGCGCATGACATGGACGAGCACCACGTTATGGGAAGCCTCACCGATCGCCAGATGAAAATCCGCGTCGGCCTTCGCTTCCACAACAGCATCGCCCTCGCCATGAGACGCGATCATCCGCTTATAGGCGGCTCTCAGCAGTTCGATATCTGTCTGCGTTCTTCGCGCTGCGGCATGGTAGGCCGCCATCGACTCGATCGCATGACGCAACTCCATGACATCTTCCTGGGCATCGGGTGATGCACTGATCAATTCCAGCAGGGGATTTTCCAGCGCGGGATTCAGGCTTTCGGTGACCTCCGTCGCTCCGCCCCGACGGGTGACGAGAAGGCCGCGGGCGGAAAGAATCTGCAGGCCCTCGCGCAGAGAAGGGCGCGATACGCCAAGTTGCGCGGCGAACTTGCGTTCCGCTGGCAGACGGTCGCCGGGTTTCAGGGCGCCTTCAAGGATGAGTTGTTCTATCTGACGGACGACGGAATCGCAGACGCGCTCACGAGCCATAGCTTCTGGTTATCTGGTAAGACCACGTTACAGACTTTAGCACTCTTCATAACCGAGGCAAACCGTTCGGCGGTTTAACTGACCTTAAAAAGCCAGCTTTTTCAGGCGGTGTCAGGTGTTCTCCGACTCGTGAGAGGAGGCCCCAAAAGCAAGGGAAAGAAAGGCATGCATGTCTTTGGGTCTTTGGCTCTGGTCGAGCGAAAGAGCGTCTTCGACGGCCTTAAGGAAGGTATAGGGATAGGCGCCGGCTCGCGAGACCGTGAGTTTCTCAAGCGTAGCCCCTTCGCGCCGTTTCAGGGCGGGCGGCGGCGAAGTGCCGGTAATGCAGTTATAGATCGTCGCGGCCAAACCATAGATATCGGTCCAGGGTCCGAGACTGCCATCGAGATATTGCTCGGGCGGTGCAAAGCCGTGGGTCAGGGTCTGGAAGGATCCAAACCGGTCGTCGTTATCGATCGTCTGGGCCGCGCCGAAATCCAGCAGCAGGGGCTGGCCGCTGGTTCGAAGCAGTACGTTGGCGGGTTTGACGTCAAGGTGCACAACGCCTTGCTGGTGCATGCGCCAGAGTCCCTCTCCGATAGGGGGAAACACCTGCTGCATGAAATCCCAGTCGAGGTCCCCCGCCAGCTTGTTGATGAACCAGCGCAAGTCGCGGCCTTCTTCGTGCGTCATGACCATGTACAGCGTCTGGTTCGCCTCGAAGTACTCGGCCACACTGATAACGTTCGGATGACGGACGGTGCTCATCCGCTGTGCTTCGAAACGGAATTTTTCCAGGCCGTTGCGAAACGGCATCTGGGCAAGCGGCGTGTTTGGTTCAAGGGATCCATCAGGGTTGCGGTTGACAAGGTCCTGAGGGCAGTACTCCTTGATAACGAATTTGTGGCGTTCGAGTTCGTTGCTCGCAAGATACACCAGGCTGAATCCGCCTCCGCCAAGGACTTCGCCCACGGTATATCCCTTGAGCACGTATCCGTTCTGTAGAGGAAGTCTGCTGGCCATAACGATAGCGGTTGCGGGAGCGCGGGTGATCCACCGACCGTAACCGGGAATACAGTATAGTTTCTCGCCTGAATTTGATGCAGCCCCGGCCGAGCCGTACTCGCCGCGGGCAATAATCCCGGAGATTCGATGTGCCAAAGAGCATGACCGCGTTCTCTCGCTGTGTTTCCCAGGGTCCGTCCGGAGACCTGACCTGGGAATTGCGTTCGGTAAACCATCGCTTCCGGGAGGTGGCCATGCGGCTCCCGGAGGAGTTGCGCTTCCACGAGGGTGCTTTTCGCGATGCGATTGCGGCGTCAGTCAGCCGCGGCCGTATTGACGGCTGGCTGCGGTATTCCCCTCCCACGAGCGCATCTGATGCGCCGCAGATGGATACAGATCTGATCGGCCAGCTCGGTGCCTGGTCGCAGAGCGTTCGCCAGCTCCTGCCGGAAGCCGAGCCACTGCGGGTTGGAGAGATTCTGAAGTGGCCCGGGGTGATGTCGACTCCTGCCATAGACGAAGAGGCGCTGGCCGGCGCGGCAATGGCCCTGCTGACGCAAGCTCTGCAGCAACTGTCTGACTCCCGCGAGCGCGAGGGCAAGGCCCTTGGGCAAATGCTCAACGAACGCGTGCAGGCGGCGTCGGCCGCGATTGCGGCGTTGGAAGCCGTATTGCCTGAAATAGGTGATGCGCATCGCGAGCGTCTGGGCCAGCGGCTGGCAGAGATGAGCGTGCAGGTGGATCCCGAACGGCTTGAGCAGGAGGTGGCGCTGCTGTTGGCGAAGAGTGAAGTCAGCGAAGAGGTGGATCGGCTCAAGATGCACCTCAAGGAAGTGACGCAGGCGCTTGAGCAAAACGACCCGATCGGCCGCCGGTTGGATTTTCTGATGCAGGAGCTGAACCGCGAGGCCAACACGCTGGGGTCCAAGTCCGTACACCCTGAACAGACCAACGCCTCTGTCACACTCAAGGTCCTGATTGAGCAGATGCGAGAGCAGGTGCAGAACATTGAGTAACCCGGCCGCGTCTCGACCGCCGACACTTTATATCCTGTCAGCCCCTTCGGGCGGAGGGAAAAGCAGCCTTGCCCGGGCGCTCGCCGACCGCTCTGAAAACATCGTGACGTCCGTCTCCCACACGACCCGCCCGCAGCGCCCTGGCGAAACCGACGGCGTGGATTATTTCTTTGTGGATCCGGCCCAATTTGAGCAGATGATCAAAGACGACGGGTTCCTCGAGCACGCCGAGGTTTTCGGTCATTGTTATGGCACCTCACGACATGCCGTAGAAAAGGCGATCAAATCCAGCCAAAGCGTTCTCCTGGATATCGACTGGCAGGGCGCTCAGCAGGTGCGCGCGGCCTTTAAAGAGGCGGTGAGTGTTTACATCCTGCCGCCTTCAGTAGAGGTCCTCGCCCAGCGCCTGGCGGACCGAGGCCGGGAGACGCCGGAGCAGATTTCGGCGCGTCTGGATGAGGCGGCCAGCGAGATGAGTCACTACGGAGAATACGACCACATTCTGGTCAATACGGAATTTGATCAGGCGCTCGACGAGCTTGAGGCGCTGATTCATCGCGGCGAGCCTCCCCAGTCGGGCCGGGGTTTTGACGTTGCGGCGCTTGTAGATTACGCAAAAAGCGTTAGACTAAAAACATCCGAGACTGCAAACCTTTAGCGACCCTTGTGAAGATTGGGCTTTAACGGGGATCCTAAGGTCTTTCAGCGCTCATCAAAATGCCCCCGATCCCGCCGGGACCGTTCCGGGCTGGTTGGTTTTTTGGAGAACACCAATGGCAAGAATTACCGTCGAGGACTGCCTCGAGAACGTCGACAATCGCTTTGAGCTGGTACTGGTGGCGGCGCGCCGCACGCGACAGTTGCAGCTGGGCCACGACCCTCTGGTGCCCGAAGATCGCGACAAGCATACCGTGATCGCGCTGCGCGAAATCGCAGAGGGTCTCGTAACCAGCGAGATCTTAAAAGAAGTCGAAGTCGATACCCGACAGGAGCTTGAAGAAGTCTTTGCTCCTGGTGACGGTGAGAACTCTGAAGACGCCGGTGAGGCAACAGCCGAAGCGGAAGCGTCCGAGGACACGATCGAGGGTGAGATTTCGGCAGCAGATCTCGCTGCTTTGGCTGATCTGATTGAGTCAGCGCCGATGGCGCAGGCGCTCGAAGCCGTGAGTGACGAGGAAACGCAGGATGCCGACGACACCGGCGACGAAGCGGAGGAAAAGCCCGTCAGCTGAAAACCGGCAGAGGCCCGCTAAATCCAGCAAGGGCCGGCTGCTGATCAGCGATCTGCTCGCGGTCGTCGAGCAGTACCTCGACCCTGAGGAAGTCAAAGCCGTTTACGATGCCTATCTTTTCGGCGCTGAGGCCCATGAGGGCCAGACGCGCCGAAGCGGCGAAGCCTATATCTTCCATCCCCTTTCCGTCGCGGCCATTCTCAGCGATATACGGCTCGACAGCCGGAGCATTATTGCGGCACTGCTGCATGATGTGATTGAGGATACGCCTACCGCAAAGGAGGAGTTGGCGACACGGTTCGGCAAGGACGTCGCGCAGCTGGTCGATGGGGTTTCCAAGATCGACCAGATCGACTTTGAGTCACGTGAGCACGCAGAGGCGGAGAATTTCCGCAAGATGCTGCTGGCGATGGCCAAGGACATCCGGGTCATTCTGATCAAACTTGCCGACCGGCTGCACAATATGCGCACGCTTGATGCGCTGAAACCCGAAAAGCGCAAGCGGATCGCCGCGCAAACCCTCGACATCTTTGCCCCGATTGCTAACCGGCTGGGGATGCGTACCTGGACACAGGAGCTTGAGGACCTGAGTTTTCTTCATCTCTACCCCAAGCGGTACGACGCGATCCATAAGGAACTCGGCAAACGCCGCGGCAACCATAGGGCGATCATCCAGAAAACCGTCACCAAGTTTGAAGCGGAGCTGGCCGAAGCCGGAATCGAAGGTTCCGTGGAGGGTCGTGAGAAAAACATTTACAGCGTCTACCGCAAGATGCGCTCGCGGCGGGTGCCGATGTCGGAGATGCGCGATATTTTCGCCATCCGGGTCATCGTGCGCTCGATCGATGACTGCTACCGCGTACTCGGTGTGATTCATAACACCTACAAGCCGGTGCCGGGCAAGTTCAAGGACTACATCGCCATCCCCAAAGCCAACGGGTACCAGTCGTTGCACACCCTGCTTTTCGGCACATTCGGCCAAAGCATTGAAGTACAAATCCGCACGGCAGAAATGCACAGAATCGCGGAGAGCGGCGTTGCCTCCCACTGGCAGTACAAGACCGGCGAGAAACGCAGCGGTTCACAAACGCCGGCTCACCACTGGCTGCTCGATCTGCTCAACACCCAGGATCAGGCGGGCAATCCTTCGGAGTTTCTTGAGCACCTCAAAATCGACCTTTACCCTGATGAGGTTTATGTGTTCACCCCGCACGGGGATATCAAAAAGCTGCCCAAAGGCTCCAGCGCGCTCGACTTTGCCTACTCGGTCCACTCTGACGTGGGCAATCACTGCATCGGCGCGCGTATCAACAATGAGCCGGTGCCGCTGCATCAGCCGGTCGGAAACGGCGATCACGTGGAAATCCTGACGGCGCGCTCGGCCGTGCCGACGCCCTTGTGGCTGAACTACGTCGTGACGGCAAAAGCGCGCGCGGCGATCCGGGATTTCCTGAAGCATCAACACCAGGAAGACGCAGGCAAACTGGGCCGGCAACTGCTGGAGCGGGCACTCAAGACCGTGGGCCTGACCACCCGGCTGCGCACGGATCAGAAAATCCAACTGCTCAAACACATCGGGCTGGAAGACTGGAATGAGCTTTTGACCGATATCGGCATGGGCCGACGGCTGCCGATGGTGGTGGCACGGCAACTGCTGCCGGAATCCAAAGGGGCCGACTCAGCCATGAGTGAGCCATTGCCGATTCGGGGTGTGGAGGGCATGAGTGTGTCTTACGCGCGCTGCTGCCGGCCCATCCCCGGAGACGGCATCGTCGGACTGTTCTCGCGCGGGCGCGGTATTGTCATTCATCGGCCCACCTGCCCCAACGCGCGCGAGCAGAGCAAGCGGCCGGATACCTGGATCGGGGTGGAGTGGTCGGATGACATCAAGAGCACCTTTGAGGCAGACATCCGCCTGGAGGTGGTGAACCGGCGCGGAGTCTTTGCGACCCTCGCGTCGGTCATTGCTGAAGAAGACTCCAACATTAACCATGTTCTGGTCACAGCCCGGGATGACCGCAACTCAGCGATCCGCTTTACCATCGAGGTGTATGACCGCAAGCATCTCGCGCGAATTATTCGTAGACTGCGGGCGCGGCGCTCGGTGATCCGAGTATCAAGATCCCGCGGCTGAACAAAGCCTCTTCAACAAGGAAACTTTCATGACTGCACACCAGCCTATTCACAGCAACGAAGCACCCAATGCGATCGGCCCTTACTCGCAGGCAGTGCGTGTTGGCGACACGGTTTATCTTTCCGGCCAGATACCACTGGACCCACAAACCATGGAGCTTGTTGAGGGAGACATCGAGGCCAGGGCAAGGCGGGTCTTCGATAATCTCGCGGCGGTCATGCAGGAGGCCGGCGGCAGCCTGTCAGACATCGTCAAGCTCACCATTTACCTCGTGGACCTTGAGCAATTCGGTCAGGTCAATGAAGTGATGGCGGAGTATTTCGACGCACCGTTTCCTTCGCGGGCAACGGTTGCCGTTGCCGCCCTGCCCAAGGGCGCGCCCATTGAGGTGGAGGCCGTCGCACACCTGGCCGGTTAGTTCTCTCGGCGTCACAAACGAGAAGATGGATACGGCTGTGCAGGAGTCGGTACGTGTCCTCAAGGGCGTCGGCCCGCAGCTCGCAGAAAAGCTCGGGCGTCTTGGCATTGAAGATGTTGCCGATGTGTTGTTTCATCTGCCGCTGCGTTATCAGGACAGAACCCGGTTCGCGGCTATTGGCGAACTGCGCCCGGGCACCGAAGCGCTGATTGTCGGCAGGGTCGAGGCCAGCGGCGTTCGCTATGGCCGTCGGCGCAGCCTGATGACCGTCATCTCGGACGACACCGGCCGGATCACGATGCGCCAGTTTCACTTCAGCCAGAGCCAGAGCCGGGGCCTGAGCCGTGACCGCTTTATCCAGTGTTACGGTGAAGTCCGGTCCGGACCGGCTGGCCTGGAGATGGTGCATCCCGAGTACCGTCTACTGGAGGACCGCGAGGAAGCAAGCGTTGAAGCCGCGCTGACGCCGGTTTATCCCACCACCGAGGGCGTCGGCCAGCGGCGCTGGCGTGACCTGACCGATCAAGCCTTAAGCCTCTGCAAGGGAAGCATCCCGGAACTTCTCAAAGACGAGTACCTGGCCGACTTTGGCGAGCTGTCTTTGTCTGATGCGCTGATGCTGCTGCATCGACCGCCCCCGGGAATTGATCTCGACACGCTGGGCCAGGGCACCCATCCGGCCGAACGCCGGCTTGCCTTCGAAGAGATGCTGGCGCATCAGCTGGCCATGCGTGAGCGGCGCCAGCGACGCGACAGCAAAAGCGCTGTGCCCATTCCGCCATCGCGCGAGCTTTGGCCCAGACTGCAGGAGCAGTTGGGATTTACGCTGACCGGCGCCCAGCAGCGCTGCATTGATGAGATTGGGTCGGATCTCGGCAGGGCGACACCGTCATTGCGTCTGCTGCAGGGAGATGTCGGCTGCGGCAAGACCGTGGTCGCGGCCGCTGCCGTGCTGGCGGCCGTGGAGGCAGGCCAGCAGGCAGTGGTGATGGCGCCGACTGAACTCTTGGCAGAGCAGCATCTGAGTGTGCTCGGTAACTGGTTTGCAGAGCTCGGGCTGGAGCCCGTCTGGTTAAGCGGGCGCATGGGGCAGCGTGATCGGAAGGCCGCCTGCGCCCGGCTGGCGAGCGGCGAGGCAAGGATCGCTATCGGCACACACGCGCTCTTTCAGGACGATGTGGACTACCAGCAGCTGGGCTTGGTGGTGGTTGATGAGCAGCATCGTTTCGGCGTTGCGCAGAGACTGGCGCTGCGGGACAAAGGACAGACCGACGGCCATGTTCCCCACCAGCTGATCATGAGTGCCACTCCCATCCCGCGCTCGCTGACCATGGTGATGTATGCGGACATGGATATCTCGATCATCGACGAGATGCCGCCCGGGCGCCAGCCCGTGGAGACGGTCGTTTTGCCGAACACCCGCCGGGAGGCCGTGCAGGAGCGGATCCGCGAGGCCTGCGCGCGCCAACGGCGCGCCTACTGGGTCTGCCCGCTGATTGAGGAATCTGACGTCCTCGCCGCGCAGGCCGCGACCAGCCGCGCCGAGGCGCTTAAGAGCGAGCTGCCTGAGCTTCGCATCGCGCTGCTGCATGGGAAGATTGCGCCGGCCGAAAAAGACAAGATCATGTCTGCGTTCCGCTCCGGCGAGGTGGATGTCCTGGTTGCCACTACCGTTATCGAGGTCGGCGTTGATGTTCCGGAAGCCTCATTAATGGTGATCGAAAACGCCGAACGGCTCGGATTGTCACAGCTGCACCAGCTGCGCGGGCGTGTGGGTCGCGGTGACCGCCAGTCGGTCTGCCTGTTGATGTATCAGGCCCCGCTCGGCAACATGGCCAAGGAGCGCCTCGCCACAATGCGCCAGACCACAGACGGGTTTGCGATCGCGCAGAAGGATCTCGAACTCAGAGGCCCCGGCGAACTGCTAGGCACTCGGCAAAGCGGTGCGCCGCAGTTTCGCATCGCTGACCTTGCGCGGGATCGGGCGCTGTTGCCCGCGGTGCAGTACACCGCAGATAAACTGCTGCGTGATCATCCAGACAGCGCTGCACCGCTGGTTGCCCGTTGGGTGCGGGCAGGCCTGGCGTTCTCCCATGCCTGAAAAACTCAAACTCTACTGGCGTCTGGCGCGCCTGGATAAACCGGTGGGCTGGCTGCTGCTCTTGTGGCCGACACTCTGGGCCGTATGGATCGCGGGCGAGGGGAAGCCTCAGCCCGGCATCGTCGTCATATTTATTCTCGGCGTGATCATCATGCGCGCAGCGGGCTGCGTGATCAACGATTATCTAGATCGCGATTTCGATCCGCAGGTGGCCCGCACGCGCGACCGTCCGCTCGCAAGCGGTGCCGTCTCCTCTCGAGAAGCGCTTTGGGTGTTTGCGGCGTTGATGGCCGTGGCGTTTTTGCTGGTGCTGACGCTCAACCGCCAGACGATTCTGCTCTCGTTTGCCGGTGCGTTTATCGCCGTAACCTACCCGCTTGCCAAACGGTTTACGAACCTGCCGCAGGTGTATCTCGGGGTGGCATTTTCCTGGGGCATCCCAATGGCCTTCAGTGCGCAGAATGCGGCGCTGATGCCGCTCGCGTGGTGGCTCTTGGCCACCAATCTTTTATGGACGGTCGCATACGACACCATGTATGCCATGGCCGACCGACCCGATGACATGAAGGCCGGCATCAAGTCGACCGCAATTCTGTTCGGACGTTTTGATCTTGCGATCAACGCTTCGTTGCAGGCGCTGGCACTTGGGAATCTCGCCCTGATCGGGCTCTTTTTGCATCTGGACCCTGTTTTTTATCTCGGCCTTGGCGCCGCCGCCGCAACGGCTGTCTATCAGTTTTATCTTTGCAAGGACCGTGATCGGCAGCGATGCTTTAAGGCGTTTTTGAACAACATCTGGTTCGGCGGCTTTGTCTTCGTTGGCTTCTGGTTGGCGTATTTGTAAGGTTGGATGATGAAGTCAGGAAGCCAGGATGAGCGCGGCTAACAAAATTCCCTTTGAAGCGCGTCTTAGCGGAGGACACCCGAATTCGCTCGGCGATACCGTCGAGGTGGTCGAGGAGGTGCTCAAGCAGCCAAAGCATTTTAAGGAACTTTTTGATTGTTATTTGAGCGACGACGAGGTGGTGCGTCTTCGGACCTCCAATGCCATGAAGCGTGTCGCGAGGGAGAACAAAGCACTGCTCGTGCCCTATCTGGATGCGATGCTGGATGACATCTCTAAAATCCCGCAGCCGTCGGTGCACTGGACGCTGGCCCAACTTTTCGCCCTGCTGACAGAGCACATGTCGAAACCGCAGTTGGTCAGCGCCAAGAAAATTCTTAAAAAGAATCTTGCCACCGCATCCGACTGGATCGTGCTGACGCAGACGATGGCCACATTAAGCGATTGGTCGGAATCAGATCCCGCTCTGCGCCGTTGGTTGAAACCCGTTCTCGAAAAACTTTGCGATGATGAAAGAAAGTCTGTGTCGTCAAAAGCTCAAAAATCGCTGGCCAAGGTGACCAAAGGCCTGAAGAAGAAATGACGCCGTGAAGCTCATTTTCTCGGCCACGATGCAGAATAATTTCAAACTGTCAAAAGATCGGAATCGCATGGCCCCGTTTAATTGATTGAGACACAGAGGTTAAGAAATTGGGCTTGTTCACATCCATGGCCTGAGTCTATTCTGCGGGCAGGGAGATATCACTATGAAACCACGTAAACCGATTGCACAGTTGCCAACCCACGAGGTTGTCAATATGCCGCCGCATATGGGGGATCAGGACCTCTGGCAGGATGACCGGTCTGTGCGCCATTGGACCAAAATTCAGGGCGGCGCCGGCCATGCTGACCATCTGGCGAATGCTGGACAACTGGCTGGATTGGATGAGACCTTTGAGAAGGCGGGGCAGGCCAATCGCCACGGCCCGGAATTGCGGGCGTTTGATCGTCACGGCATGCGGATCAACGCGGTTGAGTTTCATCCTGCCTACCACGATCTGATGGACCTCGCGATTTCCAACAAAGCCCACAATTTCGCCTGGCATCACGAGGGCAATGCAGGGCATGTGGGCCAGTCTGTCCTGACCTATATGTTCAGCCAACCCGAGGGCGGCGTGATGTGCCCGATGGCTATGACCTACTCCGTTGTCCCGTCGTTGCGTATGGCGCCGGTCGTGGCACAGGAATGGCTGCCGCGCATCATGTCCACGCAATATGACAGGCGCGACATTCCAGTGGAGGAAAAAACCGGCGCGATGATCGGTATGTTCATGACCGAAAAACAGGGCGGATCGGATGTGAGAGCCAATTCGACCGTGGCTGTACCGACGGGTGATGGCTATCTTCTGACCGGGCACAAGTTCTTCTGCTCAGCCCCAATGTGCGATGCGTTTCTGGTGTTGGCCCATACTGACGGCATGGGGATTTCCTGTTTCCTCGTTCCTCGCTGGCGCCTCGACGGCACACGCAACAATTTGTTTATCCAACGGATGAAGGACAAGCTGGGTAATCGATCCAACGCCTCGACCGAGATGGAGTTTCAGGACACCTATGGCGTGATGGTGGGTGAGGAAGGACGTGGTATCCGTACCATCATTGAGATGGTTATCGGCAACCGGCTTTACTGCGCCATGTCCTCGGCCGGGATCATGCGGCAGGCCCTGGTGCAGGCCTTGCATCACACATCGCATCGGTCGGCCTTTCAAAAACGGCTGGTCCAGCAACCATTGATGCAAAACGTTCTGGCTGATATGGCGGTCGAGACTGAGGCCGCGCTCGCGTTGGGCCTGCGGGTGGCGCGTGCCATGGACAATTTCAATGATCCGGCCGAAGCGGCATTGGCCCGTATCGCGACGGCGGCGGCGAAATACTGGAACACCAAACGCTGCCCTTCGCTTGTGGTCGAAGCTCTCGAATGTCATGGCGGTCCGGGCTATGTTGAGGAAAGCGTCATGCCCCGGCTCTACCGGGAGGCGCCGCTGAACTCGATCTGGGAAGGGTCTGGCAATGTCATGGGGCTGGATGTCATGCGAGCCATGGGCCGCGAAGCCGAGGCGATCCCCGCACTGATGACAGAACTAGAAAAAGCGCGTGGGAATCACCCCAACCTTGATCGTGCCATCGATGATCTGCGTGATGAAATGACTGATACCGACGGGATTGAAGGCCGCATGCGCATGATCACCGAGTTGATAGCGTTGACTCTGCAAGGCGCCCTTTTGACGAGCCATGGCCCGCCAGAGGTAGCCGAAGCCTTCTGTGCCTCGCGTTTGGCTGCGCGCTATCGCGGAGCCTTTGGCACGCTGCCCCCAGGGTGTGATCTGGACGCAATCATCACCCGCGCCCTCCCCAATTAGAAGTTAGTCATCAAGCCAAAGGAGCCATAGCATGGCCGGACTGGTACTTCCCATAATTTCAAGTTGCGCACGATCCCCCTGGTTTAAGGCGACGCGAGATTTGACGACGGCTTACGGAGATCACGAAGGGCGGCTGACACCCGTGATCTTTGAGCGCGCTATTGCCGATGAATATCGCGTTCTGCGCACTCAGGCGGGCATCTTTGATGTGCCCGAACGCCCGTTGGAAATTCGTGGCCGAGACGCGGCGGCATTTCTGGATTTCGTCTTCACCCGAAAGGTCAGCACCATGGCCATCGATCGGGGCCGCTATGGGCTGATGTGCCACGATGATGGAGGCATCGCCTGTGATGGTGTGGTGTTCCGTTTGGCCGAAGACTGGTTCTGGTACGTGCACGCGGATCGGGATGTGTTCACATGGTTGAACGCTTTGAAGGTTGGCCACGACGTGGAGATTCGTGACCCGCAGGCTTGGGCGATCCAGATTCAAGGACCAAACAGCTTGGATATCCTCGACGCTTGCGTCGATGGTGGCGCACCCGAGGGGTTCAAGTATTACCACGCGCGGCAAGTTACGGTCGGCGGACAAAGCGTTCTGATTAGCCGGACAGGCTGGACCGGCGAGCTGGGCTTTGAGGTCTATAACATGGATCCGAATGTGGATGGTTTGGCGCTTTGGTCCCACCTTATGGCGGCCGGGGCGCCGCTTGGGATGGAGGTCTTGTCGACCTACGCCATGAACCCGCGCCGGATCGAGGCCGGCATTCTTAACTATGGCACTGACATGAGTTGGGACACCACGCCGTTTGATCTGGGCTTGGATATGTTCGTAGATCTTGAGCATGACTTCTTCGGGCGCGAGTCTTTGCAGGCCGCACCACGGGCGCCTCGCTTCTCCGGTTTTTTGACTGACGCGACAGACGTGAAGTGGAACGCGCCTGTCTTTGTCGGCGCACACCCCGTGGGCCACGTTAAAGCGTTCGAGCCTTCACCAACGCTGGGCACAGGCATCGGATATGTTTTGTTTGATAGTGCTGATGCCATGGCGGGGAAGGCTTTCACTGTGAAAGACCGGATGGGCACCCAGCATAATCTGACCCTGCACGCATTACCGTTCTTTGATCCCGACAAGAAAATCCCCCGCGGCATCGAGGCAATGGAATACACAGGATGAAAGACGGTGCAGAGGCCGGGCGCCGGACCAATCTGAAACGGCTTCTCACTCCACGCCACATCGCTTTTGTGGGCGGACAAGCGATAGAAGGTTGTATCAATGCTACCCGTAAATCTGGCTTCACCGGGAAAATCTGGGCGGTGCATCCGAAATACCCACAACTCGCTGGTGTGGCTTGCGTCCCCAGCCTTGCGGATTTACCCGAGCCGCCTGATGCCGCCCTGATCGCCGTATCGCGTGAGCGTACGGTCGATGTGGTGGCTGAGCTTAGTGCCATGGGGGCCGGCGGGGCGGTTTCTATCGTTGGCGAATTCGCGGAAACGGGCGAGGATGGTGCAGCTTTACAGGCCCGACTGGTTGCGGCGGCGGGTCAACTGGCAGTTGTTGGGCCGAACTGTCTGGGCGTGATGAACATGTTTGATGGTGTAGCCGTCTGGGGCGGTGACAACGTGTTTTCGCCTGTTGCAGGTGATGGGGTCGCCCTGATAAGCCAGTCGGGTTATGTCGCCTATTCGGTAACCAATGTTGAGCAGGCCCTGCCGCTGGGCTACGCAATTTCGATGGGCAATCAGGCCGTGCTGAATGTTGCCGATTACATTGACGTTATGCTGGATGATTCCCGGGTGCGCGCCATCGGGCTCTACCTTGAAGGGATGGTGGATATAGCCGCGTTCAGCATGGCCGCCCTGCGTGCAGTAAAACAGGGTGTGCCGCTCGTCGCGCTGAAGGCTGGCGGCACGCAAGAAAGTGCTGAACTGGCGCAGAGTCATTCCGGTACCTTGGCGGTAGACAACGAAATCTGGTCAGCCCTCTTCCGTCGGCTGGCAATTGTCGAAGTGGGTTCCCCCAAGGCGATGATTGAGGCCCTCAAATTGCTGGGCAGCCCGAAGCCCCCCAAAGGCAACCGGATCGTGGCTGCAGCCAACTCCGGCGGTTACGGCGCGATGATCGGGGAAAAAGGGCGCGATGCCGGCCTGGAATTTCCGGCACCCACTGAAACCCAGCGGGATAAGCTGCGCCAAAACGTCCCAGAGCTGGTTTCTCTCATGAACCCCCTAGACTGGAACTTGCCCTGGGCAGCAATGTCGACACCAGCAACCTCAGAGAATGGCTTTGCCATCATGGCGGATGATCGCTGTGATCTCCTTGTTTACTTTGTTGACTGGCCATGTGATCCGGATGTGGCCGATGTCTGGTGGCCGACGCTTGCCGGGTTGATCCAGTTGAACGATCGCATCGACTGCCCCGTGGTGATCGCTAGCGTCTTTCCCGATGGTTTGCCGCCAGATTTGCGTCTCCGGCTAGCCGATGCGGGGATGGTCACACTGCAAGGGTTGGACGACACGCTCAGCGCGCTCAGTGCGGCAGGTCGCTATCCCGTTTTGCGTGCGCAGGTTCTGGCCGATCCTGAGAGCCGATTTTTGCCTGTTCTGACCAAGACGTCTCAGCCCGTGATCACACTCAACGAGGCCGAAGGCAAATCCCTCCTTGCGCAACATGGCGTGCGGGTCACGGCCCACGCGACAGGTACCGCGGAAGAGGTCATCGCTGCCGCGGACAGTCTTGGGTATCCGCTGGCGGTCAAACTGCTCAATGCGGATCTGGTGCATAAGAACCGTGCCGGGGCCGTCCATCTTGATATAAAAGACACAGTGGGTGTCGAGCAGGCAATCAGCGCCATTCGAGCCTCTGTCAGTCGATATGACGCCAGCCTCGACACGGATCATTTCCTGATCGAACGCATGATAGCCGCTCCGCATAGTGAATTCATTGTTGGGGCCAGTTACAAACCCGGGATCGGTCATGCACTGGTGATTGGGGGCGGTGGAACCGCAGTCGAAGAGCTGAAGGATTTCACCACACTGCTGCTGCCCGCAAGTGCGGTGCAAATCGACGAAGCGGTACGCGGACTACGCCTTGCCCGCAAGCGGCGCCTGGACGAACGCGACATACCTGCCTTAGTCAAAGCGGTCAGTGAGATCGTCGAATTGGTCACTCAATATCGCGACAGGCTGGTGGAGTTGGATGTGAATCCGATCATCCTCGATGCGGCTGGGAACTGCACCGCGGTCGATGCCTTAGTAAGGATACGATCATAAGAAAAGACTTTATCGACTCGAGCGCAGGGAGCCCCTATTGAGGTTGCCTTCAAGGGGCGCATTGAAAAACATCAAATCCCCTACCATGATGGGTCACGCCAGTCAGCGCACGTTTGAACATGCAGGCGTAGACCCCGGATGGATCGAAGTTTTTTGAAAAGGATCAGGTTTTGACAAATCGTGACAGACATCCCCTGACCAGCTTCCACTGGGGCACCTATCGGGTGGAGGCACGGGATGATGAGGTTGTAGCCCTCCATCCGTTTGAGGAAGATCCCGATCCATCCCCAATTGGCCAAGGCTATGTTGGTGTGCTGAACGGCCCTGACCGGATCACGGCCCCGATGGTGCGAAAAAGCTGGCTGGAGGGCGGCCCGGGTACTGCAGGCGAGTTGCGCGGTAGGGATGATTTTGTCGAAGTCGGCTGGGACGAGGCTGAGCGCCTGGTTGCCGCAGAATTACGCCGCGTGATCGATGCCCATGGCAACGAAAGCATTTTTGCCGGGTCCTATGGCTGGGCCAGTGCAGGGAGGTTCCACCATGCGCAAGGCCACCTTAAACGGTTCTTGAACCTCCTGGGTGGTTTTACCAAATCGGTAAACACTTACAGCTTGGCCGCCGGCGAAGTGATCCTGCCGCATGTGCTGGGTGGGGCGGAGTTCATTTATGGCGCGACCAGCTGGCAATCAATTATCAATGATTGCGATCTGATGGTGGCTTTTGGCGGGCTGCCGCTCAAAAACGCGGTCGTTGGTCAGGGCGGGGTGGGCGCGCACCGCACCGGCCCCGCCTTACTGGAAGCAAAAGCGGCCGGCGTTGAGTTCATCAATATCTCGCCACTCAGATCAGATATGCCAGAGGCACTCGAGGCAGATTGGCTGGCGCCCCGACCATCAACCGATGCAGCCCTGATGATCGGCCTGGCATATGTTTTATTAAGCGAAGATTTGGCAGACCGCGCATTTCTTGATCGTTATACGGTTGGTTTTGAAAAATTTGCATCGTATCTGACCGGCGAGACCGACGGCGTTGCCAAAACCGCCGATTGGGCCGCTGACATCTGCGAACTATCCGCTGAAACAATCTGCAATCTGGCGCGCCGAATGGCTGCGGGGCGGACGATGATCTCGGTTGCCTGGGCGCTGACCCGGCAAGATCACGGCGAACAACCGTTCTGGCTGGGCACGGTCCTGGCCGCCATGCTGGGGCAGATTGGTCTGCCGGGTGGGGGTATCGGATTTGGCTATGGTGCAACCAATACTGTCGGGCTGGAGCGTGCGTCACCCCGGTTTCAGGCGCTGCCGCAGGGACACAATAAGGTCAAAACTTTCATTCCGGTGGCGCGCATTACGGATCTTTTGGAAAACCCCGGCGGCTCATTTGATTACAACGGTAAAACCCACACCTATCCCGACACCCGGTTAGTCTGGTGGGCAGGGGGCAACCCGTTCCATCACCACCAGGACCTGAATCGGCTGCGCCGTGCCTGGGCCAGGCCCGAAACGGTGATCGTCAACGATTGGTGTTGGAACGCCCTCGCGCAACACGCTGATATTGTCCTGCCCTGCACCACTCCGCTGGAGCGTAATGACATTAACCTGTCGCCACGCGATCCCTATCTGGTGATGATGGACCAGGCGGTGGCGCCCGCAGGACAGGCGCGAGACGACTACGATATTTTCCGAGGTATCGCCCAACATCTGGGCATCGAAGAAGCGTATACCGAGGGGCGTGATGCCGGGGAGTGGATCAGGTGGCTTTACGATGCCTCACGCCGATCTGCCGCGCAGACGGGGGTGGAGCTGCCGCCGTTTGATGAATTACGCGCCAAAGGCTGGCACAAGCTAGCTGCGCCGCAAGCACCGCACGTCATGCTGGAAGATTTCAGAGCTGATCCAGAGGCGCACAAGCTTCGGACGCCAAGTGGCAAGATTGAGATATTTTCGGAACGGATCGCCGGTTTTGGTTATGGCGATTGTTCCGGCCACCCGGTCTGGATGGAACCTGCGGAATGGCTGGGACATGCCAGGAAAGGGCAGCTGCACCTGATCTCTAACCAGCCAAAAAACAAACTGCATAGCCAACTTGATCGTGGACGGTTTTCTCAGGCAGATCGCATCGCTGGATATGAACCCGCCCTGCTGCACTCTGCAGATGCGGCTGCGCGAGGGATCAGGCATCACGGTATCATCAGGGTGTTCAATTGCCGTGGGGCTTGCCTTTGCGCGGCAGTTCTTTCAGAAGACATTCGTCGAGGTGTGATCCAGATCAGCACCGGCGCGTGGGCGGATATAAAGGAAAACACGGGATTGTGCCAACAAGGCAATCCCAACGTGCTCTGTCTCGACAAAGGCACTTCCAGGCTCGGCCAAGGCCCCATTGCACATTCTTGCCTAGTCGATATTGAGCCCGAGGGATCAGAATATATCCCTCAATAGTGCGCCTCTCTTGGAGTGATGTGTTCGTCAGAACTCGCTTTAGGCTTAAAAGCTCGAGGTTGGGAGAAGCAATGGCGCAATGAGTCTCTTGAACAGGTATTACCTCACTGTTCATAAATTTTTTAACAGAAAGTGTTATGTAAAGTCCCTGCCTGCACTCGCTTTAACTCCGGACACTGCCATGCCTTTGTCTCGCCTGTTTTCTGTTTTCGTCATCTGTTGTGCCCTCACTATCGCGGGCTGCAGCAAAAGCAGCACCGAAGCCGGTCTTGAAAAGGACGATACCGACGGCGACGGGATTGCCGATATTTATGATCCGGATACCGACGGCGACGGCCAGATCAACAGTATTGATCCGGATGCCGATGGTGACGGCACCCCTGATGCCGAAGATGAAACCCCGGGCGGGCCTCGCTAACCCCCTGCCTTCTTAAAACCAAAGACCCCGCCTCGGCGGGGTTCTTTTTTTGGCTTTAAGGGGTCTCCTGGATCAAACAGGCTCAAGGTTGGCATAAGCCAGCACCAGCCATTTGCTGCCGG
>WTHR01000207.1 GCA_011523045.1 Gammaproteobacteria bacterium | reverse complement strand
TCGCTGGGTTGCAGGAGACATATGCCAGGGCGTTGGGCGCCACCTTTGTGCAGATGGTCTTTAACGCTTCAATGGCGCCACTTCGAGGTGGGTCAACCAGCACATGGGAAAAAGTTCCGGGATCCCAGTCGGAGACTGCATCCGAGAAAAGATCTCGTGCCTGGAACTCGGCATTCGCTACCTTGTTCGCGGCGGCGTTCTCCTTGGCCTTTTCAACGAGCGAGGTATCGCCCTCAACGCCCAGGACCCGCCCTGCCTGCCTGGCGAGAGCTAACGAAAAATTCCCCAGTCCGCAAAAAAGATCCAATACCTGACTGTCCTTATCCGGAGCAAGCCAGTCCACCGCGAGCTCAACAATCAATTCATTGATGGCACCATTTACCTGGATGAAGTGGGTCACTGAGAATGAAATATCAAGATCGAAGGCTTTGAGCGTATAAAAGAGCTCCGGCGTTGCGTCGGGGTTTAACGGAGTTGCAGTCTCCGGTCCTTTTTCCTGAGTGTAGATGAGCAACTGCTCCTGGGTGCCGAAATCTTTGAGCTTGGACCGATCGCCCTCGGTGAGGGGCGAAAGATGGCGGAACACCAGTGCGGTCCCGTTCTCCCCAGCCGCGACCTCAATCTGGGGAATCCGGTCTGGGATACTCAGTTGACTGATCAATTCCTGTATCTTTCCGAGGACCCGGTCTACCGAGGGATGGATGACCGGACAACTGGCAAGAGGTGTGATATAGCTTTTATTCCGTTCCCTAAAACCTACAAGCACCCCGCCCTTTTTTGGAACCAATCGTGCACCTAGACGAGCCCGACGGCGGTAGGACCAGGGCTGTGCTTGCAGTTCCAGGATCTCTCCCGGGACACTGACGGCCGCCGCCTCCAGGTTCTCGACGACGTTCGCTTTTTTGAAACCAAGCTGCTTGGGGTAGTCCAGATGCTGAAGAGCGCAGCCCCCGCACACGCCGAATGCCGCGCAATGTGGCGTTACTCGAGACGCCGAGGATTCAAGGATTGCCTCGGCGACGCCGAGCGAGTAGTTGCGCTTTCCTCTGATCGGTCGGACGACGACTTTCTCACCCGGTAATGCGCCTTCGATAAACCAGACTTTTCCATCAACCCGAGTCACCCCGCGACCGTCATGGCTGAAGCCGTCGATTCTTGCTTCGAATGGTTCTCGGGATCTAGGCACTGCCGGTGCCGTCCAGCCACTGACTCAGGAACTCCTGCAGGTGATCCTGATCCGCTGCCTCAAGAAACTCTATAAGACGTTGTTTCTCCTTCGAAAACGCGGTCTCGCTAAGAAGGCCACGCATTTTCTCAAAATGCAGATAGACCAGGTAAGTATTCAACACGTCGGTCTCGCAGTATGCCCGAATATCGGAGATCTGCCCTTCCCGGAAGTACTCCCAGACACGGGCCCCACTCATCCCCATCTTGCCAGGCAATCCAAGCATGAGAGCGACCTCCTCAAGGGAGCTGAACGCTCTAGCCTGGTAGCCGGCAAGGATGTCCATCAAGTCCAGATGGCGCGCGTGATAGCGATTCAGGTAGTTATTGAACTTAAACTCTCTATCGGTCTCGCCGCTTTCCCAGTACAGCGGCGCCGCCACTCCATGCCGGAGCGCACGATAGTGAATAACCGGCAAATCAAAACCGTTACCGTTCCAGCTGATCAGAACTGGTTTGAATTTTTCAATTCCATCGAAGAATCTTTCCAGCAATTCCCGTTCGGATGACTCCTCAGAGCCTAGCGACCAGACCTGAAGCTTGTCTGGAGCCCTCAAGACAGCCGAGATTGCAACGATCCGATGGTGCGGGTGAGCAAGAAAATCTGTTGATCCTGTTTTCTGAATGCGGAGCGTACGCATCGCTCGAGCTACGTCGTCGTCGCTCAATGAGTCCAGGCTATACAATCGCCGCCCCAGATCAACGTCGGGCACGGTCTCAATATCAAAAACGAGACTGGTTCCGTTTAGCATGCTCGGCAGGATGCGGTGGTCATAAATCCAGTTATTTTAAGATCGCGTCGCAAACTGCCGAGATCGAAGGGGCAACCCGAACCGGTTCAGGACTTTGCGCGATAGCCGTGTCAGGGTCCTTAAGACCGTGCCCCGTGAGCGTGCATACAACAGACGCTCCCTCTTTAATTCGACCCTCTTCCAGACCCAGCTTCAAGCCAGCGACCGAGACGGCTGACGCCGGCTCGCAGAATATTCCCTCCTGTTGAGCGAGGAATTTCTGCGCTGAAAGAATGGCGGTGTCGTCGCAGGCAGTAAACCACCCTCCAGATTGCTCACGCGCTGATTGCGCGAGATCCCAGGATTGGGGGTTACCGATGCGGATAGCCGTCGCGATAGTTTCAGGTTTAAGGATGGGGCTGCCGGACACGAAAGGCGCCGCGCCTGATGCCTGACAACCGACCATGATGGGCAGTTTTGTGCTCTCGCCATCACTGCGATACTCGGAATAGCCCATCCAGTAGGCACTGATATTTCCAGCATTTCCAACGGGGAGAAAATGGTAATCAGGAGCATCGCCAAGCGTATCGACGATTTCGAATGCTGCAGTTTTCTGGCCATGAAGTCGATAGGGGTTTACAGAATTTACCAAGGCCACGGGGGCTTTGTCGGGCATGGACTTAACAATCTCCATGCCGTCATCAAAGTTGCCGGTGATTTGTATGACCCTCGCGCCATGCATCATCGCCTGGGCAAGTTTTCCCATGGCGATCTTTCCATCTGGGATAACCACAAAGGCCTTGATGCCTGCTCTCGCCGCATAGGCTGCCGCAGCTGCAGAGGTATTCCCTGTTGAGGCGCAGATGACCGCTCCGCTGCCTTCATGGACCGCCATGGTCAAAGCCACGGTCATGCCGCGATCTTTGAACGAGCCGGTCGGATTTGCTCCATCGACCTTGGCGAAGACTTCTATCCCCTTCTCAGGTTCACACAACGAATTCAAGCGCACCAGCGGGGTGTTTCCCTCGTTGAGACTGATGGCGCGTGCATCGGCCGGAATTGGTAGCCTCGCGTGATACCGTGCGATCAGCCCTGTTTCGACAGTGTGTGGCATAACCTCGTAAGCCTCGATCGCTCTAATCGGGCGTTTCTACCCGGACCCGCACTACCGGCGCTGCATTGGCTTCCAATGTTTCAATCTTTTTCGTTGCGTCCGCGATGTCGGCTTCTTTGGCATCGTGAGTAACAATAACAACCGGAACCACGCCCTGTTCATCCCCGAAGCCCTTTTGGCTGATAACCCTAATACTGACCTGATGTTCCCCAAGAATACGGGTTACTTCAGCGAGTACTCCGGGTCTGTCACGCACCGTCAGGCGCAAATAGTGGGCACAGGAAATTTCCGTGATCGGTCGCATTCTCGGGTCAGCGAGTTGCTGGGGTTGGAATGCCAGGTGAGGCACCCGGTTTCCAGGATCCGATGTCAAGGTCCGAACAACGTCGACCAGATCTCCGACGACTGCTGATGCGGTGGGCTTCGCGCCCGCGCCTGCGCCATAGAGCAAGGAGTTACCCACTGCATCCCCTTGAATGCGAACGGCATTCATGACTCCCGAAACATTCGCCAACAGCTGATCTTTTTCAATCAGACACGGATGCACGCGCAGATCAAGATGACCGCTCGCTGAACGCGCGATCCCGAGGTGCTTGATTCGATATCCAAGCTCATCAGCGTAAATGATGTCCTGGTAGCGCAACTGCTCTATTCCCTCTATGTAGACCGCATCGAAGTCAAGAGGGATGCCAAATGCGATTGAGGCCAGAATGGTGAGCTTATGGGCTGCGTCAATTCCGCCGACATCAAAGTAAGGATCAGCCTCAGCATAACCTAGCCGCTGAGCTTCGGTCAGAACCTCATCGTAGTCCAGGCCCTGCTCGTGAATCTGAGTGAGGATGAAGTTGCACGTTCCATTCAGGATACCTGCCAGACCATCGATTCTGTTGCCCGCAAGGCTCTCCCTGACTACCTTAATTACTGGAATCCCTCCAGCCACCGCAGCTTCGAAAGCAATCACCAATCCCGCCTGCGAGGCCTGCTCGAAGAGTTCATTTCCGCGGGTGGCAATCAGCGCCTTGTTGGCCGTTACGACATGTTTGCCGTTCCTCAACGCGGTCGAGACGACTTCGTAGGCCTCGTCCTCACCGCCCATCAATTCCAAGACGACGTCAATGTCTGGACTCGTTGTAATGGCAGCGGGGTCGTCGGTCAGATGAATGTCCGAGATCTCACAGTCACGGGCGCGGTTTATGTCGCGCACCGCTGCCTGGGTCACTCTGACGTTGCGGCCGGCTCGGCGTGCAATCTCAGCACTGTTTCGCGAAAGCAGGTCTACCGTGCCAGCACCAACGGTCCCTAGACCGATTACACCCACATTTACGGGTCTCATATAATTGAATCCCTTCTAATAACGGCGGACTCGCTCCGATCGGAGCGTTGCAGGTCGAATTTTATCGCATTAACGCCAGTGGCAAGTTTTTTTGTCGCCAAGGACTAGATAAAAGACGCGGTCTGAAACTGACAGAGGCCATGGAGCTCGAAGCAGAAATTTCACAAACCAGAACGCTAATCGCGTCTTGTGGTTCGGGGGGTGTCGTCGTAGCCGAGAAAACTTTTACCCAGAGTTTTCTGATAGCTCCAGATGGGACGCTCGCAGACTGGGAGGTGGGGGAATTCTCCGCATTGTCACCGGCACGACTCGAACAACTCTGTCTCGTGGAGAGCGACGTGCTGATGATTGGCACAGGGGTGAGTCAATGCTTCCCGGATGCCGGATTAACCCAAATGCTTGCCAAGCATGGGCGAAGTGCAGAATTTATGAGTTCACGCACGGCCTGCAGTACATTTAATGTTTTGGCGCTCGATGACCGGCAGGTAATGGCTGCAATTATCCTGCCTTTGTAGTTCTTAGATAAAGACAGCGGCGGTTAGGCGTCCGGCAGATATTCAAGTGGGTCAACCGGTTGGCCATCTCGACGAATCTCGAAGTGTAGCCGGACAGAGTCAGTTCCGGACTGTCCCATTTCAGCGATGATCTGGCCGCTCTCGACGGCGTCACCTTCATTAATCTTGACTGCCCGGTTGTGGGCGTACGCAGTAAGAAAAGTCTCGTCATGTTTGATGATGATCAGCAGTCCGTAGCCGCGAAGCCCAGTCCCCGCATATACCACTTTCCCTTTTGCTGCTGCTCGGACCGGACTGCCATCCGCTCCGGCGATATCGATGCCGTTCCTTCCGTCGTCCGGGGAAAATTGTGACAGCAGTTCTCCATTGGCCGGCCAAATCCATGGCTTGCCGTCGGGCCCTGCTACCGGTTCTTCTTTTTGATTCTCTTTTTCATTTTCTTGCACATCGGTATCGGTGAGGGTTTCAGAGGCCTCTGCGGACTCGTCACTGACAACCAGTATCGATGTCGAAGAAGTCTCGGCTGGTGTCACGATGGTATTCTGCGGATTGATGCGTCCGGGACTGAGCTCAATTTTTTGCCCTACTGTCAAAGTGTAAGGAGGTTGCAGACCATTCCAGAGTGCCACGTCTCGATAATCCAGTCCCGCTTCCCAGGAAATGGTGTAAAGAGAATCCCCCGCTCTTACGATACGGGTCGAGCCGCTCGATTGGGTGGCGGAGAGGTCGCTTACGGGCACCACCGGCGGGCCCGCGCAACCAGCCAGGGCAATAACGCAAATTATCAGAACCGCTTTAGGCGCTCTCAAAG
>WTHR01000144.1:8151-20162 GCA_011523045.1 Gammaproteobacteria bacterium | reverse complement strand
ATCCTGGCGCTATATATGGCGTGGGCGATCGGAGCGAACGATGTTGCCAATGCCATGGGGACGAGTGTTGGTTCAGGGGCGCTGACCGTAGGGGGCGCCATCATCGTAGCGGCGGTTCTTGAATTTGCGGGGGCTTTTCTGGCTGGCGGGCATGTGACGGATACCGTCAGAAAGGGAATGCTCGATCTCAGCATGATGACGAGAGAGCAGTTGGTCTACGGGATGCTCGGCTCGCTGGCTGCCGCCGGTACGCTTCTGGTCGTCGCGACACGCTTTGGACTGCCGATTTCCACCACGCATTCGATCGTCGGCGCGATCGTGGGTTTTGGCGCAATTGCGGTGGGTCTGGATGCCGTCAAGTGGGGCAAGATTGCGCAGATCGTCTTGTCTTGGGTGACCTCTCCGCTGCTGGCCGGTGTGATTGCGTTCTTTATTTTTCAGATTACCCGGATAAAGGTGCTGGACAAGCCGGACCCGGTCGCTCAGATACGAAAACTCGGCCCGGTGTTTTTCTTTTTTGTCTTTTTTATCATCGGCCTGGTCACGCTATTCAAGGGCCTCAAGCCGCTTAAGCTGGATCTCAATCTGACGCAGTCGCTGATTGGATCGGTGGCGCTTGGTCTCATTGGGGCAGCCATCGGTGCCTTCTTTATTCGTCGCGTCGATCTTGGGGAGGAGAATCCCAAGCATCGTTTCAGCCGGGTAGAGCGTATTTTTGTCGTGTTGCAGATTCTGACGGCGTGCGCGATTGCTTTTGCCCATGGTTCTAACGACGTTGCAAACTCAATCGGACCTCTGGCAGCCATATCTCATGCGGTCCAGGGAATGGATCTTGGCAGCAAGGCGCCGGTTGAGCCCTGGATGCTGGCCATTGGCGGTATCGGAATCGTGATTGGTCTGGCGACCTGGGGTTATCGCGTGATGGAAACGATCGGCAAAAAGATCACCGAGCTCACGCCGAGCCGGGGCTTTGCTGCGGAGTTGGCAGCTGCGACCACGATTGTCGTGGCATCCCGGTTGGGTATTCCCATCTCGACCACGCATACTCTGGTAGGGGCGGTTCTTGGAGTGGGTCTGGCGCGTGGGATTGGGGCGTTGGATCTTAGGGTAGTCGGCAAGATCCTTGCGTCATGGGTTGCAACGCTGCCGCTCGCTGCCGGTCTTTCAATTTTCTTTTTCTATTTCTTCAAGGGCTTGTTGGCTCCTTAGGAGGGTATTGTGGCCTGGATAGACAAACTGGTGAGCAGATCACCGATTAAACCGATGCAGCAGCACATGAGTGTGGCGGTGCTTTGTGCGCGGGAAATCCTCCCGCTGCTGGACGCCATGGCGGCAGGTAACATCGACGGCATCCGTGATCGGAGAGCAGAAATCGATCGCCTCGAGCATGAAGCGGATCAGATCAAGCATGAGATCCGCTCACACACGCCCAAGCGGTTCATGATGGCGCTTGACCGGCGAACGATTCTAGAGATCCTCGACTATCAGGACTCCATTGCGGACATCACCCAGGATATCGCAGAGCTGGCGGATCAGCGCAATATGCACTTGCCGGAGGTAATGAAAGAGCCAGTCGTGTCTTTGGCGAGGAGCGTGGTAGCGGCCTGCGAGCAGGGCCAGCGCATCATTGATGAACTGGACGAACTCGTTGAGACCGGATTTGGTGATGCGGAAGTGCGCCGGGTCGATGAGATGATTCTGGAGCTGGGCCGCCTTGAAACCGAAACGGACCGTCAACTGGATGCAGCGGCCCGAAAACTGTTCTCGATTGAGGATGATCTCGGGGTAGCGACGATTTTCTGGCATCAGGTCCTTCGTCAGATCGCCACCCTGGCTGATCTGGCAGAAAGAGTGGGCAATCGTTTGCGGCTGCTGATGGCAACCTAGCTGCGGGTGGCTGTTGCTGCTGTTTTACTGAGTATCCGACGACGACGGCTTGAGCAGCCAGGCCATCAGGCCGGTCGCGATGGCCGCGCCGACAAACTGCATCAGAATAAATCCGGGGGCATTCTCGGGTGCGATCCCGCTGAAGGTATCCGTCAGGCTGCGCGCGATGGTTACGGCAGGGTTGGCAAATGATGTCGAGGCCGTGAACCAGTATGCGGCGGTAATGTAAAGCCCTACCGCGGTGGGCACGGCTTCCGGTCGCCACCGTAGTGTCCCAAGAATAGTCGCGACAAGCCCAAATGTGGCGACACCCTCCGAGAGCCATTGTGCGGGGCCGTTTCTGATGTTGGCCGATATCTGCAGCAGGATCTCCTCAAACATCGCATGCGCCACCAGCGTGCCCATGATCGCGCCGATGATCTGAACGCCCACATAGGCGAGGGCTTCGTTAAGTTTGATCTCGCGGCGCATCCAGAATGCCAGCGTCACGGCAGGATTGAAATGTGCCCCCGATACGGGACCTAGCATCGTGATCAGAACGAACAGGATCGCGCCGGTAGGAATGGTGTTTCCCAGAAGCGCCAGAGCCACGTTTCCACCCGCAAGACGTTCGGCCATGATGCCTGAACCCACCACCGTCGCGAGCAGCAGGGCTGTGCCAAGGCACTCCGCCACCAGCCGACGGGAAAAAGAAAAACGCATCATGAGGTGTTTTGGGAATTGGGGCCTGCGTTGCCGATTGCGTCTAGCTGCTTTTGCAAACTGACGGAATCAAGAGACTCCAGAGGCAGATCGACCAGAAGGGCAATGCGGTGCTCGAGCATTTTATAGGTCTCGGCAAAAGCCAGGTGAATCTGGTGTTGGGTGCCGTCGACCGCTGCAGGATCGGGCAGCCCCCAATGTGCAGAGACGGGCTGTCCCGGCCAGACGGGGCAGACCTCAGACGCTGCTGAGTCACAGACGGTAAAAACGAAGTCAATTCGAGGCGCCTTGGGACCACTGAATTCTTCCCAGCTTTTAGATCTCAATGAATCCAAAGGATGGCCGAGTTTTTTCAGAAGGCTGATGGCTGCGGGATGTACCCGTCCGTTGGGATGACTGCCTGCACTGAATGCCGTGAAGCGCCCCTCGCCGTCTTGATTCAGGATAGATTCAGCGAGGATGCTTCGGGCTGAATTACCCGTGCAAAGAAAAAGGACCTGGTATGGGCTTGCCTTCATGTCGTTTTTTGGGAGGTCAACGGCAAACTTTAACCAGCAACGCGCTTTGAGCGCCCCGGCTGTTTTGGTTCGGAGGCCATCGGGGTACACAGTTCGGGCTGGCCGTTACAGCAATCCTCGACGAGATAGGCAAGCAACGACTTAATGCCCTGCGGATTAACGCTGTAGATGATCGATCGGCCGTTTCGCTCTGATCTCAGCAGACCGGCCCGTGTCAAAATTGCAACGTGCGTCGACAGGGTGTTGTGACGGACACCAAGATCATTGGCAATTTTTCCTGCGGCAAGCCCCGCCGGACTATGCTTTACCAACAGTCGGAAGATCTGAAGTCGGGACGGTTGCGCAAGGGCAGAAAGGGTGTCCACAGCAGTTAATGTGTCCATATGTCGAGTATTATCGAAATATAAAAATCAGACAAGTCACTTAAAGGAGAAAAAGGCCGCCAATTTGTTGAGACTAGGAGTGAGTTGGGCGCTAAAGCACCGGGTCGTGGGTCAGGTCACACGCCGATAGGTGCACTGCATCGGCATTCCGTCGGATGCCTCTATTTCTCCGTTGGCTATCAGATAACGTAGGGACGCCAGAATAGAAAGGCGGGCGCCCCCGATGAGCCGAGGATCCAAGCCGGGATAAAGCGGGCCCACCATTTGCGGGATCTGCATGGGCGTTTCGGCCAAAAGCTTGAGGATGTCATCCATGCGCTGATGCCGATGGGAGATGAGTGCTGCGACGTAATCGGCAGGCGTTTTAATGGGTGGCCCATGGGTTGGCCAATAGCGGTTGTCTTTTCGGTCGAGCATCAGTTGCAGGCTGTTGAGGTAGTCGGCCATGTCACCGTCTGGCGGAATAATGACACTGGTGGACCACCCCATCACATGGTCGCCGCTGAAAACATCGCCGGAGGCAGGCAGAGCAAAGCACATATGATTGCTGGTGTGCCCCGGGGTATGTATGCACTCCACTTCGAGCGCTCCAACAGAAAAGCGCTGCCCGTGCACGAGCCGTACGTCAGGGTCGAAATCAACATCAACTCCTTCTTCAGTCCCCGCATCCCTATGTTCTGAGGCGGCCCCATGGGGTCCGAACGCATAGGTCGGCGCGTCGCAAGCGGCCTGCAGAAGGCGGGCACCGGGCGAGTGATCCAGGTGACAGTGCGTGACCAGGATATGAGAGATGCCTTCACCCTCAAGACCTTTGATCAGTGCATTGAGATGTGCTGGATCGTCGGGCCCAGGATCAATCACGGCAACGGTTCCCGTCCCGATGATGTAGGTTCCGGTGCCGTAATAGGTGAACGCACTGGGGTTGCGGGCAGTGAGTCTGCGGATACCGGGAGCAAGGACTTCGATCTGTCCGTACTGAAAATCATGCTCACGGATAAATGGGATCTCGGGCACCAAAAACCTCTTACTCTGGGGCGGACCACGCCTGGGAGAGCGGGTCGAAAATCTCGACAGGGCCAAACCGGGTCTTGTAGGACATTTTGGGGCAGTCTTCTATCCAGTATCCGAGGTAGAGGTTGTCATAGTCCACCGAGCGAGTGAGTTCGATCTGATGAAGGATCGTCAGCGTGCCGGGGCTGCGACGCGTCTCGGATGGATCATAAAAGGTATAGACCGCCGACAGGCCATTGCCCACATGATCGACAACAGAGACCGAGAGCAGTCGTTTGTCAATACGCAGTTCCATCATGAAGCTGTCGACCCCTGATTCGGTCATGAATTTTTGATATTTTTCCGGATCAGGGTTGTCCATGCTGTCACCCGGGTGACGGTTTGCCTGGTAATTCCGGTAGAGGGCAAAGTGTTCCTCACGAAAACCCAGCGTTCGGATTTCCATTGAGACATCCTGATTGCGCTTCCAGGTTCTGCGAAAAGCGCGATTCATAACAAAGTCTTTAACCCGGATGCGAACGGACTGACACTGTCGACACGACGGGCAATGCGGACGGTAAAACAAAGCCCCGTTGCGTCTGAATCCATTTCGAATCAAGGTGTCATAGAGCGCGGAAGAGACTGAATACTTGGGATCGATTAAAAGATTTGCGGCAGTCTCGCTCGGCAGGTACGGGCAGGGATGCGCGGTTGACTGATAAAGGTCAGGTGCGCTTTGCTGGCGGCTCATAACAATTCCTGCGCCGGCATGGCCCAGTGCCAACGCGCTGCTTTGTCGGAAAACCCGACAGCCTCATGGAGTTCAGCCGCAAAACGGTCGCGCGGTATCGCTTGGGCTCCAAGTGAGGTCAGATGCTCAGAGACGACCTGACAATCAATAAACCGATACCCCTCTGCAGAAAGAGAGGTTGCCAGGCCAACAAGAGCGGTCTTTGAGGCATCGGCAACTCGGCTGAACATGCTTTCGCCAAAAAAAGCCTTCCCGATGGCAAGTCCATACAGACCGCCAACCAGTTCTCCGTTATGCCAGGTTTCCACGCTATGGGCATATCCCATCCGGTGCAATGCGCAATAAGCGTCCTGCATGCCAGAAGTAATCCATGTGCCTTCACCGGCATTGCGAGATTCAGCGCATGCCGCGATAACGAGAGCAAAGGCGCGGTCAGCGCTCACCTCAAACCCGCGCGTGCGAAGACTCTTGCGCAGGCTTTTGGATATATGCAGTTTTGAGGGGTAGAGCAGCGCGCGGGGATCAGGGGACCACCACAGAATAGGCTGATCGTCACTGTACCAGGGAAAAATTCCCTGACGATAGGCGCTCAGTAAGCGGTCAGGATTGAGATCCCCTCCGACGGCGAGCAGACCCTCAGGCGATGCCGCTTCCAGCGGCGGAAAAGTATAGGTTTTTGGCAGATTCGCCATAGCCAAACCATTTTAGCATCGCGTGCCCTCATCACCGTTTTGCTTGAAAGGTGAGTGCGCGTCGAGAATCTCCGTGTAGTCGGCGAGATGACTTTCTTCTTCTGCAGTGAATCGGCGCACCGCATCATGAAAGCCCTCGTGAGCCAGCCAATGTGCTGACAGCGTGGTCTGAGGGGTTAAACCGCGGCTTAACTTATGCTCCCCTTGCGCTCCAGCTTCGAACCGCTTTAAACCGTGCTCAATACAGTATTCAATGGGAGCGTAATAACATGCTTCAAAGTGAAGATCAGGCGCGTGCGCCAGGGCGCCCCAGTATCTCCCATACAGGGTGTCCTTGCCGCGCAGAAAGAACGCGCAAGCAATTGGTTGTTCGCCATGGTGTGCTGTCAGCAACTGCACCCCCTCTGGAATAGTCTCGATCAGGATTTCAAAAAATTTTCGGTTGAGGTAGGCATATGAGCCATGCTCAGCAATCGTGTTGCGGTAGCACGAGTACAGCAGGTCCAGGTATTCGTCTGTGATGTCCTCGCCGTGATGCCATTGAAGATTAATGTCCTGCTCGACGACCCGTCGACGCTCTCTCAGGATGTTTTTGCGCTTCTTTGAAGAAAGGCGCGTCAAAAAATCACCAAAGTCCTGATACTGATTGTTGTGCCAGTGAAACTGACGGCCCTCGCGCCGCACAAAACGGTTTTCGCAAAGGAGGCGAAGATCGCTTTCTGTGCAGAAAATGCAGTGTACGGAAGATGCCTTGAGTTCAGTGGCGACGACTGGCAACGCTTTTGCAATGCTCTTTCTGATGAGTGCTTCATCATGGTCGGGATGATGAAGCAGACGCTGCCCGCCAACCGGCGTGAACGGGACTGCGACAAGCAGTTTTGGATAATACGGCAGGCCATGACGTTGATAGGCATTTGCCCATGCCCAATCGAAGACAAATTCGCCGTAAGAGTGTGTTTTGAGGTAACACGGTGCGCCGCCGATTAAATCGCCATCCAGTTGTGCAGTCAGATGGCACGGTGTCCAGCCTGATTCGGGGCAGCAGCAGCCGCTCTCTTCAAAAGCCAGCAGCATTTCGTGACGCAGCCCAGGATTGTCCGGGTCGACCATCCTGTTCCATTGCTCCGAATCAATGCTCCGCATGGAGGAGTTTGTTGTGATGCTGACCCCGGCGGCTTTATCATTCGGGTCTGGACCGTTAACGGTCTCATCCTCAGACAAATAATTGTTCATATGCGATGAATCGCCTTCCCGTTGCAATTGCGCAACTCAATTTTACCGTTGGTCATGTCGACAAGAATGTCGACAGTATTCTGTATGCGGCGGATAAGGCCCGCTCAGATCTGGGATGTCGCGTTGTCATCTTTCCCGAGCTCTCAATCACGGGTTACCCTCCTGAGGATCTGCTTTTTCGGGGAGATTTTCTCGAGCGTGCAAAAGCGGGTCTGAACCGGTTACTGGACGCAAAGACTGACATCGTCATGGTCGTGGGTCACCCGCACCTCGACGGTGAAAAACTCTATAACACCGCATCGGTCATCTCAGACGGTAAAGTGGTGGCCCGTTATTTCAAGCGGGAGTTGCCGAACTTCGGCGTCTTCGATGAAAAGCGTTATTTCGCTGCTGGAGACGAGCCCTGCGTTTTCGAAGTCGATGGGTTCCGCCTCGGGCTCACCATTTGTGAGGATGTGTGGCATGCGCAGCCGGTGGCGGACTGTGCCTCGGCAGGCGCCGACTTCATTGTCAATCTCAACGCGTCTCCCTATGACCTCTATAAGGCCCGCGAGCGCGAGGAGGAGGTGGTCAGCCTGCGTGCGAAAACGTCCAACGTTCCGATCATCTATGTCAATCTCGTGGGTGGTCAGGATGAGCTGGTGTTTGATGGCGGATCCTTTGTTTGCGCTGCTGACGGCGAGGTAATTGCACGGGAAAAATTTTTTGAAGAATCGCTTTCCCGAATCGATCTGACTTCATCCGGGATCGAACCGGCCCATCCCGCGAAGGCACTGCTGTCAAGAGAAGAGAGCGTTTATCAGGCGCTTTGTGTGGGTGTCAGAGACTATGTTCATAAAAACGGGTTTCAAGGTGCAGTGCTGGGTTTATCCGGGGGTATTGATTCCGCTTTGACACTGGCGATTGCCGCGGATGCGTTGGGTAAAGAGAACGTGCAGGCCGTTTTGATGCCTTCGCGCTACACCCGAGACATGAGCACGGAAGATGCCGAAACTCAGGCCCGAAATCTCGGAGTGGCCTATCAGGTTATCCCGATCGAGCCACTGGTGGACAGTTATCGATCCCAGCTGGATCCGATCTTTAAAGGGTTGCCGGAAGACACCACTGAGGAGAACCTTCAGTCCCGGATCCGGGGCAATCTGCTGATGGCGATATCCAACAAGACCGGTAAGCTGGTGCTCGCGACCGGCAACAAGAGCGAAATGGCGGTGGGTTATGCCACGTTGTACGGCGATATGGCAGGCGGGTTTGCAGTGATCAAAGACGTCTTCAAGACGTTAGTGTATGAGTTGGCGGTATACCGAAACAGCATTGAAGCGGTGATTCCAGAGCGGGTGATCTCCCGCCCACCCTCGGCAGAGCTGGCTCCCGATCAGGAGGATACGGACAGCTTGCCGCCCTACGAGGTGCTGGATCCGATCCTGGAGGCGTTCATCGAACAAGATTTGGGTGCAGATCAAATCGGGGCTCAGGGATTTGATGCAGACATTGTGGAGAAAATCATACGGATGGTTGTGCGCAACGAGTACAAGCGACGGCAGGCTCCGCCCGGGGTGAGAATCAGCCGCAGAGCATTCGGCCGGGACCGGCGCTATCCCATTACCTCAGGATTCAATTGAGATAGGTGCTGTCGGGATAGTTGAGTTTCAATACCCGAAGTGCATCGCTATGGAGTTCCTCAAGACCCATTCGGGCATAAGCCTTGATCATGATGCCCAGAGCGTCTTCGACCGCGGAGGAAGTCCGATAGGTCTCAAGCACTGACCTCGCCCGGTTAACGGCGGCAACGTCCGCACCCATTGCGTAGTAATACCGCGCGACCTCGACTTCATGGGTTGCGAGTACATTGATGATGTAAATCAGTCGCCTTCGGGTATCCGGCGCATAGCGACTGTCGGGAAAGCGGCTAATAAGCTCCTGATAGGCCACGAAGGCTTCACGCACCGGGCCGATGTCGTTGTTCGCCGGGTTATATCCTGACAGGGAGTCGAACAGACTGTCAGGAGGTTCAAACAGGGCAAGCCCCTTGAGATAGAAAGCATAATCCACATTTGGGTGGGTCGGATGCATCTGGATAAAGCGATCTGCGGCAGCGACGGTGAGTGCCGGTTCGCTATTCTTGAAATAGGCATAAGCCGAATCCAGCTGGGCCTGTTCGGCGATTCGGCCGTAGGGGAAACGGCCGAGCAGTTTTTTGTAGGTGTCGATGGCGCCGACCCAGTCGCCCGAGGCCATCTGTTTTTGGCCGACGCTGAGAAATTGTTCCGCTGTCCAGCCTGCCGTCTCGTCTTTTTCCTCGAGGATCGCACAGCCGCTTGTCAACATCACTGCAAACAGCAGTACTCCAGACCATATACCACGCTGGGAGTTCAAGACTGAGGGAATAAGCATAAGGCGCTATTATACTTTCGCTCACCGGGCAACGAAGATAACGATCGTGACACTTGAAGAGGCCAGTGATGAAGTCCTGACAGCGACGGTATCTGAAGCGTCGTCAGGGGAGCGGCTGGATAAAGTGCTGCCTCAGATTTTCCCGCCTTATTCGCGGTCTCAACTGCAAGCTTGGCTCAAAGAAGGCCGTGTGACATTGGATGGCAGTATCCCTGCCGGACGACTCATGGTTTATGGCGGTGAGGTCGTATCTCTCGAAATGCCGCCTCTGCCGGTTCTGGACTGGCTACCGGAGCCGATACCCATCCCAGTGGTTTATGAGGACTCGGATATAGCGGTGATCGATAAGCCGGCAGGGTGGGTAGTGCATCCCGGCGCCGGAAACCCCTCCGGGACATTGGCGAATGCTCTGCTGCACCGGTTTCCTCAGGTAACCGGACTGCCTCGCGCCGGTATTGTGCATCGTCTGGATAAGGACACGAGCGGGTTGTTGGTGGTGGCACTCTCTGAGGCTGCACGCACAGAACTGATTCGGGCGCTTGAGGCACGCGAGGTCAAAAGAGAATATCTTGCCGTCGTGAACGGTTGCCCGATCACCGGCGGCACGGTGGATGCGCCTATCGGCCGTCATCCAAAGAATCGCCTTAAGATGGCAGTGACTGAGCGGGGCAGGCCGGCGCTTACCGACTATCGTGTGAAAGAGCGATTCCGGGGGCATGGGCTTCTTGCCGTCAGTCTGCAGACGGGCCGCACCCACCAGATCCGCGTGCATATGTCGCATGTGGGTTTTCCACTGGTCGGCGATCCTCTTTACGGAGGCCGTCTTCAGCTGCCGCCGAAACCGGATGCAAAGCTCATCACCGCGCTCGAGCAGTTTTCCCGTCAGGCGCTTCACGCTCGGGCGCTCGCGCTGCATCATCCGGTGACCCAAGAGCCGCTCGGCTGGGAAAGCCCCGTGCCGGCAGATCTGACTGAGTTGCTCAGGACCCTGGCCTCAGACTCGGAATCTCAGCGTTGAGCGGATCACCCTTGAGGTGGATCGAGCCGGATTGGCCGGCACCGCCTCACGTTCATGCCCTGACCACAGAGCGAGGCGCATCCCAGCCGGACGATCCTTATGACGGCTTCAACTTTGCCGATTACGTTGCTGATGCGCCGGAAAAAGTTGAGGCGAACCGTGAAATCCTGGTTAACGCCTTAGGTTTGACCTGCCTGCCGGTATGGCTCGACCAGCAGCATGGTACAACGATACTGAGTCTGGATGAGTCAGGGATTAAGCCCCGCAGAACAGCTGACGGCAGCGTGACACTCGCAGAGGAAACTGTCTGTGCCGTTCTGAGTGCTGATTGTGCGCCAGTGTTTCTCAGTGATCGGCAAGGAAGTTTTGTGGCGTTGCTGCACGTGGGCTGGCGTGGGCTTTCCGAGGGGGTTATCGAGTCTGGACTTGTAAAAATTCCCGGCAATGTGGGAGAGGTCATCTCCTGGGTTGGGCCCACCATCAGCCAGAAATATTTTGAGATCGGTCACGACGTGAGATGCCGGCTGATCGAAAATGATCCCTCAGACGAGCACTTCGTTGCGCCAAGTGGCGCGCGTTACTTTGCGGACCTGCCCGGACTTATCGTGGCCCGGCTGTCGCGGGCCGGTGTCGGCTATGCGCGAGCCAGCCTGGAGTGCACCTATGGCGATAGCGGTCGTTGGTTTTCCTATCGGCGACAGGGGTTATGCGGAAGGATGACTTCCCTGATCTGGATGAGACGCTGAGGCGAAAAAAAAGCGGGGCAAGCCCCGCTTTTTTAAAGTTTCAACTACCCCTTACGGTTTGGCAGTGCTCAGGCCGAGGATTTCCCAGTCCTGCATCCCGCCGCGGTACCACTTGATCTTGTGGGCGGGGTAACCGAATTTCAGCAGGTTTTTGATGTTGTTCGGAGATTGTCCGCACCACATGCCGTTGCAGAACATCACGGCGGTTTTGGCGTTGGTGAAGTCAAACAGGCCCTCGCTTTCCGAAACATTGAAGACGTCCTGCATGATCTCCGCAATCTCGATCGGGGTGGCGCCTTTTGCTGGATTCAATTTGGTCCATGGCACGTTGATGGCGCTCGGGATGGTGCCCTTGGCAACCCAATCCGGGGTGCGGGAGTCAATTACGATGATTGATGAATCGCCGTCGCTCATCATCTTGGCGTAGTGAATCATTTCACGCTCTGCGATGGTTTCAACACCCGGGGCCAAAACGGCGGGCTGGATGCAAAACGGCGGGCAAGGGCGCGAGGTCTTGGCAAAAGCCGGATTCACGGTGTTCTTGTTGTCCTGATTACGGGTAATGTCCGTGGCAGAACCGTTATGCATGACGGTGACGGCCATGGTGTCACCCGTAATGCCCACAGGCTTATCAGCCTGAGCACCTAGGGGCAACAACAATGCCAGCCCTAAAGTGCCGGCGGTCAATAATTTCAGATTT
>WTHR01000144.1:0-8051 GCA_011523045.1 Gammaproteobacteria bacterium | reverse complement strand
TAGGGGCAACAACAATGCCAGCCCTAAAGTGCCGGCGGTCAATAATTTCAGATTTCTCATAGTCACTCTCCTTTTGTGTTGGTCTGTTAGTTGTTCTGTTCGCCTGTTAATCATTGGTAATGGTTGAGATATCAGCATCAGTCACACTCCGGTTCCTGACAAATTTCGGCATCCGGGTTGTTTTCGCACCAGGTAGCACACGCATTCATATTAGCTTCACACCAAGCATCCGCGTCGCCGTCAGTGGGTGGACTTTGTGCAATTGCGACCGATGTCCCTAGAAGAATACCTGCCACAATAACCAGAAATTGTCTCATTGCCTCAAGTCTCCGACAACTGTTATACCTACATAGTAGGCTATACCGCAAGAAAGAAAAAGTTGTGAAGAGAGGATTCCCCTTTCGGGGGGTGTCAGGTGGGCAAGAACCCATTTATTAGTATGCACAGCATCCATAAAGTAATAAGCATTATTGCAATTTATGCTCTCGTCAGCATTGGATCAGCAATGCCACGCGTGTTGCTGGCCGATGCGCTGGAATATTCGCTTCAAGACCTTCAGGGAAACGTACAAAGTCTCAGTCAGTATCAAGACCAGTGGGTGATCGTGAATTTCTGGGCTACCTGGTGTGGGCCCTGTATTCGTGAGATCCCGGAATTGATGGCGTTTGCAGACCGCCATCTTGGAAGTGTACAGGTTGTCGGCATCGCTTTTGAGAAAACACCAATAGATGAGATCCGGTCGTTTGTAGCCAAGCTCGGCGTCAATTATCCGGTATTGATCATCGGCGAAGAGCCTCTGGTGCCAATGGAGCCTCTCAAGGGTCTGCCGTCGACCTTCCTTATCTCACCCGAAGGGCAGGTAGTTCATTCGCACGTTGGGCCTGTGACTGAGGATGCACTGACCGAATGGCTGGCCCGTTACGCCTCAGGTTGATCAAACTGAAGACTGAGATCAACCGCAGATACATTTTTTGTGATCTCGCCGCAGGAGATAAAGTCGACACCGGTGAGAGCAATTTCGCGAATGGTTTGCGCGTTGACGTTTCCTGAGGCCTCGAGTTTGGCCCGTCCCTGATTGTGCTTAACCGCTGCCCGCATGTCAGAAACCGAAAAATTATCCAGCATGATCCGACGGGCACCTGCATCGAGCGCTTGTGAGAGTTCGTCGAGTGTTTCTACCTCCACCTCAATCAAGTCCACTGTCCCGACATAGGCCTGTGCGGCAGTCAGAGCAGCAGCGATCGACCCCGCTGAGCGGATATGGTTTTCTTTAATCAAAATACCATCGTAAAGGCCAAGGCGATGATTGCTGCCCCCGCCGCATTGCACCGCGTATTTCTGTGCCAGCCGAAATCCTGGGACGGTTTTGCGGGTATCAAGCAGTTGGGCGTTTGTGCCGTGCAGGTGCCGCACCAGGGTTCGAGTGGCGGTCGCGGTGCTTGCCAGCACCTGAGCGAAATTCAACGCAGTGCGTTCACCGGACAACACGGCTCGCGCAGACCCTTCGATAACGCACCAGATCTGCCCCGCCTTTAAATCTTCGCCATCCCGGCAGCGCCAATCGATCTTCGCGCTGGGATCCAGCGCTTCAAAGACAGCATTTATCCAGTCACGGCCGCAGGCGACCGCATCCTCCCGGCAGATGAGTGTGGCACGGACCCTTTCAGATTCGCTGATAAGGGAGGCAGTGAGATCGCCTGTGCCGATGTCTTCATCCAATGCCAGCGCCACCTGGCCCTGAATTTGCGCTTTCGAAGGCTTCATCATTTATCGATTGATTGGAAGTTCACGGGCTACTATCCAGGGATTTTTCTATTTCTGATGCTTGTCATGAACACCATGGATTGTGGGTGAAATTCTATATCGACCTTGATTCAGTCCAGTTTAACCCCATATTCAAAAGGTAGAAATTTTTCGGGTTCTGGCGAAACCGTCTTCAAACCCGTCCGTCTTTAAGGAGGCGAATCACCATGCGAATGGACAAACTGACAACGAAGTTCCAGATGGCGCTGGCTGACGCACAAAGCCTTGCGGTGGGGCGGGATCATCAATTTATCGAACCGGCTCACTTGATGGTGGCATTGCTTGATCAGGAGGGTGGCAGTGTCCGCTCTTTGCTGACCCGCTCCGGTGCCAACGCCAATACCTTGCGATCGGCGCTCGGCGAAATCTTGGATGGATTCCCCCGTGTGGAAGGCACAGCGGGCGATGTTCAGATATCAGCTGATCTGGGTCGCATGCTGAATGTGACAGACAAATTGGCCCAGAGACGGGGAGATCAGTTCATTTCGAGCGAACTTTTCATCCTCGCGCTGCTCGAAGATCGCGGTCCGTCGTCTGAGGCAATGAAAAATGCAGGCGTACTCAAGGATGCGGTCGAGAAAGCGATTGAAGAGATGCGCGGTGGAGAAGCTGTGAGTGACCCCAATGCCGAGGAGCAGCGAGAGGCTCTGGAGAAGTATTCCATTGATCTGACGGAACGCGCAGAGCAAGGCAGATTGGATCCCGTTATCGGCCGGGATGAAGAGATCCGCCGAACGATTCAGGTGCTGCAGCGGCGCACCAAGAATAACCCGGTGCTCATTGGCGAGCCCGGCGTAGGCAAGACCGCTATCGCTGAGGGTCTGGCCCAGCGCATTGTGGATGGAGAGGTGCCCGAAGGGGTTCGCGGCAAGCGATTGTTGGCGTTGGACATGGGTGCCCTGATTGCCGGCGCAAAATTCCGCGGTGAGTTTGAGGAGCGGCTGAAGGCCGTACTCAATGATCTCAGCAAGCAGGAAGGTCAGGTTATCCTTTTTATCGATGAACTGCACACCATGGTGGGTGCCGGCAAGGCCGAGGGCGCAATGGATGCGGGCAATATGCTCAAGCCGGCACTGGCCCGCGGAGAATTGCACTGCATCGGAGCCACGACGCTCGACGAGTACCGGAAATATGTAGAAAAGGACGCCGCCCTGGAGCGCCGTTTCCAGAAGGTGCTGGTGGGTGAGCCGGGAGTGGAAGACACCATCGCGATTTTGCGTGGCCTCAAGGAAAAGTACGAGGTGCATCACGGCGTCGATATTACAGACCCCGCGATTGTTTCTGCTGCGACGCTGTCGCATCGTTATATCAGTGACCGCCAGTTGCCGGATAAGGCGATCGACCTCGTCGACGAAGCGGCAAGCCGGATTCGCATGGAGATCGATTCCAAGCCGGAGTCGATGGATCGTCTTGACCGGCGACTCATCCAGCTCAAGATAGAACGGGAAGCGATCAGGAAAGATACGGACGATGCCTCGAGAAAAAGGCTCACTGCACTGGAAACCGAGATCCTGGAAATAGAACGCGAATACGCGGATCTTGATGAAGTCTGGAAGGCGGAGAAAGCAGCCGTTCAGGGCAGCCAGCATGTCAAGGAAGCTCTGGACCAGGCCCGCAGCGAAATGGAAGCCGCAAGGCGGGCGGGCGATCTCACCCGAATGTCAGAGCTTCAGTATGGCCGTATTCCAGAACTGGAAAAGCAGTTGGCGGATGCACAGGATCACGAATCGGGTGGCGAGACCCAACTGCTCAGAAACAAGGTGACGGATGAAGAAATCGCAGAAGTGGTGGCGCGCTGGACCGGCATTCCGGTATCCCGGATGCTGGAAGGCGAACGCGAGAAACTGCTGCGTATGGAGTCTGAACTGCACCGCCGTGTGATCGGACAGGATGAGGCGATCCAGGCTGTGTCGGACGCTATCCGTCGGTCGCGCGCCGGTCTTTCGGATCCTGAAAGGCCCTATGGCTCTTTTCTCTTTTTGGGGCCGACGGGCGTGGGCAAGACGGAACTATCCAAGGCGCTTGCCGAATTTTTGTTCGACACGACCGAATCGATGGTGCGCATCGACATGTCCGAGTTCATGGAGAAACACTCAGTGGCAAGACTGATCGGCGCACCGCCTGGATACGTCGGCTATGAGGAGGGCGGTTATCTCACCGAAGCCGTCCGGCGTCGGCCTTATTCCGTGATTCTCATGGATGAAGTCGAGAAAGCCCATCCAGAGGTGTTTAATGTGCTCCTGCAGGTGCTGGACGATGGCCGCCTGACAGATGGACAGGGGCGTACTGTCGATTTCCGTAACACGGTGATTATCATGACATCCAATCTCGGGTCGGACCGCATTCAGGAGCTTGCGGGAGAAGAACGTTATTCGGAGATGAAAGCGCAGGTGATGTCCGTGGTGAGCCAGCACTTCCGACCGGAATTCATTAACCGCCTGGACGATATGATCGTGTTTCATCCCCTGCTCAAGGAGCAGCTTCATGAGATCGCACGGATTCAGGTTGCCCTCCTGTCGGCGCGGCTTGCCTCTCGGGATCTGACGCTGCGCGTAACCGATGCCGCGATTGATAAGCTCAGTGCGGCCGGGTTCGATCCCGTATACGGCGCGCGACCCCTGAAGCGTACGATTCAGACGCAGTTGGAGAATCCGCTTGCGCAGGAAATTCTCTCCGGACAGTTTCTGCCGGGCAACACGATTGTGGCTGATGTGGTCGGGGGCGACTGGGTGTTTCGGTCGGAAGAGACCAGCACGGCGAAGGTGGCCTGATCCCAGAATCCGCAGGGATTGATCAGCGTTGCGATCAGAGTCTTCGCCTGCGTGGCCAACTTGGCCGCCAGGCGGTAGACTCCACGGCAGATTTCAACGGAAGCCAGCATGAAAGCAATGATCCTGGCTGCAGGCAAGGGAACGCGGGTGCGCCCGCTGACTCATGTCCTGCCCAAGCCCATGATTCCGGTTCTTGGCAAGCCGGTCATGGAGTATCTGGTAGAGCATTTGGCCCGACACGGCTTCGACCAGATCATGGTGAATGTCAGCCATCTCGCACACGCCATCGAAGGCTATTTCGGTGATGGCCGACGGTGGGGAGTCGAGATCGGCTATTCCTTCGAGGGGCATCTTCAGGACGGTGAAACCATTGCTGCCCCGATCGGTTCAGCAGGGGGTATCCGCCGGATTCAGGATTATGGCGGATTTTTCGACGATACCTTTGTCGTCGTCTGCGGTGACGCCGTTATCGATCTGGATCTCCGGGCAGTGCTCCGTCAACACTGGCAGTCGGGAGCGGTCGCCAGTATCGTGGTGCGTGAGGTCGCCCGCGAACGCGTTTCCAGTTACGGAGTCGTGGTCTGTGATGACCATGGGCGTATCCAGTCCTTCCAGGAAAAACCGAAGGTCGACGAAGCACTTTCCCAGTTGGTGAACACCGGCATCTACGTTTTTGAGCCGGAGGTCATCGATTTGATCCCTCAGGATACCGAGTTTGATATCGGCAGTGAACTGTTTCCTTTAATCCTTGAAAAAGGCCTCGCTTTCAATGCGGTTAGAGTGCCCTTCAACTGGATAGATATCGGGCATTTGAGTGATTACTGGCAGGCGAATCAGCAAATGATGCGCGGGAAGATGCGGGACGTGCGTATGCCGGGAACAGAAGTCCGACCTCGAATCTGGACCGGATTGAACGTCAACGTTGACTGGGATGAGATTCGCGCCGAGGGTCCGATATACGTCGGCTCCGGTTCCCGGATAGAGCCGGGGTGTCAAATTTTCGGCCCGACGTGGATCGGCCAAGGCTGCCATCTTCAAAGCGGCGCCCAGATTTCGCGCAGTATTCTCTTTGAGTACAGCCGGATTGGTCCTACCGCGAGGGTCAGCGATTCGCTGGTGTTCGGCCGTAACTGCGTTGATCAGAGTGGCGAAAGCATTCCTGACACTGACGGCGCGCTGGATTGGGTGGGTGACGCCCGGGAACTCGCGGGCCTTACTGACTAGACATATCCCTGCACCTCGGCGGACAGCACTTTTTGCTGCACGCCTTTTTAGCGTCAGTGAGCGGTGAGAGCCGCCTTCGTCAGCAAGTCATTGACCCGCTGCACATAGGCGGCGGGTTCCGGCAGAGGGGCGCCTTCGCTGAGCGCAGCCTGATCGAACAAGACACGGGACCAATCCTCCAGCTGCGCGTGCTCGGGATTCAACTGCCTGATCAACGGGTGGTCAGGATTGATTTCCATAATCGGCTTGGCATCCGGCGCGTCTTGCCCCATGGCTTGCAGAATACGCTCAAGGTTGCCACCAAGATCCGTCTCGTCTGCCACGAGACAGGCAGGGGAGTCCGTCAGGCGCTGGCTGACCCGGACTGATTTGACCCGCTCACCCAGCAATGACTGCATTTTCTCGGTCAGCCCCGCAAGGTCTTTTTCTTTTTCTTCGTTCGCCTTTTTGTCTTCGGGGCTTGTCAGGTCTTCAAGATCCAACGCGCCTTTTGCAACGGATTTAAGCGGTTTGTCTTTGTACTCATTGAGCGAAGACACCAGCCATTCGTCGACGGGATCACTCAGCAGCAGTACCTCAACATCATTCTTGCGGAAAATCTCAAGGTGAGGGGAGGTGCTGGCGGCATTATGCGAGTCTGCAGTGATGTAGTAGATCGCTTTTTGCTTCATCGGCATGCGCTTGAAATAGGCCGCCAGGGATTCCGTTTGATCAGTATCGTCGCTGCGGGTCGAATTAAAGCGCATGAGATCCGCGAGCACGGTGCGGTTGTCGTGATCCTCAACGACCCCTTCCTTTAACACTTTGCCGAATTCCTTCCAGAAGGCAGCGTAAGTGTCCGGTTCCTTTTCGGCGAGTCGACTCAACTCGGATAGGATTTTTTTAACCGAAGCCGAGCGGATTCGGTCGATGTCTTTATTGTTCTGCAGAAATTCGCGTGAGACATTCAGCGGCAGATCAGCGGCATCGACAACGCCGCGGACGAACCTCAGATAAGAGGGCATCAGATACTTGGCATCATCCATAATAAAAATACGCCGCACGTAAAGATTGATGCCGTGGCGCTGCTCACGATCCCAAAGATCAAACGGTGCTTTTTTCGGAATAAAGAAGAGCGATGTGTACTCAAGGTTTCCCTCTACCCGGTTATGCAAAGTCGCAAGCGGCGTTTCGGTGTCGTAACTCAAGGACTGGTAAAAGCGGTGATAGTCTTCTTCCGAGACTTCATTTTTGGGTCGCGACCACAGGGCTGAGCCATTGTTAACCGGCTCCCAGTCCCCTTTTTTCTCCTTATCCTCGGAAGGCATTTCGATCGGCAGCGAAATGTGATCTGAGTAGCGGCTGATGATGCCCCGTAGTCGAAAATCCTCTGCGAACTCCTTATCTTCATCTCTGAGATAAAGCGTGATAGTCGTACCGCGCTCCTCCCGGGTGATTGATTCGATGGTGTACTCACCCTCACCGTCTGAGATCCACCTCACCCCTCCCTCTGCGCCCGCACTCGCGTGGCGTGTCGTGAGCTCAACTCTGTGCGCAACCAGAAACGCGGAGTAGAACCCCACGCCAAATTGGCCGATCAGATTGGCATCATTGGCAGCATCACCACTCAATGCTTCCATGAATTGGCGGGTGCCTGAGCGCGCAATGGTGCCGATGTTCTCAACGACTTCATCGCTTGTCATGCCAATGCCGTTATCGGAGATCGTGACGGTCTTTTCATTTTTGTCGACACTGACTTTCAACCCGAGGGTCTCACCGTCCTCCATGAGGCCGGCGTCGGTCAGCGCCGCAAACCGGAGGCGATCGCAGGCATCCGAGCCGTTGGAAATCAGCTCCCGCAGGAAGACCTCCTTGTTCGAATACAGAGAATGAATCATCAGCTGTAACAGCTGTTTGACTTCGGTCTGGAAACTGTGGGTTTGAGCGGTCGCTGTCTGCGTCATTTCGGGATACTCCGGACGGCGGAAGGTGGTTTAAGAGGAAAGGAATTTTACCTACTGTGCAAACTGGGGCTGCAAAAATGAAAATCAAGTGAATTGTGGTGGGCGGATAAGGAGGGAGAAGGGAGGGAGAGCGATTTCATTCGGCCCAAGACGGTAGTCCCCTTGGCAAATGACTGCGCTAGAAGAGTGTTATCCGCTAGAATCGCGCCTGGGTGGACGCCGTCGCCCACCGACGGGGCATAGCGCAGTCTGGTAGCGCACCTGCTTTGGGAGCAGGGGGTCGGGGGTTCGAATCCCTCTGCCCCGACCA
>WTHR01000006.1 GCA_011523045.1 Gammaproteobacteria bacterium | reverse complement strand
TTTTAACTCTTTTGTTCAGACAATTTCACCCAAATTCTTTGTCGCCAAAAACAGATCCGGGGCGGTCCAACCACTATCCCGCCCAAGACTGGCTTAAAATTCGCCACCCGTGAGCGTACATTGCAACTGATTCTGACTCGAAACCTGATTAGGAGGCTGAACCATGACTGAATGCCCCGTTTGTGGCGCTGAAATCAATTTTGCCGAAGGCACTGTTCTAGGAGAACTCCTGGAATGCGGCGACTGCGGCACAGAACTCGAAGTGACGGGTCTTGACCCCGCCGCAGTCACGGAGGCGCCTGAGACCGAGGAGGATTGGGGGGAGTGAAAATTGGTTTGCTCCACTCTCTGATCCGCAAGGAAGAGAAACTGCTGATTGAGGAGTTTCAGGCCCGCGGAATCGATCTTGTGATGATCGACGACCGCAAGCTGATTTCCGACCTGCACTCGGCGCCAGACGTCGATGTCGTGCTGGAACGCAGCATTAATCATTCGCGCTCGATGTACGGCCTGCGTCTGCTGGAGGCGGCCAGCGTGCACTGCATCAATGCGGCTGGGGTCGCCAAGATTTGCGGCGACAAAATCCTGACCTCTGTTGCCCTCAAGGAGGCAGGGATAAACCAGCCACCGGTTCGTGTAGCCTTTACGGAGGAGTCCGCGTTGGCAGCGATAGAGGAGTTGGGCTACCCTGTAGTGTTGAAACCCGCTGTGGGTTCCTGGGGGCGGCTGCTTTCCAAAGTGAACGATCGAGAGTCTGCCGAAGCCATACTTGAGCATAAAGCCCTGCTGGGCAGTTATCACCACTCTATTTTCTATATTCAGAAATTTGTTGAGAAGAAAGGGCGCGACATCCGCAGTTTTGTCGTTGGAGATGAATGCATCGCAGCGATCTACCGGAGTTCGGATCACTGGATTACCAATACCGCGCGGGGCGCATCTGCTGCCGGATGCGAGGTGACCACAAAGATTGCGGAGATTTCACTGGCAGCCGCCAACGCTGTAGGCGGCGGAATCCTGGCGGTCGATCTATTTGAAAATGACGGCGAATTGTCTGTCAACGAAGTCAACTACACGATGGAGTTTCGAAACAGCATAGAGACCACAGGCGTAAACATTCCTGCACGTGTGGTGGACTTCACTTTAGGCGTCGACGCATGATAAGCGTCTCCATCGTCGGCGGATCAGGTTACACGGGCGGCGAGCTTATTCGTCTTCTGCTTTTTCATCCTGAGTGCACCGTCCAGCAGGTGACGTCTGAGCGGTTCGCGGGAAAGGCGTTGCACCGAGCGCACCCAAACCTTCGAAAGGCCAGTCAGCTCAAGTTTTGCGCGCTGGCGGAGTTGGAGCCCTGCGATGTGCTCTTTCTTTGCTTGCCCCATGGAGAGACCGCTTCGCGCTTTGAGACTTTTTCTGCATTGGCCCCCAAAATCATTGATCTCAGCGCGGATTTTCGCCTCGCGGATCCTGCAGTGTATGAGACCTGGTACGGACAGCCCCATCCTCGACCCCAATTGCTTGAGCGGTTTGTCTATGGGGTCCCTGAAATAAACCGCCCGGCGCTAAAAGGTGCAACCCACGTGGCCTGTGCGGGCTGTAACGCAACAGCCAGTACGCTGGCGCTTGGACCCCTGGCTCGACGCAATCTCATCTCCTCGGTAGTGATCGATGTCAAGGCGGGCTCGAGCGAGGGGGGGAATGCCTCGAGCGAAGCGAGCCACCATCCGGAACGCAGCGGTGCTGTGCGGTCGTACCGCCCTACCCGGCACCGTCATGTTGCGGAAATCACTCAGGCCCTTGGCGAGTTTCCGATTCACTTTTCTGCGACTTCAATAGAAATGGTCCGCGGCATCCTGGCCACCTGTCATGTATTTTTGTCGACACCTCAACAGGAAAAAGAGATCTGGGGCATGTACCGGGAGGATTACGTGCAAGAGCCCTTCGTCCGAATCGTTAAAGAGCGTACCGGTATTCACCGCTATCCTGAACCAAAACTCCTCAGCGGGACCAACTTTTGTGACGTTGGGTTTGAGGTAGAGGCAGGCACCCATCGAGTCGTATTGATCAGTGCGATTGATAATCTCATGAAAGGCGCCGCGGGACAGGCGGTCCAGTGCTTCAACCTAATGCACGAGTTTGAAGAGACGCTGGGTTTAACTTTTCCTGGACTTCACCCCATCTGACCCAGATGTGCCGTCTTCTTTGGCTTCGCGCCGAACACCCTGTTGATGTGTCAGTTCATTTGGCGCATTTTGCGCGCCTGTGTCAGGAAAGCACGGAATATCAGGGGCATGGCTGGGGCTGCGCCTCACTGGTAGAGGATCAATGGCGCTTGCATCACTCCCTTTCGCCCATCTGGGAGGATGATCTGACCATATTTGGAGAGACACGCCTCTTTTTGGCTCATGCGCGCAGTGCCTTTCGCGACGAGGGTATTGCGATAGAAAACAACATGCCCTTCACTCAGGCCGACGAGGTATTTATCTTTAACGGCGAGTTGAATGGAGTCCGCATCCGTGAAGAAGGTCGAATCGGCGCGGAAAAGATATTTAACTATACAAGACGGTTTTCTCATCAGGGCCCACTGGCGGGGCTGAAGAAAAGCGTCGAAGTGATGGAAAAACGTACTCGTTACATCCGCGCCTTGAACTTCATTATTGCAACGCCAGAGCGGTCTCTTCTCGCCACGGTCTACAATGAAAACCCTGGGTACTTTCAGATGCAGCGCACCTCTGTAGGCGGCCTGGATGTGGTTTGCTCAGAGCAGTACCCTGTCGGCGGTTCTTGGCAGCCGATAGAAAACCGGACCGTTATCGAACTTTAGGAATCCAGACGCTATGTACATCATCAAAGTGGGCGGCGGCAGCCAAATTAATCTGGAGGGAGTCGCTTCGGACCTGGCGACGATTGAGGAGTCGTTCCTGGTCGTGTTGGGTGCAAATGCGCTTCGCGATCAACTCGGTCAACGTCTTGGGCAGGAAAAAGTGCAACTGACCTCCGTTTCCGGCTATTCCAGTGTGTTCTCAGACGCCGATGCAGTGGACCTCATCATGATGGCCTATAGCGGACTGAGTAACCGGCGGTTCGTCGAAATGTGCCAAAAAGCGGGAGTCAACGCTGTTGGCCTCACCGGGCTAGACGGGCGTCTGATTCAGGGCCGGCGCAATCGCGGCATCAAAGTGCGTGAGAACGGAAAGACGATGATCAAACGGGACTTCTCAGGCAAACCGGCAGAGGTGAATGCCGATTTGTTAGCGACGCTGCTCGATAAGGGTTATCGGCCTGTCCTGAGCATCCCGATCATCGACGAAGCCGGTTTTGCGATCAACTCCGAAAATGACGATATAGTGACTGTCCTGCAAGGCGCGCTTAATGCCGATAAGGTCATTCAACTCATCGAGGCACCGGGTTTTCTTGAGGATAAGGATGATGAGGCATCAATGCTGCAGGTGCTGCCCGCATCAGAACTTAAGGAACGAGAGGCCGGTGTCGAGGGTCGGATGAAAAGAAAAATGCTGGCACTATCCCGGCTAATCGACGCCGGGGCGGCTGAAGTCATCATCGCCGATGGCCGTGTGGCCCATCCAGTTCATGACGCGCTTTCCGGTAAAGGGACATCGATCAAATGAGTCAGCAGGCACCGCTAGAATCTGAATACGCCTTAGAGATCTACCCGCGACGGGGGATTAGTATTGTCCGCGGGGAGGGCGCCCGCCTTTGGTCTGACGATGGTGAAGAATATATAGATTGTGCCGCAGGCGTGGGGGTCGCCAATATCGGGCATAGCAATCCTGCGGTGGCCGACGCCCTCACCCGCCAGGCCCACACCCTACTGGTTTGCCCAGGCATCTTCCATAACGATCGCCGCGGGGAGTTGATGCAGAAACTCATCGAACGGGCACCCACAGGCCTTAATAAAGTGTTCCTATGCAACTCCGGGACAGAAAGCGTCGAAGCGGCAATCAAGTTCGCTCGGGCAGCAACGGGCCGAACCGGGCTCGTCACGGCGATGCGAGGCTTTCATGGCCGAACACTTGGCGCTTTAAGCGCGACGTATAAATACCGCGATGCGTTTGAGCCCCTGCTTCCGGGCAATCGTTTCGTTCCGCTAAACAATATTGAGAAATTGGATGCAGCCGTTGATGACAATACGTGCGCCGTCCTCCTCGAAGTCGTTCAGGGGGAAGGAGGTGTCCGTCCTGCAGCGGCAGAGTATCTTCACGCGGCGAGACGCCTTTGTACCGAGCGGGGCGCGTTGTTGATCATCGATGAGGTTCAAACAGGTTTCTGCCGCACCGGCAGGTTCTTTGCCTGTGAGCACTTTGATCTCGCGCCAGACATGATGTGTCTTGCGAAAGGTATTGCGGGTGGCGTGCCGATGGGAGCGGTTCTTTGTGGGGAAAACGTGTCTGCCGGAGTTGGCGTTCACGGCACCACTTTCGGGGGCAATCCCCTGGCCTGTGCGGCGGCTTGCGCCACCATCGACTATATGGTCGATCATGATCTCGCCAAGCGAGCTGAGAATCTCGGCGCCGAGTTCTCTCAACACTTTCCGTTAGATCAATTGCCCTCAGTGAGAGAGTTGCGCCAAATCGGTCTGATGATCGGCATTGAGCTCAAGAGTAAGGCCACGCCCGTCTTGCACGCACTGCTTGATGAAGGCGTGATCGCCCTGCCTGCCGGTCCTACGGTCGTGCGACTGCTGCCGCCACTCACTATTGAGTGGGAAGATTTGGCTCGGGTAATCGATGCCTTGAAAAAAGTCCTTTAAGCGGCTTCGATTACGGGATGAAACTGCCCGCGTTTTAGCGCCGTAATCTGATCACGAAGTTGCGCGGCTTGCTCGAATTCGAGATCCCTCGCGTGGGCGTACATTTTTTCTTCCAACTGCTGAATCGTTCGCTTGAATTCCTCTGCCGACATCGGGCTTGAAGCCGGGGCAGTCTTAAGCGAGGAGTCGGTAGAGTCTCTACGCAACGCGGCTCTGTCATTGGGGTCGATGGCTACGCCATCAATGATGTCATTCACGGGCTTGACGACTGATCGCGGTGTGATCTTGTGTTGCTCGTTGTGCGCCCGTTGCTTCTCGCGGCGCCTCTCGGTTTCTGTTATCGCCCGCTTCATCGAGTCAGTCACCTTGTCCGCGTAAAGAATCGCCCTGCCGTTAAGGTTTCTTGCGGCGCGGCCGACCGTCTGAATGAGTGAGCGGGTCGACCGCAAAAATCCCTCTTTATCAGCATCGAGCACCGCCACCAGTGATACCTCCGGAAGATCCAGGCCTTCCCGGAGCAGATTGATTCCAACCAGGACGTCAAAGACACCTTTTCTTAGATCCGAAAGGATCTCCACCCTTTCAACGGTATCGATATCGGAGTGCAGGTAACGCACTTTGATGTCATGATCATTCAGGTAGTCGCATAGATCTTCCGCCATTCTCTTGGTTAAGGTGGTTACGAGAACCCGTTCCCCAATGGCTGCCCTGTCCCGAGCCTCAGACATCAGGTCGTCGACCTGACTCGCAACTGGCCGCACTTCGATCTCCGGATCGACCAATCCTGTGGGTCGCACGACCTGATCGACAATGCTTGAACTGTGTTCGCGTTCGTAGTCAGCCGGAGTGGCGGATACAAAGACCGTTCGCGGCATCAACGCTTCGAACTCATCAAAGCGCAGGGGTCGGTTGTCCAACGCCGAAGGGAGACGAAATCCATACTCCACGAGGTTCTCTTTTCTTGAGCGGTCTCCTTTGAACATGGCCCCCAGTTGCGGTACGGTGA
>WTHR01000008.1:18519-20351 GCA_011523045.1 Gammaproteobacteria bacterium | reverse complement strand
TCTTCGGGAATCTCTGACAGAAAACGCGAGGGGCTGGTAGAAGTCTCGCGGCCATGCAGGCGGCGCACTTCGGCGCAGGTGAGATACAGCTGCTCCATGGCGCGGGTCATGCCCACATAACACAGCCTGCGCTCTTCTTCGAGGCCGCCCGGCTCATCAATGGAGCGCTGATGCGGAAAGAGCCCCTCTTCCATGCCGCACAAAAACACCAGCGGAAACTCAAGCCCTTTGGCGGAGTGCAGGCTCATCAGCTGGACGCAGTCTTCCCATTCAGCCGCCTGGCCCTCGCCGGCTTCAAGCGCGGCGTGGGCGAGAAAGTTCGAGAGCTCATCGACCTCGTCATCCTCACTCGCTTCTGATTCAAAGTTGCGCCCGGCGCTCACGAGTTCTTCTAAGTTTTCAACGCGGGTGATGGCTTTTTCGCCGCGTTCTTTTCGGTAATGGTCAATGAGCCCACTGCGGCTGATGGCAAGATCAATCTTTTCCGGCAGGTCGTGGTCCGCAGCGTCGCGGGCCAGCTGTTCAATCAGGGAAATGAAAGCACTTAACGCGCTTTTGGCCCGGCCCGGCAGGGCATCGGATTCGCATAACGATTGTGCGCCGGCCCACAGCGACGTGCGCTCAGCACGGGCCTGCTGGCGGACGATCTCTACCGTGCGCGCGCCGATGCCGCGCGGCGGCACATTCACCACGCGCTCAAAAGCCGGGTCTGAGTCGCGGTTGGTCACGAGCCGCAGATACGCGAGCGCATCCTTGATCTCGGCGCGTTCAAAAAAGCGCAGCCCGCCGTAGACGCGGTAGGGAATGCCCTGGGAGAGCAGAAGTTCTTCAAACACCCGCGACTGCGCATTGGAGCGGTACAGCACGCCGATGCTGTCCCGGCGCCGGCCGAGGCTCTGCCAGGCCTGAATGCGGTCGATGACAAAGCGCCCTTCATCAAGCTCATCGAGCGCGCCGTACACGCGAATCGGCTCGCCGTCCTCGCCATCGGTCCAGAGGTTTTTCCCGAGCCGCCCGGTGTTCTGGTCGATGACGGCGTTTGCCGCATTCAGGATATTGCCGCTGGAGCGGTAGTTCTGTTCGAGCCGGATGACCTCGGTGCCGGAGAAGTCCTTTTGCAGTTGGGCCATGTTCTCAACGCGCGCACCGCGCCAGCCATAGATGGACTGATCGTCGTCTCCCACGGCGGTGATCTGTCCATGCGCCTCGGACAGCAGTTTGAGCCAGCGGTATTGAATGGCGTTGCTGTCCTGAAACTCATCGACCAGGATGTGCTGAAAGCGCTGCTGGTAGTTCTCGAGCAGCGAGGGGGTCTGCTCCAGAAGCTCCAGGGTACGCAGCAGCAGTTCGGCGAAATCGACGAGCCCAAGACGCTGGCAGGTTTCCTCGTAATGCGTATAGACCCGGATGAGGGTCTGCTGGTGACTGTCGCCATTGTCCTGAACCTGCGCCGCCCGCCGGCCTTCTTCTTTCTGGCTGTTGATGAACCACTGGATCTGGCGCGGCGGCCAGTAACCTTCGTCGAGGTTAAGTTCTTTCAGGGCACGCCGGATGACGCGGTACTGATCATCCGAATCCAGGATCTCAAATCCTTTGGGCAGCCCCGCGAGCTCATGATGGTCTCGCAAGATGCGGTGGGACAGCCCGTGGAAAGTGCCGATCCACATGCCGCGCACCGAAAAGCCCAGAAAGTCCTCGATCCTTTTGCGCATCTCGTTGGCGGCCTTGTTGGTAAAGGTCACGGCCAAAATGGCATAGGGCGAGACTTCAAGCGCCTGGACGAGATACGCGATGCGGTAGGTCAGAACGCGGGTTTTTCCGCTGCCGGCGCC
>WTHR01000008.1:0-18419 GCA_011523045.1 Gammaproteobacteria bacterium | reverse complement strand
GCAGCTTCGGAAAATAAACGAGATCCTCGCCCGTCACCTCATCGGGCACCCACATCACATCAATGAAGTCACAGTAACCGAGCGCCGCTTCGTAAAGTTTGGCGCCGCCGATAAACCAGAGGTCTCCCGGACAATCCGTGATGGCGGATTCGAGTGATGCAAAGCAGTCGACGTTATCGAAGTGCGAACGGGTCACCACGCGGTTATCACGATTGGGCAGCGGTTTGCTGCCGATGGATTCAAAGGTGTTGCGGCCCATCACGATGGTGGTGCCGGTGGTCAGGCGCTTGAATCGCTTTAAGTCTTCAGAGTAATGCCAGGGCAGTGTGCCGTCGCGGCCGATGACTCTCGCTGCGTTCATGGCGACAATCGCCGCCCGGGTGGGTTTCCCCTCAGCTGGCGTCATGTGCGTTAGACAGCGACTTTGAAAGTCAGCGCGGGATGCGGGTCGTAATCATGCAGGCGAAAGGTCTGCAGCAGTGATTCGGTATCGGCTTCCAGGAGCGCTGAGATATCGTCCAGGTGCTGGATCTTGGGGCTGATCTCAAGGCGCGGCAGGGCGCGCGGTTCGCGGGCGAGCTGCTCGCGCAGGCCGGGAATGTGGTCGTATTCCGCCATCGAGCCGTCGGCCTTTGCGGTGTAGATGTGGGCATCGATCAGGGTGTGGCCGAAGTAACCCGGCTTGATGCCGGTAAAGCGGGATATCAGTTCCAAAAGGAACGCATAGCCCGCGATGTTGTAGGGCAGGCCCAGCGCCACATCGCAGCTGCGCTGGGTGAGATGCAGGCACAGCAGGGGATCGCCGTGCTCGTCCTGCTGCACGTTCATTACCCAGAAAGCGTGACAGGGCGGCAGCGCGCTGGTCTGGGCGTTGCCGGGCGCCCAGGCGGACACCACCAGGCGTCGGCTCTGGGGCCGCGCCTTGAGTTCATCAACCACGTAGCGGATCTGGTCGTTAAACGCCGTCTGCCCATTTTCATGGACGGGAAAGTTGCGCCAGAAGTTGCCGTAGGCGCTTGGCACCAATCCGTTGTCGTCAGCCCAGGGTTCCCAGAACTTGCAGCCGTGCTTGCGCAGAAGATCAATGCGCGTGTCGCCGGACAAAAACCAGAGATTTTCAACGACGATATTTTTCCACGAGATCTCTTTGGTGGTCAGCAGCGGAAAGCCTTCCCTGAGATCAATCTGGTAGTTCACATTGAAGGTCGACAGGGTATCGACACCGGTGCGGTTTGCCTTCCGTTGGCCGGACTCAAGCACCCGTTGGATGACGTCAAGATATTGCTGCAACAGTGCACTCCCTTGGGATCACGCGGGTCTTAATCCTCGTCCTTGCCGGACTCGCTGAAAAAATGCTCAATGGCCTTGCGGGCCACATACGCTGATTTTACATACCAGAATTCCTCGTTAATACACATGGCGGCAAAAGCGAGGTTGCGTCCGTTCTTTTGTGCGTAGCCGACAAACCAGTCATAACGGCCGCGGGGGTTCTCACCGGTCAGGCTGCCGGTTTTGCCGCCGACCTCGACGGTTTTCATGTCGTGGCGAAAGAATTTCTTGAACGATTTGCTGGCAGACCCTTTGGTAACCGTCGCCTGCATCAGGATTTTCAGATCCTCGGCGGTTTTATCGCGCACGACGGGCGTCTTTGGGGCGGTATCCAGCGCATAAAGGATGAGGCCCTCATCGTTGACGATGCGCCGCACGACAGAAGGCTGGACGAGCTGCCCGCCGTTGGCCGCCACTGCGCCGATGACAGCGCCGTGTACCGGCGACAATGTGGTCCGTCGGGTATAACCGGACGCGGTCTCTGCAATGGACCAGGAATCCGCCTCGTCCAACTCCAGCCGACTGGGGGCGAGGGCAAAGTCTGCATCCAGCGCTCGGTTAAAGCCAAAAGCCTCGGCATAGTCCAAAAGCGCCTCGGCCCCCGCTGAGAAGATCCCCAAGCGGGCAAACACCGTGTTGACCGACTTGGCAAACGCGGTAGATAGGGGATAGCGCCGGGTCCACTCGGTGTCCTTGTGATTCAGGACATTTTTCCGGTAAAGGCTGGTCGTCTTGCCGTTAAACGGGATGACTGTGGAGGGTGTGGCCTTGTCGAGGTCGAGTACGGCCGCGGCCGTGACGATCTTGAAAACCGATGCGGCAGGATAGGTTGCCCTCGTCGCAAGGTTCTGGTCAGTGATGCCCCGTCGCTGATGATTGACGAGAGCGAGGATTTCACCCGTGTCGGCATCAAGCGCGGCGAAGACGCCATAGTCGGGGTTATATTGCTCGAAGACACCCGCGACGGCCGCCTGCAGGCCGGGATCAATCGTGTATTCGACTGTCGCGTTGTGCTGGCTGCCCTCATGCTCGATGGCAATTTTTTCGGGATAGCGGTTTTGGTCAATCTGCAGCCCGAGAGTTCGCCGGATCAGGGCCCGGTCGATTCCCCAGATATCCTGGCGGGACCATTGCCGTGTGTCGATCTGCTGGGGCGAGAAGACGAGACCGGCTGCGAGCATCATCAGCGACAGCAACAGCCACCAGATCCAGGAAATCCGGCGCGGGAATCCCCGTTGGGTTTTCTTCGGGGCGATAGCGCTCACCGGCCCGAGAGGAGGGTGTCTCTTGCCTCGTTGATCAGCGCGGCGAGATAGTCGGTACCGCCCCGATCCGTGTGCAGTTTCTGGATGAGCCGGCGGTGGGCTGCGGTGATCTCCTCATCCGAGGCCTCGGCCGGCACGCCCAGGATCTCGGCGGCCTGGTTTACGGACATGCTGTCCGGCGGGCTCGGCCGCGCGCCTTGCGATCCCGCGTCATCGGTATCCGCGTCGCGCCAGCTGTCGCCGCGGGTTCGATCCAGATACGCTTCCAGCAGGGCCGCGGACTGGGGATCACGGTTCCGGCTATCGCGCAGCACTTCCAGCAGTTCCGATTCGGAGAGTGACTGCAGCGCCCGACCAGCGAAGGGGCCGCTGATGACCTCGCCGTCGAGGTCGCCGCTGTCATGGTCAAGCGTCATCCGGAGCATCAGGGTTTGGACTGTGGACTGCTTGCCGGCGCTCGGCCCGCGGCTCGACTTGAACATGTTCCAGGCCTGGCGCGCCATCATGAAGCGCTGCAGCCAGGGCACGACCGCACCGATGAGGGCAAACATCCAGGGGATCCGTCCGGTCACTACCAACAACAGCAGGGCGCCCGCGATCCCGTAGAGCACGATGAGTTTGAGCGCCCGGCTGCGCTGCTCCGGAGTCGCTTTGCCCAGCCAGGACGCCAGCCACATCAGCCCGACCAGCGCGACCAGCGCCAGGAATACCCTTGCCAAGGCTAGCCCCTGCTGTCCAGTTGCGCGATCAGTCGAAGCACTTCGCCGCCGCGCTGTTTCCCGTGGTCGGCCAGCGCTTTGCGGCCGCCGGCGGCATAGACCGCCACCGCACACAGCAGATCCCGAAGCTGGGCGGCGCTGCTGCCGTCGAATCGGCAATGCGCGCCCCGGGTGAGTCTCGCCAGCGTGGAAAAGGTTTTTGCCGCAATAGGATCAGCGCCATCCTGAAAGAGAAAGACCGGCACCGACAGGATGCCGAGTTCACCGGCGAGCTGGGCCAGGGAATCAGGGTCCTCTTCCATGCAGTCGCCCACAAAGACCAGCGCACTGACGGCGCCCTGCTTGCTGCGCGCCTGCTCAAGCGCATGTTTCAGCAGCCTGCGGATCTGGGTCTGTCCTGCTGCACAGCGTATCGAGGTCATGCGCTTTTGCAGAACATCTGCCTCGGCCGCCCAGGGCGCTGCCTTGAATTCGCCGAAACCGCGGTAGTAGGCAAGTTGGATCTCGATCCCGCCCATGGACGCGGTGGCTTCAAACATCTGCGCCTGGATGTGACAGGCCCGGTCCCAGAGGGGTTCCCGGCTGGCGGTCGCGTCCATCCCGAAGATGAGACGAGCACGCCCGTCACGTTTCGCCGGTAACGCAGTGCTGCGGACTTGCTGCAAAAACCGGTTTACGTCTTCCTGGCTGGAGGGCTGCAGGACGTTTTTTCTTGATGAAGCCACGGGATAAAGGATTCAGCGGAACACAAAACAATCTTATCATTGCGCAGTCGAATACCTTGTGGGGATACCGCTTTGAAACTGCTGGCGTTATGGGAGGGGCTTGCCCTGGGCAGTGCTCTCATTATTGCGATTGGCCCGCAGAACGCTCTGGTTCTGCGCCAGGGTCTTGTGCGCCAGCATGTGTTTGCCGTGTGTACCGTATGCTTTCTGGCTGATGCCCTGCTGATTGCGCTGGGGGCAGGCGGTTTGGGTACAGCCTTTCGGGCTGACCCGCTGATTCTGAAAACCGTGGCCTGGGCCGGAACGGCGTTCCTGCTGTTTTTTGCCTTCCAGGCTTTTTCCCGGGCGGCGCATCCGCAGGCGCTGACCGTGGAGGCAGGGACGGCCAAGTCTTTAGGCGCCGTGATCAGCACGACGCTCGCGGTGACTTTCCTCAATCCCCATGTGTATCTGGACACCGTTTTGCTGCTCGGCGGAGTGGCAGCCCGTTTCGACGGTGTCGAACGCGCCATGTTTGCCAGTGGCGCGGCCTTGGCCTCACTGTTGTGGTTTTATGGGCTGGGCTACGGGGCAGCCCGCTGGTCGCGCTTTGTTTCCCGCCCGCAGACCTGGCGGGCGATTGATATCGGCATCGGCCTTATCATGGGGCTGCTGGCACTATCGCTTGGCTACTGGGCCTGGACCAGCAGTTAGCGCCGGCGTTTAAGTATCGGCGAGGGCGCGTTCTACAATTTCACCGACATCGCGCGAGAGATTGGGCGCACCGCTGATCTGTACAAGGGCATCGCGCATCTTCTCTCGCCGACCCGGTTCGTAGCGTTTCCAGAGATTAAAGGCCGAGGCGAGCCGCGCCGCGACCTGGGGGTTCTTGGGATCGGTAGCGAGGAGCTGCTCGGTCACAAACTGATACCCACTGGCGTCAGGCGCGTGAAAGTGCAGCGGGTTGGCATGCGCAAAGGCGCCAATCAAGGCGCGGATTTTGTTGGGATTCTCCTCCTGGTAACAGGCGTGCTGGGTGAGCGTCTTGACCCGGCTGAGGGTGTCCTCGCAGCGGGACACGGCCTGCGCCTTGAACCATTTGTCCATGACCAGGGGGTACTCACCCCAGCGTTGCTCAAAGAAAGCGAGTGCTTCATCCCTGGCAGGCCGTGCCTGATTGGCGAGCGGTACCAGGGCGGCAAGTGCGTCGGTCATGTTGTCGGCTGTCGTCAGTTGCTCAAGCGCCAGATGGGTAACGTCTTCTGAATCAAGGATCATGAGATAGCCAAGGCAGGTGTTGCGCAAGGCGCGGCGCGCGGCGTCTGCCGCATCGCGCTGATAGGGCCCGCTGGCTCGAAGGGCGTGATAGCGTTCAAGCAGGGGATCGCGGTAACGCCCGGCGAGGGCCTGCATCACTGACCATCTCGCCCGGTGAATGCCCGCGGGATCAATCTCTTCGGCAAATTCCCCAAGGTCGTTCTCCTCCGGGAGTGTGAGCGCCAGGGCCTGAAAGGCGAGGTCCGGCAGGTCAGCGGTCAGCGTTTTGCCAAAGGACTCCGAAAAGTTGGCGTCGAGTGCGTCAACAGAGGGGTCATTGAGCCAGCGGAGGATTTCCTGGCGGGCAAGGGTCTGGCCTGCGTCCCAGCGGCAGAAGGGATCGTTATCGTGGCCTGCCAGCACGGCGAGATCGCGGCCGGTGAGTTCTGTTTGTACCATGACCGGAGCCGAAAAGCCGCGCAACAGCGAGGGGATCGGCTGGCTGGTGAGACCCGTAAACACGAACTCCTGAACCGCGTCCGTCAGCACCAGCGTGTGCTCGTGCTGTTTTGCGCTGTTGCTTTGCAGTCCGCCCTGCAGTTCGGTTTCAACCGGGTTGCCTTCGGTATCGAAAAGTGCGACGACGATCGGAATCTGCAACGGGGGCTGGCGCCCGCCCGAGGCATCGGGATTGTCCTGGCCCATCCGAAGCCAATACACACCTGTTGTCGCGTCAAAACTGCCCGAGACCTGCAGCTGCGGCGTACCGGCTTGCTCATACCAGCGGCGAAACTGGCTGAGGTCTATGTCACAGGCCGTCTCGATTGCCTTGACGAAGTGGTCGGTGGTGACTGCCTCGCCGTCGTGTTGTGAAAAATAGTGTCGGCAGCCTTTGAGAAAACCTTCGGATCCCACCAGCAGGCTCAGCATCCGGACGACTTCAGCCCCCTTGATGTAAACCGTCAGGGTGTAGAAGTTGTTGATCTCAACAAAAGAGTCGGGGCGGACGGGATGCGCCATTGGCCCCGCGTCCTCGCGGAACTGCTGGGTGCGGACCAGATTGGCATCCTCAATCCGCTTGACGCCGGCAGAGTCATGATCGGCGCTGAACTGCTGCTCACGAAAGACGGTAAAACCTTCCTTGAGGCTGAGCTGAAACCAGTCGCGTAAGGTGACCCGGTTGCCCGACCAGTTGTGCAGGTACTCATGGCCGATGACATCGCGAACGGCGCGGTAATCCTGGTCGGTGGCGGTGGCGGGCTGCGCCAGAACGTAGCGGGTGTTGAAGACATTGAGACCCTTGTTCTCCATGGCGCCCATGTTGAAGTCTTCGACCGCAACAATGTTGTACTGATCCAGATCGTATTCGCAGCCGTACACTTTTTCGTCCCAGATCATCGAGTCGCGAAGCGCGCCCAAGGCAAAATCACACTGGGGGATATCCCGCGCGCGGGCGTAAATCCTCAAGGTCACGTCCCGTCCGGAAGCCGTGGTGAAGTGATCCTCGATGTGCTCAAGCGGCCCCGCGACCACGGCAAAGAGATAGCTCGGCTTGGGATGAGGGTCGTCCCAGACGGCGAAATGGTATGGCCCGTCCTCGCCGGCTTCGACCTGGTTGCCGTTCGCGAGTAGCACCGGATACTGCGCCTTAAGAGCGCGAAGCGTTACCCGGTAGACCGACAGGTTGTCAGGCCGGTCGAGGAAGTAGGTAATGCGCCGAAAGCCCTCGGGCTCGCATTGGGTGCACAGCGTATCGGCAGAGGCATAGAGGCCATTGAGTTCGGAATTGGCCGCCGGGTTGATCTCGGTCTCAATCTCCAGTGTGGTGTCCGGCTCACTGAGAGAGAGCGTCAGTGTGCTGTCATCGCATTGATAGTGGTGCTTTTCCAGCGTCTGGCCGTTCACCTTGATGCTGATGAGATCCAGTTTCTCCCCGTGCAGGACGAGCGGCCGATCGTGGTCGCCGGATCGTTTGACTGTCAGGCGGGAGCGGACGCGTGTTTTCTCGCGCTCGAGGTCGAGTTCAAGCGCAATGGCAGGAATCCGAAAGTCCGCCGCCTTGTAATCCTTCAGGTATATGCGCTGCGCGCGTTTTTGTTTTGCTGCCATCAGACGATACTAATCAGTAAGACAACGAAAGCCGCCACAGCCACCAAAGGCAACAGGACTGCCGGCCAATCCCGCGGGGCGTCGGCAGATTCCTTCATCAAAGTCTTAACGCCGGGAAAAAACCAAAGAATGATGAGCAGCGCCAGGACGCCCAGCAGAATTTTTTCCCAGGTGGCGAGCGGGTCCATTAAGCGTTCTTTTGTTGATGCATTTAGGGTTTAGATCGGACAAGACACCGGAGTATCCCGATGTAACCGACTCATTTGTCAGAAGAATTCTATCTCAGAGTACGTCTTCTGATAGAGAAAATGTCCGGCCATAGGATGATGAAATGTCCCCGCGAAAGGAGTAGGATGGAATCAAGCGCGGTAAGGTCGCAAGCGGTGACCGCGTCCAGGTTACCGGTCCGTGTGGTCTCGCTGCGTGTGTGAAAACTCACCAACCGCCAGTACGTGAGGGAGACAGGCCTATATGACTGAAGCACAACATGCTGCACTTGAACTTGGCGCAAAAATCGAAAAACTGAGGACAGAACATCGCGCCTTGGACGACGAGCTCAAGACCATTTCTGCAGATCCGCTGATTGATGATCTTCAGCTGCAAAGAATGAAAAAACGAAAGCTGTTTCTTAAAGACAGCATCCTTCATCTGGAAAATCGGTTGGTGCCCGACATTACCGCCTAGATGCTTTTAAGCCAGAAGAAAAATGCCCCCGGAGACCGGGGGCATTTTTTTGCCTGAACTTCTGGCGGCGGATCAATCAGTAGCGATAGTGATCGGCCTTGTAGGGCCCTTCCGTAGATACGCCGATGTAAGCCGCCTGCTGGTCGGTCAACTGCGTCAACTTGGCGCCGATTTTCTCCAGGTGCAGTCTTGCCACCATCTCGTCGAGATGCTTGGGCAGGATGTACACCTTGTTCTCGTACTGATCACGCTTTTGGAACAACTCGATTTGCGCCAACGTCTGGTTGGTGAATGAGGCGGACATGACGAAGCTCGGGTGGCCGGTCGCGCATCCGAGGTTTACCAGACGTCCCTGGGCAAGCAGGATGATCCGCTTACCGTCGGGGAAGACCACATGATCGACCTGAGGCTTGATGTTTTCCCACTCATACTGCTCAAGGGACGCACAGGCGATCTCGTTGTCAAAGTGCCCGATGTTGCAGACGATGGCCTGATCCTTCATCTGCTTCATGTGGTCATGGGAAATGACTTCAAAGTTACCGGTGGCGGTGACAAAGATATCGGCCTGGCTTGCCGCTTCTTCCATCGTGACCACGCGGTAACCTTCCATCGCCGCCTGTAGGGCACAGATGGGATCGATCTCTGTGATCCACACCGTCGCGCCGAGGCCACGAAGCGACTGTGCCGAACCTTTGCCGACGTCACCGTAACCCAGCACGACCGCAACCTTGCCCGCAACCATGACGTCGGTGGCGCGCTTGATGCTGTCGACCAGGGATTCCCGGCAGCCGTACAGGTTGTCGAACTTCGACTTGGTTGCCGAATCGTTGACGTTGATTGCCGGGAACAGCAGTTCGCCGTCTTTTTGCATCTGGTAAAGACGCTTGACACCCGTGGTGGTTTCCTCGGTGACACCCATGATGTTCGCCTGGATGGTGGAGTACCAATTCGGCTGGGTCTTGAGGCGTTCGCGGATCGAATCAAACAGTGCGACTTCTTCTTCACTGCCCGGGTTATCCAGCACCGACAGATCTTTCTCGGCTTTGGCGCCCAAACCGATCAGCAGCGTGGCGTCGCCGCCATCGTCAAGAATCATGTTGGGGGTGCCGCCATCGCTCCACTCAAAGATGCGATGGGTGTAAGCCCAGTACTCCACCAGGTTCTCGCCCTTGTAGGCAAAGACAGGTGTTCCGCCTGCGGCAATGGCAGCAGCAGCGTGGTCCTGGGTCGAGAAGATGTTGCACGAGGCCCAGCGTACGTCTGCTCCAAGGGCCCGCAAGGTCTCAATCAAGACCGCGGTCTGGATGGTCATGTGCAGGCTGCCGGCCACGCGCGCGCCTTTCAGCGGTTGGCTGGGGCCGTACTTCTCTCGAAGGGCCATGAGACCGGGCATTTCGGTCTCGGCGATCGCGATTTCCTTTCGGCCGAAATCGGCCAGAGAGATATCGGCGACCACATAGTCCTGATCGGACTGGGGCTGTATCACAGCGCTCATGGGATGTTCTCCATGTTCACTGAGCGCCGTTGGTCAAGGATAGACGCCGTGAATCCGAGCCTGGCGGGGAAATGCCCGTTGCAACGCTCCTCGGCGACGTCTTATTTCAGGTATTTTCTCTTTAAGTCTAAATCCCTATCCGGTTAAGGAATTCACGGTAATTTTACCGTGCTTATCTGCCTTACAGCCCTGCAGCGGCACGCAGGGCGTCGGCCTTGTCCGTTTGCTCCCAGGGGAACAGCCCGTCTTCGCTGCGGCCGAAGTGGCCGTAGGCGGCGGTGGGGCGGTAAATCGGGCGCAGCAGATCCAGGTCTTCGATGATGCCCTTGGGCCGCAGGTCAAAATGCTCACGGATCAGTGCTTCGATCTTGTCTTCGGCGATCACCGCGGTACCGTTGGTGCTCACCATCAAAGAGACAGGCTCGGCAACCCCGATCGCGTAGGCCACCTGGGCCTCACATTGTTCGGCGAGACCTGCCGCCACAACGTTCTTCGCGACGTAGCGCATGGCATAAGCGGCGGAGCGGTCGACCTTGCTGGGATCCTTGCCGGAGAAGGCGCCGCCGCCATGGTGGGCGGAGCCGCCGTAAGTGTCCACGATGATCTTTCGGCCAGTCAGTCCGCAGTCCCCGTGAGGTCCGCCAATGACAAAACGCCCCGTGGGGTTCACGAGGAATCGGGTGTCTGAGGTCAGCATATCTGCCGGCAGTACCGGCTTGATGATTTCTTCGATGACGGCTTCACTCAGGGTAGCGTGATCGACGTCTTCGCTGTGCTGTGTGGAAAGAACGACGGTATCAACCGAGACAGGCTTCCCATCTTCGTAGCGCACCGACACCTGACTCTTGGCATCGGGCCGCAGCCAGCTCAGCGCGCCGCTCTTGCGAACCTCCGCCTGGCGTTTAACCAGACGGTGGGAATAGGTAATCGGGAAGGGCATCAGGACATCGGTTTCGTTGCAGGCATAACCGAACATCAGGCCCTGGTCACCGGCTCCCTGATCTCTATCCAGGCCCTCGCCCTCGTTCACGCCCTGGGCGATATCGACCGACTGTTTGTCGAGTGTGACCATCACCGCGCAGCTCGAGTAGTCAAAGCCCATCTCAGAGGAGTTGTATCCAATGTCCTTGATGGTGTCCCGCACGGTCTGTGCCAGATCAACCTCAGAGTTGCTCGTGACTTCTCCAGCGATGACGGCGAGCCCGGTGTTGACCATCGTTTCGCAGGCAACTCGTGATGCCGGATCCTGGGCGAGCATGGCGTCCAGCACTGCATCCGAGATCTGGTCTGCCATTTTGTCCGGGTGACCCTCGGAGACCGACTCTGAGGTAAAAAGAAAACTGCTAGCCATTGCTCCTCCTCCGTAATACTTCAATAGATGTTGTGTCGAAACGGCGGGATTCTAGCAGACCGTTCAGGAATCAACGGCGCAGGCACCCTGTCCCGGATGGGCATCCTGATGGGCAGTTTGGGGCCTTCGCCCAATAACTCTCATGCCGCGCCGAGGCATTTGATGTCAGTCACGGGCGGTCTTTTCCAGCGCGATCTGCCACTGATGATCGTCAAGCTCACGCTCAAGGGAAAACCCTGTGTCAAAGGCTGTGTTCGACCATTCAGCCGTCAGGGTTTCATTCATGATCCATTCGCGGTGTTCGTTGAGCGCCTCGCTGACGAGCGATGAGCCGTCGACATGCAGCCGAATTCGATCCGAGACTTCAAGACCGGCCTGCTTTCTGCCGTCCTGTACGGTCCGCACAATCTCACGGGCAATCCCCTCCCGAAGTAGGGCATCGTCCAGGGTGGTATCGAGCGCCACGAGCTCGCCTCCGGACTCCGCACAGGCGTAGCCCTCAGCTGACTCGGTTTCAACGAGCAGATCCTCGGCTTCAAAAGTGATACTCCCCTCGCCGACCGTCAGGGTAATGCCTTCCCCGCTGGCGCACGCGGCAGCAATGGCCGCGCCGTCTGCCTCGGCGAGCGCCTGCCGAATGGCGGGAATCTGTTTGCCGTAGCGTTTTCCCAGACGCGGCAGGTTAGGCTTGATCCGGTAACTGACCAGTTCCGCGTCGGCCGCGATGAACTCGAGCGTTTTGACGTTGAGTTCCTCCAGCACCTGCTGCTCATGCTCGTGCAACGCCTCGCGGGCTTTGTCGGTAGGCACCCGGACAAGAAGCCGCGCCAGCGGCTGGCGGACACGAACCTGGCTCGCTTCGCGCGCCGCTCTGCCGAGCGCAACAATATCCTGTACCACTTCGGTCGCTTCCCGAAGTGCAGTATCCTGCCATGCATCCGGCGCTTTGGGCCACTCGCTCATGTGCACGCTGATGGGAGCGTCTGGCTCCCGCGAACACACGAGATTCTGGTACATCGCCTCGGCGAGAAAAGGCATGAACGGCGCGATCAGACGCTGCAGTGTGTCCAGGCATTGGTACAGCGTCCGGTAGGCCGACTGTTTGTCGGCGCCCGCTTCGCTTTTCCAGAATCGGCGCCGATTGCGCCGGATATACCAGTTACTGAGCTGGTCGACGAAGGTCTCTATCGCCTGTCCGGCACCGCGCGCATCGTAAGCATCCATCGCCTCCGTCACGGTGTGGACGGTGTGATGGGCCAAAGCCAATGCCCAGCGGTCAATCTCCGGACGATCCTCGAGCGCGACGTCTTTACTGAGGTCGATCTCATCAAGGGAGGCGTACAGGGTGAAAAACCCGTAGGTGTTCCACAGCGTGTTGACGAAAGAGCTCGCCACCTCACGCACGATATCAACGGAGATTCTTTTCTGGCTCTCCGGTGCCAGTCGGGCAAGAAAATACCATCGCAAAGGATCCGCGCCGATATGATCAAAGACGTCGTAGGGGTTGACGATGTTGCCAATCGACTTGGACATCTTCTTGCCGTCCTTGTCCACAATATGGCTCAGGCAGACACAGTTGCGGTAAGCCACGCTGTCCGAGACGAGTGCGGCAATCGCATGCAGGCTGTAGAACCAGCCGCGGGTCTGGTCGATTGCCTCGCAGATGTAGTCGGCCGGGAAGTGCTGAGCGAAGGTCTCCTGGTTTTCGAAGGGATAGTGCCACTGGGCATATGACATGGCGCCTGAGTCGAACCAGCAGTCGATGACTTCCGGCACGCGCCGATAGTGTCGGCCGTTCTCCGGATGGGTAAATTCGATCTCATCGATCGCCGGCCGATGAAGATCGGTCTCGCTCAGCGAAGTGCCGCAAAGTGATTCGAGTTCTTCCAGCGAGCCGATGCAAAGGTAATCGCCGTCGCCGTCGGTCCATAGCGGCAGCGGTGTGCCCCAGAAACGCTCACGCGACAGTGCCCAGTCAATGTTGTTCTCCAGCCAGTTGCCGAAGCGTCCGTCCCGGATGGATTGTGGTACCCAGTTGATCGTCTGGTTCAGCTCGACCATGCGCTCACGAATAGCGGTGGTTCTGATGTACCACGCGTTCTTTGCGTAATAGATGAGCGGATCACCCGTGCGCCAGCCGAAGGGATAGTTGTGGGTGTATTCCTCTGCTTTGAAGAGGATGCCTCGTTCCCGCAGCAGTTCGATGATGACAGGATCGGCATCTTTGAAGAACATCCCGGCGACCGGAGTGACGGCGTCGATGAAGTGGCCATCCAGGCCGACGCCGTGCACGACTGGCAGGTCGTGGGCCTGACCCAGCGCCAGATCATCCACGCCGTAGGCGGGAGCGACATGGACGATGCCAGTGCCGTCCTCCGTGCTGACGAAGTCGGCGGACAGCACGCGACAGATATCGCCGGGTGCATCAAGGTAATCAAAAAGCCGGTGATAGTGGCGGCCCACGAGGTCACGGCCTTTGACCGTCTTGACGAGTTTGAAGTCCTGCTCGCCCAGTACTGAAGGGACGAGGGCTTTTGCCAGGATCAGGGTTTCGCCTGCAAGCTCCACATAGTCGTACTCGATGTCTTCGCCGACCGCGAGCGCCAGATTTGAGGGCAGCGTCCAGGGAGTGGTGGTCCAGACGAGGAACGAGGCGTCTTCATCAGTCAGGCGAAACCGCACCGTTACGGATGGATCAACGGTCTCGCGATATCCCTGGGCCACTTCGTGTGAGGACAGGGTGGCGCCGATCCGGGGGTCGTAGGGAACGACTTTGTAGTCCTGGTAAATAAGGCCCCGATCCCAGATTTCCTTGAGCAGGTGCCAGACCGACTCAATGTACTGGTTGTCCAGGGTGTAGTAGGCCTGATCGAGATCGACCCAAAACCCCATCCGCTCGGTCATCGCCTCCCAGTCGCTGATATAGCGCATCACCGATTCGCGGCAGCGGCGGGTGAACTCTGCTACGCCGATAGCCTTTTCAATTTCTTTTTTGTCGAAGATCCCGAGTTCTTTTTCAATCTCGTGTTCGACCGGCAGGCCGTGGGTATCCCATCCGGCTTTGCGCGGCACATGGAACCCCTGCATGGTTTTGTAGCGGGGATAGATATCCTTGAAACTGCGCGCCAGGACGTGGTGGATGCCGGGCTTGCCGTTGGCTGTCGGCGGCCCCTCATTGAAAGTAAACAGCGGCCGATCCGAGCTTTGCTGCAGGCTTTTCTCAAACACCGCCTGCTCCCGCCAGAATTCAAGGATGTGTTGCTCGAGGGCCGGGCCGTCGTAGCGTGTGTCGACTTTGCTGAAACTCATAGTGATTCGCGCGTGTTGGTCCCCTCACCGGGTTTAGTTTCGCTCCGGGGCGATTCGAGCTGCCCCGGGGAGAGGAGCTCGCGCGCGGTACCACCCGGCTTTGCCGGGCGGGCACCCGGCCTTGGCATACGTTTGGTATGCCGAACCTGTGTCGAAGGTCAGTCGGCTGAGTCTACTGCCGGGCGCAGTGGCGACATGCCCGGGTTCGGTCAGCGGCTCAGGGGTGATTTTCATTGGGACCCGGCCCGGGGATTCCAGCCTCCCCCGGTCTCTGGGTGCGCGGGCAAACCCGACTACTCTTCCCCGTCAACGCCTATTCGCCCGCAGGCGGCCATCGCCTTCCTGCAGACAGGGGCTAAATCTACCCGGGCAACTTAGGCAAGGCAAATCCGCGGTACCGCCGCATCATGCTATTGAGGCTATGCCCGCGCCGGTGAGGCCGGTAAAGTCAATCCTATGAATGCGAATCCCGCTCTTGTTTTCGACAGGCAATCATGATTTTGCCGGTGGTGGTCGATGTGATTGTGCCGGTTTTCGGCGTGGTGGCCTTGGGGTATCTGGTGGGGGCTTTTCGGTGGATGGATTCGGGCGCTGTTCGGGGCCTGTCGCTGTACGTATTCAATATCGCGATCCCTTTGCTGCTGTTTAAGGCGATGAGCACGGTCACGTTGCCCGGGCAAATGCCCTGGGGTTACGTTTTGGGGTTTTTTGCCTGTGCGCTGGGTCTTTTTTTCGCTGTATTTTTCCTGTCGCGGATGATTTCGAGCAAAAGCCTGGGCGAGATCGGGGTACTGGCCTTTGGCAGCAGTTACGGGAACTTTATCCCGCTGGGCATCCCCCTCGTTATGACGGCGTTTGGGGAGGCCGCCACCGTCCCGCTGTTTTTGCTGGTGGCGTTTCAGGCGCCGGTGTTTTTTGCGCCGATGATTGTGATTCAGGAAAGCGCCAGAAAACGTGAGCGCCGTGGCGCGATCGGCTGGCCCGTCGTAAAGAGTATTGTCGCGAATCAGTATGTCCTTGGGATTGGGCTCGGCGCCATCGTAAACCTGACGGGCTTTTCACTTCCGGGCCCCGTATTCGACATCATCGCTTTGGTGGGTCAGTCGGCTGTGCCTTGTGCACTCTTTGCGCTCGGTGCCGCGCTCAGCTTTTACGCGATTGACGGTGTGCTGGGCCGTGCGCTCGTCATCGTTGCGATCAAGAACGTGCTGTTGCCTCTGCTCGTGTGGGGGGTGTCGATCCGCTTGGGTCTGCCGCCGGTCTGGCAGGCCGTGATGGTGGTGATGGCGGCTTTGCCGGTCGGGATCAACACCTATCTTTTCGCAGAGCGGTATGAGTGCGGCCAGGCACTGGCCGGTACCGCCGTGGTGGTCAGCACGGCTGTCTCGGTGATTACCTTGTCAGTAGTGCTGTCGATACTGGCGTAAGCGTTTACGGCTTCTCGACACTGCCGAACCCCTTCAGTGTTTCGATGTGCACCGCCACGCTGAGGGCAAGCGCGTCAAGATCGTAGCCTCCTTCCAGCACCGACAGGATTCGCCCGTTGCAGTGATGGTCCGCGCACTCCATGAGCCGGCGGGTCATCCAGGCGTAGTATTCGGTTGTGAGGTTGATGCTGCCAAGGGGGTCTGCCTGATGCGCATCAAAACCTGCAGAGATCAGGATCATATCGGGCCCGAAGGCATCAATAGCGGGCAGGATTTTTTCAGTGAAGGCCTGCGTGTAGGTCTCGTTGTCGGCGCCTGCATTCATCGGGCAGTTCAGCGTGGCGCCCTTGCCGGCCCCGGTGCCGGTCTCTGAGTAGGCCCCGGTGCCGGGATAATGGGGGTACTGGTGCGTGCTCACATAGAAGACGCTGGGATCTTCTTCAAACAGGTGCTGGGTGCCATTGCCGTGGTGCACATCCCAATCGACGATGAGAATTTTTTCCAGGCCGTGCTGGTCTTGCAGGTAACGGGCAGCAATCGCGATATTGTTAAAAAGACAAAACCCCAGGGCAGCATTGTGCTCGGCATGGTGACCTGGCGGACGAACGAGTGCGAAGCCGTTATCGACGCGGCCATGTGCGACCTCATCGGCCAGGTTCAGGACCGTGCCCGCGGCAAGGCGTGCAATCTCAAAGGACTCGGCCGAAATGGCCACATCGGGCGTGTCGAGATAGGGGAGGCCTTGTTCGCAACTTGCCCGTGCCCGCTCGATCAGTTGCCGATGGTGAACGCGGGCGAGCCATTCGGTCTCACACCTGACCGCATCAACGGTTTGTAGTGAAGCAAACCATTCCTTCGTCTCAAGGTGGTCAAGCGTATGTGCCAGACGCGATGAGCGTTCAGGGTGTCCCTGTCCCGTAGCGTGATTCTGAAACCTCGGATCACTGGCGAAGGCGGTTTTCATCATTGCCGTTGTTTCGATAAGGTGGCTGGGTGTAGCGGTAGAATCAGACGCTCCCATGCCCTTTCTGTTGAGCGCAGTATAAACAAGTCATCAGTTCGCTTTTTGTCCATGCATTTTCTTTTCTGTAGTTTCCAAACGAGTGTGAGACAGGATCAGCCGTGAGTGCATCCTGGATTCTCCTGGCAGCGCTCACCCTGATCGGCCTCTTTGCGGCAAGCAGGGCGTGGCCGGTGAGGGCGACTGATGGCCTGAGACTGGAGGGCGAACAGGAAGACGATGGGTTTGGGGAAGCGGCGCTGAGTGTGGCGACCTACAACATCCATCGTGCCCGGGGGCTGGATGGTGAGAAAAATCTGGGCCGTATCGCTGAACTCGTTAAGACCTGTGATGTTGTCGGGTTACAGGAGGTGGAAGGAACGAACCTGTTTCGCCGTCATGACCAGGCGTCGCTCATCGGCAGGATGCTCGGCCGCTTGTTTCATTTTTCCACAACGAGACGGCTTCTATTTTTTCCCCAGCGCGGCAACGGGCTGATCAGCCGCTTTCAGACCCGAAGGTGGGAGACGACGCCGCTCTTTCCTTCGACAGGACGGGCTCATCGGAATATGACGGTGTATCACTTTGAATGGGCCGGTGAGACGGTGGCGGTAATCAACACACACCTGTCAAAGCCCTCTGAGGGGGAGTCACCTCTTGAGGAAGTGATGCACGCTTTTGGTCAGTATCCTCGCGCTGTGCTGCTGGGAGATTTCAATGCGCCGGCGCATCATGCGGCGATGTGCCGAGGGATGCCTCCGGATACCAAAGACGCCCTGTCGGGACTGGACGACCAGGATCGGGTGGATATGATTTTGGTTCGCGGTCTTGAGGTGGACAAAGCCTGGTCCGAGCCGGCAGGGCCGTCAGACCATCCATTTTTTGCGGCGCAGCTTCGCCTCAAGGACTAGTTCCGGCTGGTCGTCGCCTATTTATCCCAAGTTTATCCTGGTCGGCCTGCCGTCCTTCGGGTCAAGCGGTTGAACGCGTCGATGACCTGGCGATGGGTGCAGCGGGCACCGGTCTGCAGGTATTCCATGGCATTGAGCGAGGCGTCGTGTGCTTCCCGGGTAGAACCTCCCACGCAGTCTTCGATCACCCGTGTGTAGTAGTTGTGCTGATGCGCATCCACAAAAGTATAGTGAACGCAAACATCGGTTAATTCACCACACAAGATCAGCGTATCTGCGTCAAGACCCTTGAGCAGTATCTCGAGGTCGGTGCCAAAGAATGCGGAATATCTTCGCTTCGGGATCAGGTAATCACCTTGCCGGTACGGTAGCCGGGGGTGAATGCGTGTTCCCGGGCTGCCCTCGACGCAGTGGACGTCTTCCGAACCATCCAGTTCCCGACCAAAATCGATATGGTCCGGCCGGTGCACCTCGATGATATAGACGACCGGCACGTCGTTTGCTTTTGCCGCCTCAATCACCGGTATCGTCCGGTCGATCAGCTGTTCCTGACCACCCATGTAGGGGATACCACTCGATCCCGGATCGTTCGGGTCGGCGCTGCCCATAATATCTATGACAATCAGAACGGGGTTACCTTCAATGAATGACGGCATGGAGAGTTTCTGTGTTGGGCTGAGAGCTTAAAGATAGCACGGCAAAGCGGCGCTGCCCTGGTGGCTGTAGGCTGGGCAGCGTCAGTCGACGGCGAATCCAGCGGCCTGAAGCACGGCTTTGGATTTATTGCTGATCCCGGGTTGGGGGTCATCCTGATCCCACCATCGGGTCCACCGCGCGACGTCGCGCGCGAGCGCCTGCT
>WTHR01000220.1 GCA_011523045.1 Gammaproteobacteria bacterium | reverse complement strand
TTGGGATGCCATCGGAGCTTATCAGCGCCGACAACGAAGATTTGGCCGGATCGGCGAGCAAATAGACTCTCAGTCCAGGGGGCGGTGATGTTAAGGGCCAGGGTACTTACTGGGCTAGTGCTCGCGTCCCTCGCACTAATAGCGTTGTTCTTTCTTCCAACGGTTGCGATTGCAGGACTCGCTGCGGTCGTAGGGTTCCTGGGAGCCCTCGAATGGGTAGAGCTGCGAAAACAGGGATCAAGTACCGCTTTTCGGGTTTCTTATGCTGGGCTCATCGCACTCGGTGTCGTGATCTTGTGGAAGCTCTTTGAGTACAGTGCTGTCGCGGTGAGCATCGTATCGATTGGATGGGTGGGACTCCTCGGGTGGGTTGCCACCCTGGTGGTCCGAAAGACTCCGGTATCTTGTGCGCCTGGCCTGGGACTGGGGTTGTTCACGTTGGTCCCCGCATTGTCGCTCTTGCCCTACATCCATGGACAGTCCGACAACGGCGTGGTGAAACTGCTGACAGTGCTGCTGGTAGTCTGGGTAGGAGACATCGGGGCGTATTTTGGCGGTCGCCGCTTCGGCCGTTCGGCACTGGCCCCTTTGATTAGTCCGGGAAAAACATGGGAGGGGGCGTGGACAGGCTTGATTCTTGCCGCATCCGTTGGTACGGCGATTTTCTTTCTGTTTGGTGCTCCCGCCGATCCGGTCATCATCTTTTGCGTGCTCGCGGTCACCGCGGTCGCGGCCGTTCTGGCTGACCTTTTTGAGAGTATCCTCAAGCGTAGCGCGGGAAAAAAAGACAGCGGGAATCTGCTGCCAGGGCACGGGGGTGTTCTGGACAGAATCGATAGCCTTTTGGGGGCGATCCCTGTTTTCTCGGGATTAACGTTACTGCTTTAACGAGGGAAGGACGGCGTGTCACTTAATGACTGAGCAGAGCGGTGTAGCCGTACTTGGCGCAACGGGCTCCATCGGAACCAGCGCACTCGACGTGGTTCGACTGCATCGCGACCGATATAAGGTGGTGAGCCTGACGGGGTGGAGAAGGATAGCGGCGCTCGAGCCTCTATTGAAAGAGTTCGCTCCTGCCCAAATCGCCGCCGAATCCGAGTCTGTTTCAGTGATTGACGTAACTGTCTTGGACAGCTGCAAAGGGAGTCGTTATCTCGGCGGTGAAGAGGGCCTCATAGCGGCCGCGACCCACCCCGACGTGGATACGGTAATCGCGGGAGTTTCCGGGGCGGCGGGCCTGGGATCAACGCTAGCGGCTGTTGAGGCTGGAAAACGTGTCTTGATTGCGAACAAGGAGCCGCTCGTCATGTGTGGGCAGCTCGTGCGGAACGCGGCTTTGGGCTCTGGCGCGTGTCTGATGCCGATCGACAGTGAGCACAATGCGATATTCCAGTGCTTGCCGCTCGAGCTTCAACAAGATGTGACCTCCGGTCGCGGTATCGGTAGCCGGTCAGCAGGGGCTGGGGTGTCCCGGATTACGCTGACCGCGTCCGGCGGGCCGTTCTTGCGGGCATCTGCGGCCGCGATTGCTAACGCAACCCCCGCACAAGCGCTCGCACATCCAACGTGGAACATGGGACCAAAGATTTCTGTCGATTCAGCTACCTTAATGAACAAGGGGCTTGAACTTATTGAAGCCTGTAACTTGTTCGGCCTCGACGAAAGCCAAATCGATATCATCATCCATCCGCAGAGCGTGCTGCACTCGATGGTGGCGTTCAACGACGGGTCTCTTATTGGGCAGATGGGGAATCCTGATATGCGAATTCCTATTTCTTACGGTCTTGCCTATCCTGAGAGAGCATCTTCCGGAATTGAGGCGCTCGATCTTGTTGAGATTGGTCAACTCGGCTTTGAGCGGCCTGACCTTGAGCGTTTCCCGAGCCTGGTACTGGCGAGGGAGGCGGCAAAATCTGGCCGAAGCGTACCCATCGCCCTGAACGCTGCAAATGAGATCGCCGTTGAGGCTTTTCTTGAGACTCGGATCAGGTTTTATGAGATCCCCCAAGTGGTGGACCGGATTTTGCAAATACATGAGCCGTCAGAGGTCTCCGACCTCGCGCACGTAGTCGAGATTGATCTGGCGGTGCGGGCGCTGGCGAGAGAGATGGTTCAACGGGGTCTGTCGTCTTAGCCAAGTAGAATACGGTCTCATGGAAATTCTCAATAACGTGCTGTTTTTCTTAATCGCCATTGCGGTGTTGGTCAGTTTTCACGAATTTGGCCATTTCATCGTCGCCCGGTGGCTGGGCGTGCGCGTCTTGAAATTCTCGGTTGGATTCGGCAAAACCATTTGGCGTTGGCAGAGGGCGCCCACAGAAACCGAATATGCGGTCGGAGCAATTCCTCTGGGCGGTTACGTGCGGATGCTGGATGAGCGCGAAGGAGAAGTCGCCGCTGAAGAACGCGACCATGCATTCAATCGCAAGCCGCTTTCAAGTCGTTCCCTGATCGTTTTGGCAGGTCCAGCCGCCAACCTTTTGTTAGCAGTGGTGCTTTATTGGCTTATTGGCATGATGGGGACCGATGATCTGAAGCCCGTTGTCGGCTCGGTGACCCCTGGCAGCATTGCCGAGCAATCGGGGTTCATGCCCGGCGATCAACTCCTGTCCGTCGATGACAGGCCCATACGCGGCTGGTCTGATCAGAGGCTTTACCTGCTCGATCGGGCTGCAGCCTCAGCAGAGTTGGTATTTGTCATCGATAGGCCGTCTTTGGGGCGGCGAACACTGCTGGTTTCTCTTGATCAGCAGGAAGAAGGGTTTTTCAATCCGGCCGTACTCTCGAGCGTGATCGGTCTCACGCCCGCTTTACCGATTCCGGAGGCAAAGGTGGATGGCTTGGTAAAAGGGGGTCCCGCGGATCGGGCCGGCGTCGTCCAGGGCGATCGGATCTTGGCAGTTGATGGCGTCTCCGTTGCAGATTGGACTGATCTCGTTGGAAAGATTGCCTCAGGAACCAGTCGCGAATTGAACCTTTCACTGGATCGGGAGGGGGCCAGAATCAGTATTCCGGTTGTCGCAGATTTTCAAACCGTGAGCGACACAAGGGTTCGGCGAATAGGGATCTATGGCCCAACTGAAGTTGATCTTAGCGAACACATCACCCGGGTAGGGCATGGACCCCTCGACGCGGCCGTACGAGGGATGGAGACGACCTGGCTCATGTCGTCGTTAACCGTGCGGCTTTTTGGAAAGATGCTGACCGGAAGCGCCTCTCGAGAGCATTTGAGCGGGCCAGTTTCAATTGCGAGATATGCCGGTCAATCCGCGAGTCTCGGTTTGACACAGTTTCTGGCATTTCTCGCTGTCCTCAGCATCAGTCTCGGGATTATCAATTTGCTGCCCATCCCCGTCCTGGATGGCGGACATCTCGTCTATTTTGCCGTGGAGGGACTCTTGGGGCGGCCGCTCCCGGAAAAAGTGTTGTTGTGGGGTCAGCAATTCGGGATCGTATTTATTGTGCTGTTAATGGGCCTGGCGTTTTATAATGACTTTCTGAGCCTGCTTTCATGAAAACACACATGAAGTTAGTCAAATCCCTCCTAAGAGGCTTCACACCCCGGGTCACAGGGTTAGCCATGCTGGTTTTCTCCGCGGCAGCGGTCGCGGATTTCGTTGTCGAAGATATCCGCGTCGACGGCGCGCAAAATATCGAGGTGGGTACGATCTTCAACTACCTGCCCATCAAGGTAGGGGACGTCGCCGATGAGGCGCTGATTAATCAGTCGATCAAGGCATTGTTTGCCACCGGCTTTTTCCAGGATGTGGAGATTCGACGTCAAGAGGATATTCTGATCGTTGCGGTTTCCGAGCGTCCTGCTATCTCAGACGTCGAGTTCAGCGGCAACAAGGATATCGATGATGAATCTATCGAGAAAGCGCTGACTCAGGTAGGCGTCACACAGGGCCGAATTTTCCGCGAACCGCTCCTGGAGCAATTGGTTCAGGCGATTGAAGAACAATACTTTGCCAAAGGCCGATATTCTGCAACAGTCGATGCAGTGGTTACCCCAGTCGACCTCAATCGCGTTTCTGTGTCGCTAACGATAGACGAAGGCCGCGTTGCGCGTATCCGGGAAATAAACATCGTTGGAAACGAGATTTTCACGGATAAGGAACTGCTCTCCGAAATTTCGTTGGGAGAGGAGCGGTGGCACAGTTTCATCTCCCAGATCGGACAGTATTCGAAAGAGGAGTTGCTTGCCGACTCGGAGACCTTGCGTAGTTTCTACCTCGACAGAGGATACATGAACTTCGAGTTACTTTCCTCTGATGTGACGATCAGCCAAAACAAACAGGACATTTTTATCACTTTCGCGCTTAAGGAAGGGGAACTGTTTCGTGTCGGCAACATCGACGTTGAAGGCGGTGGGGGTTTTTCTGCTGAGGAGTTGCTGGGTCTGATTGACATGCCAAGCGGCGAGCCGTTCTCCCAGACTGACCTGGTTGCGTCACGATCGGCGATCGAGAGCAAGCTGGCGGACCATGGATATGCGTTTGCCAACGTCAACGCTATTACCGACATCAGTGAGGAGGATTACCGGGTGAACTTCGTCTTTGCCGTTGATCCGGGTCCTCTGGTTTATGTGCGCAAGATCAACATCAGCGGCAACCAGGCGACGCTCGATGAAGTCATCCGGCGGGAGATGCGCCAGCTTGAATCATCCGTCTTTTCGGCAGAAAAGCTGCGGCGCTCGCGTGAAAGAATCGCCCGTTTGGGATTCTTTGATGACGTCAATATTGATCTGACCTCGGTGCCGGGTTCCATTGACCAGGTCGATCTTTCCGTGGTTGTTAAAGAGCGGGCCACAGGTAACTTCATGTTCGGGGCGGGATATGAAGACTCGGACGGACTCTTTGTGCTGGCCGAAGTGCATCGGGGAAATCTGTTCGGTACGGGCCGGGAACTCAATGTCAAGGCAGAGTTGTCGAAAGTTGAACAGACTTTTGATATTGAATACCGAAATCCCTACCACACAGCAGAGGGCGTCAGTCGCGCTTTGTTTGTCAACCGGGAAAAGACCGATACAGACTCCGTCACAACGGCGGATTACACGTCGGAAACGACCGGCGGGGGTATCCGGTATAGCATCCCGATGTCCGAATACAACGCGCTCAGTCTCAGCGCGGCGATTGAGGACATCAGCCTTGCTTCCACTTCTTCAACGCCGCCCGAGTATCAGTCATTTATCGATCGATACCCGGACAATCTGAATTTCAATCTTTCTACCGGTTTCTCCAAGGACACCCGCGACAGTATCTTCTTTCCTCGGCAGGGATTTTTTCGAAGAATATCCGCAGAGGTGGGTTTTCCGGGAAGTGATCTGGAGTACTACAAGTTGTCTCTTCGTGGAAGCTGGTACCGTCAACTGGTTGGCCGACTCATTTTGAATCTTCGCGGAGACGTCGGATATGGCGGCGGATACGGCGATCTTGAGGAATTGCCGTTCTTTAAAAACTACTACGCTGGCGGCGCCAGTAGCGTCCGCGGCTTCGAAGCCCGCTCTTTAGGTCCGGTTAGCACCGGGGCGGACGCGGCGCCTCTGGGCGGCGGTATCAGGACCGTAGCAGGCGTCGAGATGTACTTTCCGGTGTTCGGGTTACAAGAGGACAACGATAAACGCCTGAGCCTCTTCGCCGATGCAGGGCAGGTGTTCGCCTCGAGCAGCGATTTCGACGTCGGAGACATTCGCTTAAGCGTCGGGGCGGGCTTTCACTGGTTTTCCCCTGTCGGTCCAATCTCTCTCACTATGGCCCAACCGTTAAATGATGAGCCGGGTGATGACGTCAAACGTCTTCAGTTCACATT
>WTHR01000211.1 GCA_011523045.1 Gammaproteobacteria bacterium | reverse complement strand
GCGCTCGCGAGCGCGATGGCAGTCAGTTTCATCAGTTTTTTCACGTTCACGTTCCTCTAAATTGGTGATCAAAAATCACAAAAATTTCTTCATTATCGGTCAGCGCTCGGCTCTGAATGGCCTGCCCAGGCACGCCGGGGCATTCAACCGGATCCGCGTCGCATCGCGTGAGATCAAGACTAATACAACTATGGTCGCAATGTAAGGGAGCATTGACATAAAGGAGGCCGGAATCCCGAGCCCTGCCGCCTGGGCATTGAGCTGGAGGATGGTAATTCCGCCGAAAAGCACCGCGCCCAACAGTACCCGGGTGGGACGCCAACTGGCAAAAACCACCAGCGCCAGCGCAATCCAGCCCCGGCCAGCGGTCATATGTTCGGCCCACAGCGGGGTATAAACCAGCGACAGGTAGGCACCGCCAAGCCCGGCCATTGCTCCTCCGAAGGCAACGGCGGCGTAGCGGATCGCAATCACAGGGTAACCAATCGCGTGCGCCGACTGGTCCGAATCGCCGACGGCGCGCAGGATCATGCCCCAGCGGGTGTGTTTCAGGAACCAGTGTGTGAGAAAGAGTATCAGGATGCCGACATAAACCAGCGGGTCGTGACCAAACAACAGACGCCCCACGATCGGCAGATCCGTTAGCACGGGGATATCGATCGCCCGTATCTGTTCAATCGTCTTACCAACATAATCCAACCCGACCAGCGCCGACAGCCCGGTGCCGAAAATCGTCAGTGCGAGACCCGTGGCCACCTGGTTGGAGAGCAGGGAAAGCGTCAGTACCGCAAAAATCATGGACGCGAAAAGCCCTGTCAGGATGCCGACGGCGAGACCGAGCAGCGGTTCCCCTGTCAGGGTGACGGCGGCAAAGCCAAAGACAGCGCCGATCAGCATCATGCCCTCCACCCCAAGATTGAGGACGCCGGACTTTTCGGCCACCAGTTCGCCGGTTGCCGCGAAGACAAGCGGAGTGGCCGCTGTCATCATGGTCATAATCGAAGCGATGATGAGTTCCGTCATGCGGTGTTGCCTCTTGTCTTGACCCGGGTCAGCCGATAACGCGTCAGAAGATCAAACGCCAGCAGGTAAAAAAGAATAATGCCCTGAAAAAGTCCTGTGACGGCCTTGGGCAGGCCTGCCGAGATCTGGGCGCTTTCACCGCCGATATAGGTGACGGCAATCACCGTACCGGCCAGCAGTACCCCGACGGGATGCAGCCGGCCCAGGAAGGCTACGATGATCGCAGTAAAGCCATAGCCTGGAGAGATCTTTGGCATCAACTGTCCAATGGTCGATGCCGCTTCCATCACCCCGGCGAGGCCGGCAAGGCCGCCGCCGACCAGCAGTGTGGTCCAGACCATCTGGCTGCTGCCGATGCCGGCATGACGCGCGGCAAGCGGTGCCGAGCCGAAAACCCTGATCTGGAATCCGAATCGGGTCCGCGTCAGCACAAACCAAGCAACAAACGGAATCAGGACCGCAATCAGGGTCCCAAGGTGTACCCGGTAGCCCGGGAAAAACATCGGCAGCAGGGCGACATCCGGGAACATGCGGGTCCCCGGAAAGCCCCAGCCCTGCGGGTTGCGCCACGGCCCCTGAACCAGATGCACCAGCAGCAGTTCAGCGACATAGACCAGCATCAAAGAGACCAGAATCTCGTTGGCATTAAAGCGCGTTTTCAAAAGGGCGGGCATGGCAGCCCAGGCCATACCGCCCAGGATGCCCAGCAGCATCATGCAGGGCAGGATGAGCGGGTTGGTGCTGTCAAAGAAATAAACCGCCGGCGCGCTTCCCAACAGCGCCCCGGCAATGAACTGGCCTTCTGCGCCAATGTTCCAGACGCCTGCACGAAAACCCAGCGACAGCCCCATGCCGATCAGGATCAAAGGGCCCGCCTTGACCGCAACCTCACTCAACCCTGACCAGGAAGTCAGCGGTTCAATAAAGTAGATATAAAGAGCGATGCCCGGTGACTTGCCCATGGCAAGAAAAATCAACGCGCCCGTCACGGCTGTGAGCGCTAGCGCCAGCAGCGGCGACAGCCAGGAGGCGTAGGCAGACTGCGTTGCCCGGGCTTCAAGCGTGAACATGGGAATCCGTATCCGCGGTGGGGCCGCTTGCCCCCATCAGTAGGCCTACCTCTTCGGTGGTGACCTCGCCAGTGGGTCGGGGTGCAGAGAGCCTGCCTTGCGAGATGACTGCTATGCGGTCACTCAGAGCAAAGATCTCGTCAAGGTCCTGGGAGATCACCAGAGCGCCCGCACCCGCGCTGATCATCTGCTGGATCTTCTCGTGAATGGCCGCCGCAGCACCAGCATCCACACCCCAGGTAGGCTGCGATACGACCAGCAGTTGCGGACCCTGAAGAATCTCTCGGCCCATAATGAACTTCTGCAGATTGCCCCCGGAAAGACTGCTGGCCAGCGCATCGGTGCCGGTCGCTTTGACGTCAAACTTATCCAGAATCTCCTCGGTGTATCGGCTGACCCCGGGCCAGTTAATAATTCCCCGGCTGACAAAGCCCATACGAAAAGCCGAGGTCAGAAAACTGTTCTGCACCAGAGTAAGATCCGAAACCGCTGCCTGACCCACCCGTTCTTCGGGGACAAAAACAGCGCCGAGTTGGCGCCGGGCCATGGGTCCCAACCGGCTGGCATCTGTCTCAAGAATCTCGATTTGGCCTGCCTGCGGCGCTCCGGTTTCTCCTGATAGGGCATTCATGAGCTCGGTCTGGCCATTTCCGGCAATGCCGGCGATACCGAGAATTTCGCCAGCGTGTACCGAAAAACTGACGTCACTGATATCGGTGCCATGCGGTTCATCGGAGCGAACTGAAAGGTCCGCGACCTTAAGGCGCACCTCCGAGGTGGCAGTGCCGCTATGGCCTTTGGCTGATTCCACCCGTCGTCCGATCATTTTTTCAGCCAGCGACTGGGCCGTTTCTTCAGCAGGATTGCAGTCATCAACCCGTTTGCCGCCGCGCAGAATGGTGGCCCGGTCGCACAGCGATCGCACCTCTTCCAGTTTGTGGCTGATGTAGAGGATGGACCGGCCTTCGCTGGCGAGTTGGCGCAGCGTCGCAAAGAGAACCTCGGTTTCCTGGGGTGTCAGGACCGAAGTGGGTTCATCCAGAATCAGAAGGCTCGGGTTCTGTAGCAGACAGCGGACGATCTCAATGCGCTGGCGCTCTCCCATCGAGAGGTCATAGACGTGTCGATCAGGATGCAGGGTTAGCCCATAGTCCTGCGCTGTGGTTTCGAGACGGCCGCGCAGTTCATCAAGGTCCTGTGGCGGTAGTGCCAGCGCCACGTTTTCCAGCGTGGTCATCGATTCAAAGAGGGAGAAATGCTGAAAGACCATGCCGATCCCGAGTGACCGGGCACTGGCCGGGTTGTCGATGGTCATGTCGTCACCGCGCCAGCACAGAGTCCCTTGATCGGGACGCAACACGCCGTAGATGATTTTTACGAGCGTGCTTTTGCCCGCACCGTTCTCCCCGAGGAGCGCATGAATCTCCCCCGGAGCAATTTCGAGATCAATGTCGTCGTTCGCAATGCAGCCGGGGAATGCCTTGCCGATTCCCTTGAGCTGCAAAAGCGGTTTGTCGTTCATGCCTGATGACCTGTGCTGCGAAGATGCCCGCGGGGAGTGAGCCCCGCCCTTAGTAGGGAATCTTATCCTCTTTTGTGCGCCAATCTTCCATTAACTGATCGGCGGCCGCGAGAGGATGCCGGATCAGCGGTAACTGCCTGTCGGGCAATTCCAGAGAAACCTCACGATATAAGGCCGCATCGTCAAAGCCGATACGCGCTGCATCGTCGCGGTCACTGGCAAAGTAGATGGTCTCGATGCGTGCCCACCAGATTGCCCCCAGACACATCGGACAGGGTTCGCAACTGGTGTAGATCACGGCACCTTCCAGGGAAAAATTCCCAACGTTTCGGCAGGCATCGCGGATCGCGCTGACCTCGGCATGAGCGGTCGGGTCATGATCGGAGGTGACGCGGTTCCATCCGCGACCGATTACCGTGTTGTCGCGCACAATCACTGCCCCAAAGGGTCCGCCGGCGCCGGCCTCCATGTGTTCACGGGCAATAGCAACGGCAAGGTTCAGATAATCTTCGTGGGTATCTTGCGGGTTATCCATGGTGTACCTGGTTGAGAGGTGTCGTGCTGGTGGCAGAAGAACGTCGCCGGTCTTGCGCCCTTTGGCAGACCGTCAGGATCTCACTTAAAACGCTCATCGCGATGACGCCCGGTTCCTTGCCGTCAGGGCCGTGCTTACCGATAGGACTCGTCAGCCGCGCAAGTTCCAGATCGTGCAGTCCGTCTTTTCTTAAAGCCTTGCGAAAGCGCCGTGACTTACTCTCGCTGCCGATAAGACCAGTGTACATAAGATCTGGCCGTCTCAGCAGGATACGACAAAGGTCGTAATCCAGTGAGTGGCTGTGGGTCATCACCAGTGCGGCCTCATAATTTTGAAGCTGCTGTGCGCCACCGACAGGATCGAGGCGTCCATCAACGAAGAGATTGGCAGCCTCAGGCACTTGTGCACACTGATTCGGCCGCGCATCAAAAACGGTTACCCGTATGGGCAACTGTGAGGCGATGGCGCACAAGGCCCGGCCGACGTGGCCTGCACCAAAGAGTGCGAGCCGCGGACGGTTTTCCTCGAAAGACAGCGCGATGATTCCGGACGACACAGCATCGACCAGCGTGTCATCAGTATTCACCACGGGCGATGCCTCACAGTCGGCGCTGTCAAAAGCGATCTGAACATGGCCGGTCAAGGCGAGTTGTTGCTGGGCCTCTAAAAGCCATTGCGCCGCGCCGGCGTCAATCGGTTCGAGCAGAACCTGCACGACCCCGCCGCAGCACTGGCGCATGTCGGGGCCGAGCGCGCACTGCACCGGCGCGCGGGACCAACCGCCCGCGCCTTCGAGCATGGCTCTTGCTGCCTCGACGATCGTACGCTCGAGTTCGCCCCCGCCGATGGTGCCAAGGACCGCGTCTTTTGTGAGCAGCATCCAGCTGCCGGTATCCCTCGGGGTTGAGCCGCGTTCGTCGGTCACCATCGCAAGCACACCGCGGTGGCGGCGATGGACGCAGTCGAGCGCTGCATCAATCCAGTCCGCAGGACCTGGCAGAGCACTGATCATGAGATGGATACCGCCGCGCGTTGTCGTTCGTGAACGATTGCGTGCAGGAGCGCTTCCGGGGTCGCGGGCGCATTCAGCTCGGGTACAAATCGGTAACCGCTGATACTGGAGACCGCATCCGAAAGTGCCTGGTGGACGGAAATCGCGAGCATTAGGGGAGGTTCTCCCACGGCCTTGGACCGATGAACGGTTGGTTCACGATTTTCCCCTCCTGACCACAGTGCGATATTCATTTTCGCCGGCCTGTCTGAGCAGGTCGGGATTTTGTAGGTCGAGGGTGCGTAGGTTTTGATTTTGCCGTGCTCATCCCACCACAATTCTTCGTTGGTGAGCCAGCCCATGCCCTGGATGAAGGCGCCCTCTACCTGGCCGAGGTCAACTGCCGGGTTCAGTGACTTTCCGGCATCGTGCAGGATGTCCACGGCGGTGACGCGGCTTTCGCCCGTCAGTGTGTCAACAATGACTTCGCTGACCGCCGCACCATAGGCGAAGTAGTAGAAAGGCCGGCCCTTGGCTTTTTTGCGGTTGTAGTGAATTTTGGGTGTCCGGTAAAAGCCCGTGGCAGAAAGCTGGACGCGGGCGAGATAAGCGAGCTCCACCAGTTCGGCAAACGGCAGTTGCTGATCGCCGGCGATCACACTGCCGTCCACAAATTGAACACTTTGCGCATCCACAT
>WTHR01000205.1 GCA_011523045.1 Gammaproteobacteria bacterium | reverse complement strand
GCGTTCCTCACTTTCAAGAACCAACTGACTGCGGTCATTGAAGGTTCGTTCAAAGAATTCGGCCTGCCCGTGTTGATCAACGATGATCACGCTGCTTGCTCTGGTGCCATAGTGGCTTCCTCTGACGAATACCACGCGCTCCAATGCGCTGGACAAGGCGTCGTCGTCGCGTGTCTGGGTCGAAGACTCTACCGGTGTGGAATCGGCGAGAAATTCAAATAGGGAATTTTTCAGGGCTTCTTTGGCTCCGGATGTGTCCGAGACACAAAGCATCTCCGAGAACCTTGTTGTCCCGACACGGGTTTTCGGCCACTCGATATTGGGCGGGCAATTGCTCAAAACGAACACACCCGAGTTCTCCGATCTATGGAAAGACGACACGTTACTTAAAATAGAGACTTTCGACAGGGTGCCGGCGATCAGGTTAAATCCCCCGTAACCAGGATGATCTGCGAGCGCACCGGTCTCGATATCGCGAAGAGTCTCCGGTTGCCCCAGCAGAAAATCTTTTACGATTATCCCCCGTGACACCGTTCCAGGTTTTCTGGAGACGGTCGCCGTTCCGGAGTTTGTCAACGCAGCAAAACGGCCCTCCTGGGACAGTCCAAGCCAGGTGCCGCCGGCGCTAAGGTCCCGACCCGCGATGACTGAAGGACTCTCAACCCATCGCGTCATCGGTTCCGCAGGTCTTGAGAAAATCTCATCCCGGTTAGCCGCGAGAACTAAAGGGAAGTTCTTGCTGATACCGAGTGCAACGGCGACAAAACACATAGCCCAGACAGGGGTTGGTTAGAATCTTAAGGAAGTCGAATCAACTGATTGGGTGAAGTGCGAAACGCAACGCCAATGCGGCCGATCAATTGCACAGGAGAAGATTCAGTCATTGTGCACAGGCGTTCAAGCAGTTCGCGTTTTTCGCTTTTTCCCAGAGAGGGCAGCCGGATCTTGACCAACTCATGACTGGTGAGAGCAACTTCAAGCTCCGAGGCGACAGCGGGTGTGACGCCGGCAGCACCGACGGTGACCACGGGCTTGAGATGGTGAGCGAGAGATCGCAGGTGGTTGAGTTGTTTTCCGCTCAGTTTCATGACGGTCTCGATAGGTCAATTAACGTTCGGGTCACAGGATAACACTGACGCAGAATGGGTTCTAAGCGCGCTTCAAGATCTCGCAACTGGGCAGCACGACAGAATCGGGATCCCTACGTCAAGAAGGCCAGGGAAAGCGACTATCGCTCTCGCGCTGCCTTCAAGCTGCAACAATTGGATGAAAAGGAGCGCCTCCTTCGCGCGGGGATGTCTGTTGTTGATCTTGGGGCAGCACCCGGCAGTTGGAGTCAATACGTGGCGGCAAAGGTCGGTCCGACCGGAGTGGTGGTTGCGGTAGACCGACTCGATATGGGGAAGATCTCTGGCGTAACAGGTATCAAGGGTGACTTTCTTGAGGATGCCGTGGTGAAAGAGTTGACTGAGGTGCTCGGCGAGCGGCCAGCAGACCTTGTAATTTCGGATTTAGCCCCCAACCTAACCGGTATATCCAGTGTTGACCAGGCGGCGATGGAGGATTTGGTGCTTGCGGCAGTCCGGTTTGCATTGGAACATCTGGGTCCAAAAGGGGTATTCATTGGAAAGTTTTTTGAAGGGGAGCGCGCTGATGCTTTGCGGCATAAAGTGGAAAAAGCATTTTCTGTGGTTCGGGTGAGAAAGCCGGACGCGTCACGCGCGAAAAGTGCTGAGGCCTATTTGGTCGCCAGACAGCCCATCGGCGGGGAAGAAGTTTGTGTTTCATAGGAAAAACTCTCAAAATCCCACGATCGCCGATAAACATGTGAATTTCTAAACATCTGATTGTGGACTTAAGTTTGATCATTGAAGGCTTATGAATAATTTAACCAAGAATTTGGTCCTTTGGCTCGTCATCGCAATGGTTCTGATGGCGGTATTCAATAATTTCGCGCCGGAACAGAATCGGGCGGGCCAGGAGATCGATTACTCGGTGTTTCTGGATGAGGTGGAACGGGGTTCGGTGGAGCAGGTCACTATTGACGGCGCCACGATTTACATCAGGGGCCGCAACGGCGAAAGATATGTCACCTATTCGCCTGGCGATCCTGGCCTGGTTAACGACCTTCTCAAAGCCGATATCGTGATCAAGGCGCAAAAAGAAGAAGAGCCTTCACTGCTGATGCAGATCTTTATCAGCTGGTTCCCGTTGCTTCTGCTGATCGGCGTGTGGATATTCTTTATGCGCCAGATGCAGGGCGGAGGCGGCCGGGGCGCATTGAGTTTCGGAAAGAGCAAAGCTCGAATGCTCACCGAGGACAAGAACAATGTCACCTTTGAGGATGTGGCTGGAGTCGATGAGGCCAAGGAAGAGGTCGGCGAACTGGTGGAGTTTCTTCAGGATCCGTCGCGTTTTCAGAAACTGGGTGGACGGATTCCGCGTGGCGTGTTGATGACAGGAAGCCCCGGAACCGGAAAAACGCTGCTCGCGCGAGCGATCGCGGGGGAAGCCAAGGTTCCGTTTTTCACCATCTCGGGTTCAGATTTTGTCGAAATGTTCGTGGGCGTGGGCGCCTCACGAGTGCGGGATATGTTTGAGCAGGCCAAGAAGAACGCACCCTGTATTATTTTTATCGATGAGATCGACGCCGTAGGCCGCCAGCGGGGCGCAGGCCTCGGGGGAGGCCACGACGAGCGTGAGCAGACCCTCAATCAACTGCTTGTGGAGATGGACGGGTTTGAGGGTAATGAAGGCATTATCGTGATTGCCGCGACCAACCGCCCGGACGTTCTGGATCCCGCGCTGCTGCGCCCGGGACGCTTTGATCGCCAGGTGCATGTGCCTCTGCCCGACATTCGCGGTCGCGAGGCGATCCTGAAAGTGCATATGCGCAAAGTCCCGATCGACAATGACGTGGACGCGGCCATTATTGCTCGTGGGACACCGGGTTTTTCCGGGGCGGATCTTGCCAACCTCGTCAACGAGGCCGCTTTGTTTGCGGCTCGGGCGAGTCGACGAAAAGTGTCGATGGAGCAGTTCGAACTGGCAAAAGATAAGGTCATCATGGGAGTCGAAAGGCGTTCAATCGTTATGCCGGAAGAGGAACGATTGAATACCGCGTATCACGAGTCGGGCCACGCTGTGGTCGCCAAAGTGCTTTCGGACCAAACTGATCCTGTGCACAAGGTCACGATTATTCCCCGCGGCCGGGCCTTGGGCGTGACGATGCAGCTGCCGGAGGAAGATCGTTATAGCCACAATCGCGAACATCTGTTGGCACGTATTGCGGTCCTGATGGGGGGGCGTATCGCTGAAGAAGTCTTTATGAACCAAATGACGACCGGCGCAGCCAATGATTTTGAACAGGCAACCGGTCTGGCTCAGAAAATGGTTCAGCGGTGGGGGATGAGTGATCATCTTGGTCCAAGGGTCTACGGCGACAACGAGTCGGAAGTATTTCTGGGTCGGGATGTGACCACTAATAAAAATATCAGTAATGCAACCGCTGAGCAGGTAGATCAGGAGATCAGCCGCATCATCGAGGAGCAGTATGCCCGTGCTCGAGACATCATCGAAAACCGAAAAGAGATGATCGAAGTCATGGCCCACGCGCTGATGGATTGGGAGACTCTTGAATCAGATCAGATCGATCAGATCATGAAAGGGGAGACGCCGCGGCCCCCGTCTTCTGGCGAGAGCAATGACGGCAATCGTTCAAGCGGCGATGGCGGTCAGCAGTCTGATCGTCCCGATATCAAACCCAATATGGATTCGCCCGCGGGCGATTCTGCCTGATCCCTAGCGAGGGGAAATAGCCTGAGCGAGGCCTAATGCCTGCTCTTGTTCCGAGCGACGATCCCCAGATAATGGGGATCGTCAACGTAACGCCTGATTCCTTTTCTGACGGCGGAGAGTTCTCTTCCCACGCGGCCGCAATAGACCAGGGCCGCAAACTTGCGGCAGACGGGGCGGATGTAGTGGACGTGGGCGGAGAGTCAACTCGACCGGGCGCAGAGTCGGTCAGTGCAGAAGAAGAAATCGGGCGGGTGCTGCCGGTTATCGAAGCTCTCGTGAAAGACGGCATAAAGGTGTCGGTCGATACGAGCAAGCCTGAGGTCATGGAAGTCGCTGTTGCTGCGGGGGCCTGCATGATTAATGACATCTATGCGCTACGAAGACCGGGAGCCCTTGCAACGGTCGCGCGTATGGATGTTCCGGTCTGTCTTATGCATATGCAGGGCACTCCAGCCACAATGCAGAACGCGCCCCGCTACGAAGATATTGGGCGGGAGATTAGAGAGTTTTTGCAGTCCCGGATTAATGCTTGCTGTCTTGCGGGAGTCGATCGCGAAAGGATTGTTATTGATCCGGGGTTTGGATTTGGCAAGACCCGTCAACATAACCATACGCTTATCACTCAGTTGGGATGGTTTACTGAGATCGGAGTTCCTGTCCTGATCGGTGTCTCGCGCAAGAAGTTTGTTCGCTCGCTTTCGCAGGTTGCGTCCAGGCAAACTTTAGATGAAGTTAGCGCGCTGCTGGCTTTGATGGCTGTTGAGCAGGGCGCTCGGTTTGTGCGTGTTCATAATGTTGGCGTTACCCGAAAATTGCTGGGTCAGGCTTATGGACTGGTGCCAGCCCAACGATCGCCGGTAAACTGAGCTGATGGCAAAGCGTCGTTATTTCGGCACGGACGGTGTCCGGGGCAGGGTGGGAACCTCACCCATTACCCCAGCAGAAGTTCTTCATCTGGGATGGGCAGCAGGCCGGGTCCTCGGTGCCGGCCACGCACGTGGTCGGGTCATTATCGGCAAGGACACCCGCATTTCTGGATACCTTCTGGAATCGGCGCTGGAGGCGGGTCTCAGCGCCGCCGGGGTTGATATCGCCCTCACTGGTCCCCTGCCTACTCCCGGCATTGCCTATCTGACTCGGCAGGTGGGTGCCTGCGGAGGGATCGTGATCAGTGCTTCGCACAATCCCTACCACGACAACGGCATCAAGTTTTTCTCAGAATCCGGTAAAAAACTGGATGATGAGACAGAAGAATCCATCGAGGCGTTGATGTCAGAGCCGATGAGCACGGTCGGGCCGGAGGCACTTGGGAAAGCAGAGCGCCTGATTGATGCGCTGCCTCGCTATGCGGAACATTGCCGCAACACGCTGCCGCCCGGAGTTAGATTGGACGGACTCAAGGTAGCCGTCGATTGCGCTAATGGCGCCGCTTATCAGGTGGGGCCGCTCGTATTGCGGGAGCTCGGTGCTGAGGTCACCGGCATCGGCATTGAGCCGGATGGGTTCAATATCAATCGGGAATCCGGGTCGACTTATCCGCAGACGATCTGCAGTCTTGTTAAGGATTGCGGTGCAGACGTGGGGATTGCATTCGATGGGGACGCCGATCGGGTGGTACTCGCCGACGCCCAAGGCCGTCTTGTTGATGGAGATGGCATCCTGTTTATCCTCAGTCAGTATCGCCGACAGCGGGGCGATTGCGAAGGGGTCGTCGGCACCTTGATGACTAATCTGGGTGTCGAGGTGGCGTGCGAGGCGCAGGGAATCCAATTTGTGCGTGCCAGGGTAGGCGATCGTTTTGTTTTGGAGGAGCTCGTCAGCCGACATTGGACGCTGGGAGGAGAGACCTCCGGACATATCCTGTCTTTGGATCGAAGTACAACCGGAGACGGGTTGGTCGCTGCCCTTGCCGTGCTGGAGGTCATGCAGAAAACCGGAAAATCGCTGGCGGACCTTGTGAAAGACTTGCAAGTCTTTCCGCAGAAGCTCGTAAATGTCTCGACAGAGCACGCGCGACCTGCTGAATTGCTCGAACAGCCCCGGGTGACTGAGGCGGTGAAAGCCTGCGAGAAGCAGTTGGGGTCGCGGGGGCGGGTGGTTTTACGCGCCTCAGGAACAGAGCCGCTCATTCGGGTGATGGTGGAGGGAGAGGACGAAGCCAGGGTGGGAAAGCTGGCGAGAGAACTCGCGGACCAGATTAGCGTGTTCGCTTGAGCGGCGCCAGGGTCTCTGTTACGGCGCTTGCGTCGCTACCTGCCGGCCGTTACCATTCACGGCCTTTTTTGCCTGAGAAAACCACGCTGCAGACCTAGAGTCGGTATCGGAGCATATCTATGAGAAGGCCGCTGGTTGCTGGAAACTGGAAGATGAATGGAAGTCGAGAGATGACCGAGATATTGGTCTCGGGCATCGGCTCAGGGCTTCCAGAAAGTGATGCAGTGGACGTAGTAGTGTGTCCGCCCTTTGTTTATCTCGATTTATGTTCAGCAACGGCAGGTGGAACGCCCATCGCCATGGGTGCGCAGGATCTGGATATCCACGAGCCGGGAGCCTTCACGGGTGCGATTGCTGCAGACATGCTTGTAGATATAGGGTGTGAGTTCGTCATTTTGGGGCACTCGGAGCGGCGCAGTCTTTATGCGGAGAGTGATGCCGACGTCGGTGTGAAAGCCTCTGTGGCGGCAGCGAAGGGGCTGACGCCGATTATTTGCGTCGGCGAGACTCGAGAAGAACGGGAAAGTAATGTGACGGCGGATGTGGTTTGTCGGCAGTTGGATGCGGTGATCGACGGGGCGGGAATTGATATTTTTCCTAGAGCGTTAGTCGCCTACGAGCCCGTCTGGGCAATCGGCACTGGCCTGACCGCGACCGACGAACAGGCACAGGAAGTGCATAGCCTGATTCGGCAGAGAATTGCTGACGCCAGTGGACAGGCAGCCGAGGGCACTCGGATACTATATGGCGGCAGCGTCAAACCAGACAATGCGGCCGGGTTGTTTTCGCAACCCGATATTGATGGAGGCTTAATCGGCGGCGCCTCGCTAAAGGCTGCCGACTTTCTTGGTATCATTGAGGCGGCTATCCCATGAACCTGCTTACCAGTATTTTTACCGTCGTCCATCTCGTCGCAGCGATTGCGATCGTAGTCCTTGTTCTCCTTCAACAGGGGAAAGGAGCGGATATGGGCGCTGCTTTTGGGGGAGGATCTTCCAGCTCCGTGTTTGGCAGTCGGGGTTCAGCGACGTTCTTGAGCAGGGTCACCGCAGGACTGGCAGCGGTCTTTTTTATTACCGGGCTGAGTCTTGCCTATATCTATACCCAGCAAAGTGCCACGCCGCGGAGCGTGATGGCTGGTGAAAGTACTCAGCAGTCTTCAGATGTTCCAAGCGTTGCGAATGGGGATGCAGTGAAAGAGGATGGTGGGGTTGAGTCGGATATCCCCTCCGCACCAAACAACAATTAGCGTTCCAGAGATAAAATAGAGCGATATCCTGATGTGGCTGATCAATTTGCCGAAGTGGTGGAACTGGTAGACACGCCGTCTTGAGGGGGCGGTGGCGCAAGCCGTGCCGGTTCGAGTCCGGCCTTCGGCACCATGATCAGAAGGAACCGGCTGAATGTGAGTTGCATTTCGCCCGGATCCCTAAAACATTCCGGAGTGGTTGACCCATGCGCTCTGACAATACAACCCGCCTGCCTACTCTCGGCAACTCCAACAAGCTAGTCTGCGTCGACGGTGTTTGGAGGCAGGCATCGCAGGCCTCCGGTATCGACTACAGTGATGGACACGAAGAAGAGTCCATTCTGCATGAAACCCTGACCCAGGCGAATAATCTAGCCTGGAATTCACCTGAGCTTGCTGGCCCCTACCGTAGTTGGGCGCAGGAATACCATCTGTCTCCCTTGCGAGCCAATTTGCTGCGAGGCTTAAGACTTCCAGAAGCGGGCCGGGTGCTTGAGGTGGGCGCAGGCTGCGGTGCCGTGACACGATTTCTTGGTGACCATGGCTTTACCGTGGACGCCGTTGAAGGAAGCGCGAGTCGGGCCCGTCTTGCCCATGCACGCTGCGCTGGGCTAGACAATGTTTCCATCATCTCCGCCGACTTTCATCGACTGCAATTCCCAGAAGAAACTTATGACCTGGTATTGTTTATTGGGGTGCTGGAGTATGCCCAAAGGTTTGCCGCAGACGGATTGTCGTCCCGCGATGCGGTGATCCGGATGCTGACTCGGGCGACGCAAGCTCTCTCGGCAAACGGAAAAATAATCATTGCGATTGAAAATCGTCTTGGAGCGAAATATCTCTCCGGATGGCCTGAAGATCATCTCGGAATGCCCTGGTCTGGGGTCGCCGGATATCCGGTCGGTAGCGCAGCCGACGCAGGTATACGAACCTTCGACAAAACAGAATGGAACGATATTTTCCGGGAACTGCAGCTTAAACACCGCAGTTTCTTCCCTCTGCCGGATTACAAGTTGCCCGAAGCTTTCATCAGTGAGGATGGGCATGATGCGCCGGGGGCGAGCGCTATCTATGGCCGATATGTCTCCGTGAATCGGACGCCAGCGCCTAAGTCCTTAGCTCCAGCGAGGTTGCAACAGAATGCGCTGTATCGAGCAGGACTCCTTTCTTCGTGTGCAGACTCGTTCGGCATTGTGGTTTCGCGTTCCGATGACGGGCTTGATGGGCTGATGCCGCACGACTGGATTGTTTTTGGTGCCAGCGCAGGCGGCACGGATCCGGGTTTGTGCATCAAGAGCGGAGCAAATGCGGCAAGTAAATTCACCCGTTTCAACGAAAATGATCGGCCAATAACCCTGCCGCATGGAGAACCGCTTTATCAGTATTGGCTTAAGTGCGCGATGGCGGGTGTGACTCAAGACGAATTCTCAAAGTTTGTCGCAGGGCATCTTAGGCGTGCAATCCAGATCGGCCTTCAGCCCCCTGGGTGGTGCCTGATGGCCAGCGAGGACGGAGAGTTGGCCTCCGAAATATTTCCGTGGCCTTCTGAGGGTGACCCTCCAAGCGGAATAGATAACCAGTTGTGGGCAACTTCTGTGTTGGACGAATTTTTTGATTTTGCCCAATCTGATATTGAGTCCCGGGTCGATCTTGGATCCTGGGAAGGAGTTGCGGGCCTAAAACAGCAGATCCTCCATTGCCTCAGCAATTTTTCGGCCGATGCAGTCGCCTGGGCTGGGAACTTTGATGCGGCGATCTATTGGGCCTCGGGGGAAGCATTCTCCGAGGAGCAAAAATCTGCGTACCGCTCGTCTGGTCAGGGCAGGGAGGTTCTGACCTTCAATCTCCCAGAGTCCGTGCGCGCCGATATGCGTCTGCGTTTTGATCCTTCGGATCAGGAAACGGGGCCCAAGACGGTAACGGTCAAGCTCGAGTCAATGCTTCTCTTTGCGGCGCAGGATGCATCTGGCGTTGATTTAATGCCGGCTCTGAAGCGCGTCGGAGTGGATGCCTGCAATCAGTGTGAACTCAAACCGACCGCCGACGGGGTCAGTCTAATAATTCGGGGGAACGATCCCTGGGTCGTTATTGACCTGGCGTCGCTTGGACTGCCTTCTCACCTTCGCCTTGAGCGGGTGGAGGCCCACCTTGACTGGGGATCATAAGAGCCAAAAGAGCGACGCCTATCGTCGCTGTGTTGATTGACCGTCTACATGGGTAAGACTAGAATTTGGGCTTCCAAATTCGGCCGCTTTTGATAGCGTTCTTTAGTCGAGTGCTCGCAAATTATCTCCCCGTACTCCTGTTCCTGGTAACAGGGATTGTGATTGGCATAGTCGCCCTTGCGGCGGGGCGGGTATTGAGTCCCCGTAATCCTTATCCTGCCAAGTTATCAGCGTACGAATGCGGCTTCGAGGCGTTCGAAGACGCGAGAATGAAATTCGACGTTCGGTATTACCTGGTGGCCATTCTCTTCATTATCTTCGATCTCGAGATCGCATTTCTTTTCCCTTGGGCCATTGTGTTGGATGAGATCGGGGTGTTCGGTTTTTGGGCAATGATGATCTTCCTCGCGATCCTCGTCGTTGGTTTTGTTTACGAGTGGATGAAGGGAGCCCTGGAATGGGAGTGAGATTCGATGGCGCTTGAAGGAGTGATGTCACAGGGCTGGGCAACGGCCCGACTGGATGATCTGATCAATTGGGCGCGGACTGGGTCCATGTGGCCAATGACCTTCGGACTTGCCTGCTGCGCGGTTGAGATGATGCACGCGGGGGCATCGCGCTACGACCTCGACCGATTCGGGATGATATTCAGGCCGAGCCCGCGCCAGTCGGACGTGATGATCGTAGCGGGGACCCTGACCAATAAAATGGCGCCAGCGCTGAGGCGTGTGTATGACCAGATGCCCGAGCCCCGTTGGGTAATCTCTATGGGTTCCTGCGCTAATGGCGGCGGGTATTATCACTACTCCTATTCGGTGGTCCGGGGTTGTGATCGGATCGTTCCGGTAGATGTCTATGTTCCAGGCTGTCCGCCCACCCCAGAAGCGCTGATGTACGGAATCATTCAACTCCAAAAGAAGATTAAGCGTGACGACACTATCGCCCGCTGATCATTCGGACAGTAAAGATCAACAGCAGTCCGGCGAGGATGCGCTCGCCGGATTAGCGGCATCGTTTGGCGCTGCCGTGACTTCGGAGTTTGACGAGCGCACGGTGATCGTTGATCGTGATGAGGCGGTCGCACTTTTGCGCTCGTTGCGGGATAGTTCTGCGACCCGGTTCGAACAGCTCATTGATCTGTGTGGGGTCGATTACGGCGACGACAGCGCAGCCCTGCGCGGCCATCCAGAGCGCTTTGCCGTGGTATATCACCTGTTGTCCGTGTCGCGAAACGATCGACTGCGCGTAGTCGTCTATCTGCCAGAAGACAACCCTCGTCTCAAGAGCGTGGTGAACATCTGGGCGTGCGCGAACTGGTATGAAAGAGAAGCCTTCGATTTATTCGGTATCCTGTTTGACGGCCATCCTGATCTTCGCCGTCTGCTGACGGATTACGGGTTCATCGGACATCCGATGCGCAAGGACTTCCCCTTAAGTGGTCATGTTGAAATGCGGTTTGACGAGAAAAAGGGCCGTGTTGTGTATGAGCCTGTCTCTATTGATCCCAGGGTGACCGTGCCGCGCGTCATTCGCCAGGAGTCGGTCGAGTGAGCGAGATTCGCAACTACACCATGAATTTCGGGCCTCAGCATCCGGCGGCCCACGGCGTGCTTCGCCTGGTGATGGAGATGGACGGCGAAGTGGTCGAGCGGATCGACCCGCATATTGGGCTCCTGCACCGCGGCACAGAGAAACTGGCCGAGAGCAAGCCTTACAACCACAGTATTGGTTACATGGATCGGCTCGACTATGTATCAATGATGTGTAACGAGCATGCGTATGTTCTGGCGATAGAGAAACTGCTTGGGGTGGTGCCCCCGATTCGCGCTCAGTACATCCGGGTCATGTTCTCGGAAATTACCCGAATTCGAAACCACTTGCTGTGGATTGCGGCGCATGGACTCGACATCGGCGCAATGGCTGTTTTTCTCTACGCGTTCCGAGAGCGTGAGGACCTGTGCGACGTCTACGAGGCGACCTCGGGAGCGCGACTGCACGCAGCCTACTTCCGGCCGGGAGGGGTATACCGTGATCTGCCTGACCGCATGCCCCAGTATGAGGTGTCGCGGGTGCATTCGGAGGATGAAGTCCGGCAGAAGAACATCAATCGTGAAGGCTCGGTGCTGGATTTTATCGAGTCGTTTGTTGAGCGTTTTCCCGATTGTGTCGATGAATACGAAAATCTTCTGACAGATAACCGTATCTGGAAGCAACGGACGGTCGACATCGGGATCGTTACCCCGGAACGGGCGATGCAGTTGGGATTCACCGGTCCAATGCTTCGGGGCTCAGGCGTTGAATGGGATCTGCGACGCAAGCAGCCCTATGAGGTCTACCCCGAGCTGGATTTCGACATCCCGGTGGGGGTTACGGGTGATTGCTACGACCGTTACCTTGTTCGGGTCGAAGAGATGCGTCAGTCCAATCATGTTATTCGCCAGTGCATTGATTGGCTTCGTCAGAATCCGGGACCGGTGATGACTGATGATCACAAGCTTGCGCCGCCAGAACGCAACGAGATGAAAGAGGACATGGAGTCACTCATCCATCACTTTAAATTGTTCACCGAGGGATACAGCACGCCGCCGGGACAGGTGTATCAAGCTGTCGAGGCACCTAAAGGCGAGTTTGGTATTTATATTGTCTCGGACGGGGCGAACAAGCCTTTTCGCTTGAAGATTCGGGCACCCGGCTTTGCGCACCTGGCTTCCCTGGACGAAATGGCTCGAGGCCATATGCTTGCCGACGTGGTTGCCATTATCGGGACTCAGGATATTGTTTTCGGAGAGGTGGATCGTTGATGGAACAGCAACGGACCATACTTACCGAGGCAATCATTAAAAAGATTGAGGCGGAAGCGGGTAAGTATCCCACTCGACGGGCCGCCGTAAAGTCAGCTTTGCGCTATGCCCAGGCCGAGTTTGGCTGGATCAGCGAGGACGTAGTCAAGGCGGTTGCGGAAGTACTTGGTCTCGAGCGTATCGAGGTATTCGAAGTCGCCACGTTCTATGACATGTTTTACACGCGACCCGTCGGCAAATTTCCGGTACGCGTGTGCACCAATGTTTCCTGTCTGCTGCGTGGCGCTGACGGAATCATGGAGGCGTTATGTCAGCGTTTGGGGGTTGAAGAGGGAGAAACGACAGCGGACGGGCGATTTACGGTGTTTGCCGCTGAGTGCCTTGGTGCCTGCGGCGGAGCACCCATGATGGCGGTGGGAGATGACTATCATGAAAATCTCAAGGCAGATGAATTGGATAACGTGCTGGAGGGGTATCAATGAGCAACCCTTCAGAGATCCGCGTCTGCCTGCCACCCCAAGACGCACAGACCCCTTGGACCTTGGCATCCTATCGAGAGAGAGGAGGCTATGAAGCTTGGGAAAACGTTCTAAAAAATCAGACGCCCCGCGAAGAGATCATCGAGACCTTGAAGGCCTCAGGTTTACGAGGCCGCGGTGGGGCCGGTTTTCCGACAGGCCTGAAACTGAGTTTCATGCCGCGGGATGCGCAGGGCCAGAAGTACATTGTTTGTAATTCGGATGAAAGTGAGCCCGGAACGTTCAAGGACCGTGACATTCTTCGGTTTAATCCGCATCAGGTGATCGAAGGTATGGCACTCGCCGGATATGCGATCGGCGCCACCATCGGCTTCAATTACATACGCGGCGAGTATTACGAACCCTGGCAGCGCTTTGAAGCCGCTCTGGCTGAAGCAAGGCAAGCCGGTCTGCTGGGTGAGAATCTCATGGGATCCGACATCGCGTTTGAACTGCACAGTCAGCGCGGTGCGGGAGCATATATCTGCGGTGAGGAGACCGCACTGCTGGAGTCGCTGGAGGGCAAAAAAGGCCAACCGCGTTTCAAGCCGCCGTTTCCGGCCCAGGTAGGCGCCTTTGGCAAACCCACCACCATAAACAACACCGAGACCCTTGCGTCCATTCCTCCGATTATTCGAAACGGCGCGGAATGGTTTTCCAGCATCGGAGTTGAGAACAGTGGCGGCACCAAGATTTACTCCGTCTCGGGTCATGTTAATCGGCCAGGAAACTACGAAGTGCCCATGGGAATGCCCTTCCGTGATCTGCTGGAGATGGCGGGAGGGGTTCGAGACGGCCGGGCCCTGAAAGCCGTTATTCCGGGAGGTTCTTCAGTGCCGGTTGTTCCCGCAGATGCCATCATGGAGTGCACCATGGACTATGACGGGCTTTCGCAGGTCGGGTCCGCACTCGGAGCCGGTTCCGTCATTGTCATGGACGAAACCACCTGTATGGTGGAGGTGCTGGAGCGCATCTCTTATTTCTACTTCGCGGAGTCGTGTGGGCAGTGCACGCCCTGTCGCGAGGGAACCGGATGGTTGTATCGCATGATTCGGCGGATTCGTAATGGGGAAGGGACGCCCGCGGATCTGGACCGCCTGAAATCGGTCGCAGACCGAATCGAAGGCCGCACGATCTGCGCGTTGGGTGACGCTGCCGCGTGGCCGGTTCAGAGTTTCCTGAAACACTTCCGGCACGAATTCGAAGCCATGATTCCTCGTGAGGAGGCGGCCTGATGGACGCGCCGACTACCGTAACGGTTGTCATCAATGGTCGTGAAGTCCACGCCCAGCCCGGAAGCATGATTATTGAAGCGGCGGACGCGGCCAATATTTATATCCCGCGCTTTTGTTATCACCCAAAACTGTCAATTGCGGCGAATTGTCGTATGTGTCTGGTCGAGGTAGAAAAGGCGCCTAAACCCTTGCCGGCGTGTGCCACTCCTGTAGCCGACGGGATGGTCGTTCAAACGCGATCAGCCACTGCGGTCGAGGCACAGCAGGGGACGATGGAATTTCTGCTGATCAATCATCCGCTTGACTGCCCTGTATGCGATCAAGGCGGGGAGTGCCCCCTTCAGGACCAGGCCATGGGATACGGTCAGGATTCATCCCGATACGAGGAAGAAAAAAGGGCCAAGCCGCCGTTGGATCTTGGCCCTCTTGTCGCGACGGCAATGACACGCTGTATTCACTGCACGCGATGTGTTCGATTCGGGCGAGAAATTGCTGGCACGATGGAGCTGGGTGCGACGGGTCGGGGCGAGGATATGACAATAGAAACCTACCTCGATGGCTCCGTCGACAGCGAGGTCTCAGGAAATATCATTGATCTTTGCCCGGTTGGGGCATTGACTTCAAAACCCTACCGTTTCACTGCGCGGCCTTGGGAACTATTCAGTCACGAAGGTATCAGCCCTCACGACAGCCTTGGCACCAATATCACGCTACAGACGGCTCACCAGTCTGTGAAACGTGTGGTTCCCCGAGACAACGAGAGAATCAACGAATGCTGGATCTCAGATCGGGACCGTTTCGCCTACGAAGGCGCAGAGTGCGACGATCGGCTGACCCAGCCGATGATCCGACGAAAGGAAGGTCTGGTTGAGACTTCCTGGGAAGAGGCGCTTGGCGAAACCGCTGCCGCGATGCATCAGGCCGCCAAGCAGGATGGCTCAAAACTCGCCGCGCTGATTCATCCAATGAGTTCGATGGAGGAATCTTTCCTTCTGCAAAAAGTATTGCGCGGACTCGGGTCTGATCAGATTGACCATCGCTTGCTACAACGGGACTTTACCGACGACGCAGTCGCACCAATTTATCCCGGCCTTGAGGCTTCACTTTCTGATGTCGAGTCCCTTAAAGGCATCCTGCTGATCGGATGCAACCCGCGCAAGGAAGCACCACTACTGGCTTTGCGAATACGCAAGATGGTCGAGCAGGGCGGTCTGGTCGGTTCGCTTGGCTCGTATGCGTCGGATTTGAATTTTTCGCTCTCCACCTTTCACTGCGTCACGCCGGCAGAACTTCCCGGCGTATTACTCGGTCTCGCCAAAAAAGGGGGAGCATCAGGCTCTGCAGGGGATTCATTCAAGAGCGATGCCTTGTCCGGACTGCTCAGCGAGGTCGGAGATAATGGAATGATCCTGCTTGGGCAGGGCGCTCTCAATCATCCCGATGCTGGAACAATTCGGACGCTCGCAGGGTGTCTTGCACAGCAGACAGGCATGAAGCTTGGTGCCTTAACGCCAGGAAACAGTGCCGGCGCATGGTGGGCGGGCGCGGTACCGCATAGAACCGCACAAGGGATGCCTGCAAAAACGGCAGGTGCCAACGCATCCCAGATCGCGGACCTCGACCTCAAGGCGGTTTTATTGTACGGCGTGGAGCCTTCGATTGACCACTCTGATCCGATCCGGTTGCAGGGGATGCTTGATCGGGCGCAGACAGTTATTGCCTTCAGTGCGTTTCGATCCGCAGTACCGGATCAGGCAGACATTGTGCTGCCGATCTCTCCGTATACGGAGTGTTCTGGCAGTTATCTCAACTGTAATGGTGTTGTCCAGGTTTCCAGTCCAGCGCTCTCCCCGCGAGGTAATTCCCGCCCGGGGTGGAAGGTCTTGCGCGTCCTGGGGAATTTCCTGTCTTTGCCTGATTTCGATTATGACGATGTGGCGCAGGTCGCCACGGAACTGGGCCAACCTCCTGAGGTCTTAATGCAGGCAGATAAGGCACAGATCCCGGTCTCAGCGGACGTCGATAGTGCATCCGCTCACGCTGACGGATTGTTCTCACTTGTCGCCGAACGTTCCATTTATCAAACCGATCCGATCGTGCGGCGTTCCCGCGCGCTCTCCCTTACGCGCGATGGCGCCTCGGAAGCGTTTTGCCGTCTTCATCCCGAGGATCTTAAAGCGGCGGGCCTGGCCGGAGCGTCTCGAGTACTGTTGGTAGGGGAACATCACCAGGCCACCCTGGAGGTCACCGAAGATAGCGGGGTGGTGCGCGGTTCAGTGTTTGTTTTTTCGGGCTCAGTTGCCACCGCCGGATTCGGTGGGGATTCGACTGTCAGAATCAGGCCGGTGGCGTAGCGTGACGGAAACCTTGATTACCCTCTGGAGCGGTCTGCCCCTGTTTTTGCAGCTGGGTCTCAAGATCGGGGCGATCATCCTCCCGCTGCTCGGAATGGTGGCGTACTACACCTTGGCGGAGCGCAAAGTGATCGCCTATATGCACGTAAGGGTGGGGCCCAATCGCGTGGGGCCGAAAGGTCTGCTTCAGCCGATCGCGGACGCGGTCAAGTTGATGTTCAAAGAAATGATCATTCCGACCAACGCGGATCGGTACCTGTTTCTGATAGCCCCCGTCCTGGCCCTCGCTCCGGCACTGGGGGCCTGGGCCGTCGTACCCTTTACCGATACCCTCGTGCTGGCCGATATCGATGCGAGCTTGCTGTACGTGCTCGCTCTTACGTCAATGGGCGTGTACGGCGTGGTGATCGCCGGCTGGGCGTCAAACTCGAAATACGCGTTTCTCGGAGCGATGCGTTCCGCCGCCCAGATCGTTGCGTATGAGATCGCTATGGGCTTTGCCCTCGTTGGGGTCCTGATGGCGGCGGGCTCCTTGAACCTGCGAGAGATCGTCGTGGCGCAGGCAGGAGGGATTCACGAGTGGTTTTTCCTGCCGCTGTTCCCGCTTTTTCTCGTTTACTTGATCAGCGGCGTCGCCGAGACCAATCGCTCCCCCTTCGACGTGGCTGAGGGCGAGTCGGAGATTGTCGCGGGTTTTCATGTCGATTATTCGGGTATGGGCTTCGCCGTCTTTTTCCTTGCCGAATACGCGAACATGATTCTGATTTCGGCACTAACCGTCATCATGTTTCTCGGAGGATGGCACGCGCCGTTTGAGATCGCACCGTTCACCTGGATTCCGGGGATCTTCTGGTTTTTTGGAAAGTTGGCGGCAGTGGCGTTTTTGTTTCTCTGGTTTCGCGCGACGTTCCCACGGTACCGTTATGACCAGATCATGCGCCTGGGGTGGAAAGTGTTTATTCCGGTCACCCTGGTATGGATTACCGTCATCGGGGTCGCGAAGTTTTTTACTCCGATTGGACACTGGTTTGGTTAGAAGACTATGTTGACGAGATTCCTCAAAACCTGGTCTTTGGCGGAACTGCTTCGAGGTCTCTCGGTGACGGGGAGTTACTTCTTTCGGAAGAAGTTTACGGTTCAGTATCCCGAGGAAAAGACGCCTAAATCCCCACGGTTTCGTGGACTGCATGCGTTGCGGCGTTATCCCAACGGAGAAGAAAGGTGTATTGCCTGTAAATTGTGCGAAGCCGTCTGCCCGGCGCTGGCAATCACGATAGAGTCCGAGGAGCGCGATGACGGCACTCGTCGCACCACCCGCTACGATGTTGATCTCTTTAAATGTATCTATTGCGGCTATTGCGAGGAGGCGTGTCCGGTCGATTCCATCGTACTGACGGACCTGCATGAGTACCATTTTGAGACGGGCGCCTCCGGGACCATCAGCAAGGAAGATCTGCTTCGGCTTGGCGACGCCCATGAGGAGTCGATCGCCGGAGCCCGACGGGCCGATGCCCCGTACCGTTAGCCTATGACCTTTCTTCAGATCGTTTTCTACGTTTTTTCTGCGATTCTGGTCCTATCCAGCATATTGGTGGTGACCGTGCGCAATCCGGTCCGGGCGGCACTCTTTTTGGTACTGGCCTTTTTCAGCGCCGCCTGCTTGTGGTTGACCCTTGAGGCCGAGTTCCTGGCCATCACTCTTGTCCTGGTTTATGTCGGCGCGGTGATGGTGTTGTTCCTTTTTGTGATCATGATGCTGGATATCGATATCGCCCAAATGCGGGCAGGTTTCGCGAACTATCTGCCGTTAGGGCTAATTGTCGCGATCATTATGGCCGGTGAGCTGGCTCTTGTGATGTTGTCCGGCGAGTTCGGCGACGCAGAACTGCCTCGTCCGTCAGGCCATGGTGCCGACTACAGTAACACCGCAGCGCTTGGGAAATTGGTCTATACAGACTACGTTTATACGTTTGAGTTGGCTGCGGTGATTCTTCTCGTCGCAATCATTGCTGCGATTTCCTTGACGCTGCGTCGCCGGCCTGAGACACGATATCAGGCACCCGAAGAGCAGGTAAAGGTGAGAAAAGAGGACCGTATCCGCATTGTGAAGCTGCCGCCCAGGCCGGAGAAAAGATCGTGATCCCTCTGTCTCATTATCTGATTGTGGGGGCCCTGCTTTTTGCCATAAGCGTGGTCGGTATTTTCCTGAATCGGAAAAACCTCGTCATTATTCTCATGGCGATTGAACTCCTTTTGCTTGCAGCGAACATGAACTTTGTGGCGTTTTCGCATTATCTTGGCAATCTTTCGGGTCAGGTGTTTGTGTTCTTTGTGTTGACCGTGGCCGCCGCTGAGGCGGCAATCGGGCTCGCGATTCTGATCGTGTTGTTCCGGACCCGCCGCTCTATCAATGTCCAGGATTTGGATCGCCTTAAGGGTTGACCGCTTGGAGCTTGGATTTGAATCTGGATCTGGATAAAGAAACATGAGTCGAGAATTGCTCTACCTGCTCATTCCACTCTCCTGTCTGGCGGCCGCACTGGTGGCGGGCTTTTTGGGCTCGAGGATCGGCAGAGTGAACGCGCATCGTGCGGCAATCGGTGGCGTAGGCCTCGCATTCGTTCTTTCGTGCGTGGTTGCCTGGGATGTTTTCTCAGGGAACCATTTCAACGGGGCGGTCTATACCTGGGCAATCAGCGGGGGAACCCATTTTGAGATCGGGTTTCTGATCGATCCTCTCTCAGCGGTGATGATGGTGATTGTCACTTTCGTCTCGCTCATGGTCCATATCTACACCATCGGCTACATGGCGGAAGATCCGGGATATACCCGGTTCTTCAGCTACATCGCACTCTTCACTTTTGCAATGCTGATGTTGGTGATGTCGAACAACTTTCTCCAGTTGTTTTTTGGCTGGGAAGCGGTCGGGTTGGTTTCTTATCTGTTGATCGGATTCTGGTACGAGCGGGACAGTGCGATTCGAGCCAACATGAAAGCGTTCCTGGTCAATCGCGTAGGAGACTTCGGGTTCATTCTCGGAATTGGCGCCGTTCTCGCGCTTTTCGGCAGCCTGGATTATCAAAGCGTGTTCGACGCGGCCCCGGCGCTCGCAGACCGCACTGCGCAAGGCCCATTCGGCTCTGAGTGGCACTGGTTGACGTTGATTTGCTTGCTTCTGTTTGTCGGCGCGATGGGAAAATCTGCCCAGGTGCCTCTTCATGTTTGGCTTCCGGATTCCATGGAAGGTCCGACCCCGATCTCAGCCCTCATTCATGCGGCGACCATGGTCACGGCGGGCATCTTCCTGGTAGCACGGATGTCTCCATTATTTGAGCTGTCCCCAACCGCTCTTTCGGTTGTCTTGATCGTGGGCGCGCTAACCGCACTGCTGATGGCCTTTGTTGCTCTGGTTCAAACGGATATCAAACGAGTTGTGGCCTACTCGACTCTTTCTCAACTCGGATACATGACGGTCGCGCTTGGAGCGTCGGCCTACTCTGTCGCGATTTTTCATCTTGCCACCCATGCGTTTTTCAAGGCGCTGCTGTTCCTGGCAGCCGGCTCAGTGATTATTGCGATGCACCACGAGCAGGATATGCGCCGCATGGGCGGATTGCGCAAGGTCATGCCGGTAACATACCTGACCTGCGTCATCGGAAGTCTTGCTCTGGCGGGGATTCCGCCCTTTGCGGGATTCTTCTCAAAGGATGCCATTATCGAAGCGGTCCATTATTCTGCGACGCCCGGGGCGGAATTTGCGTATGCCGCCGTGTTGATTGGGGTAGTCCTGACGGCGTTTTACTCCTTCCGATTGGTATTCATGACGTTTCATGGCGAGGGGCGCATGGATTCCACCACCCGGGAGCATTTGCATGAGTCCCCTAAGGTAGTCACGGTTCCGTTGATCGCTCTGGCTGTCCCCTCGGTGCTTGCGGGTTTGCTGCTCGTTAACGTGACGATGAACGGCAGTCTTTTTGGCAATAGCATTGTTCCTGGCGGGGCTCCGGAAGCCTTGGATATGACTGCTCGCGGAATGCTTGCCCACGCCCCGTTTGCCGCTCCGTTTTGGTTAGCGATTCTGGGTATCGCTGGTGCGTGGGTCTGCTACCTGTGGAAACCTGAACTCCCGGGCAAGGTTGTGCAACAGTGGAGTGGCATCTATCGGGTTCTCGATAAGAAGTACGGGTTCGACGAGTTTTATCAGCGCGTGTTTGCGGATGGTGCGCGTGGCCTGGGCGAGGTACTGTCGGAGTGGGGCGATCGACGCCTGATCGACGGATGGTTGGTGAACGGCGCCG
>WTHR01000023.1 GCA_011523045.1 Gammaproteobacteria bacterium | reverse complement strand
GAAATAAAAAAGATTCAAAAAAGTTCCTAAAAAACAGATGGTTATCATTGTAAAAATAATGAAACATATCCTCCCTACGATGCGAGGTTGTTGTAGGTGGCAGGGCCCTTGTGCCGGGTAAAACCTCTGGACTCCAAGCAGGCCTTGCAATAAATCACTTTCATCAAAGGAATAACATCATGACCTTAGGAAGAAAACTGATTGGGATGACGACAGCCATCGCCTTATGTGCGCCGATAACGGTCACCTATGCGCGCGATACGATCCAGATTGTCGGTTCCTCTACTGTTTACCCTTTTGCTACTGTCGTAGCCGAAAAACTTGGTAAGCAACCTAACTTCAACACGCCGGTTATCGAGTCCACCGGGACTGGGGGCGGTATGAAGCTTTTCTGTTCCGGTCTCGGAGTAGGCACGCCCGACTTCACTAACGCTTCGCGTGCGATCAAAAGCAGTGAAGTGGAGTTGTGCGCAAAGAATGGAGTTACCGAAATTATCGAGATTATCGTCGGCAATGACGGTATCGCGTTTTCCAACAGCGCGAATTCGCCGAAGATGAACTTCACCAAAGAGCAACTTTGGAAGGCAATGGCCGAGCACGGACCTAAGCCGAAGACCTGGAATGAGATCGATGCCTCTTTGCCAAATGTTGCTATAAAGATTATGGCGCCCCCGCCGACTTCAGGGACCCGTGATGCGTGGAACAGCCTGGTCATGAAAGCAGGTTGTAAAGCGGTGGGTAAATACGAAGAAATAGGCAAGAAGAAATGCGCGGTCTTCCGTGAGGATGGTGCAGTTGAGGAAGCTGGCGAGAACGATACATTGATCGTCAAGCGTTTGGCTGCGGATCCCGAGGCATTTGGTATTTTTGGATTCAGCTTCCTCGACCAGAACGGCGACCAAATTCAGGGTTCGACCATCGAAGGTGTTGAGATTAGTCTTGATACCATCCAGACTTATGAGTATCCAATTGCTCGGCCGTTATTCTTCTACGGCAAGAAAGCCCATGTTGGTGTGATTCCGGGAATGCAGGAATATATGAATGAGTTCGTGTCTGACGATGCGGTAGGAGATTACGGATATCTCATGGACCGAGGCCTCGTCCCATTGGAGACCAAGACCTTAAGCGAAGTGAGATCCAATATCTCTGCGCTAAAAACAATTGATCAGTAATTTTGTGTGGAGGTTGGTGCCAAGTATTACAAGGCGACTGATCCTTAGGTAAATTCCAAAAACATTAGCTTGATTGATGCTTGAAGGTCCTGGCGGATCGTTAGATCCGCCAGGATATTTTATTGATGACAGCCTACCTTATCGCCGCAATTTTTCTACTCGCGCTCAATGGCTTTTATGCCGGCAGAAATAGGGCCCGGTCGATCAGAGTGGGTTCTAGACTCAATTCTTTACCACAGTATCACGGTATTCATGTTGCACTGTGGTGTGGCTTGCCTGCACTGATCCTTTTGGTGCTATGGGTATCCTTCGAGCCCGTTGTGGTTGAAGCCCTGGTGCAAGCATCGCTCTCGGCTGAATTCCGGGCCCTATCCGAAGATCAAGCCGTTCTGGCGATGATGGAAATCCGCAATCTTGCACAGGGTATCAGTGGGGTTCAGACGAATCTTCCCTACGCTGAGGATGCCGCGACCATGCTGACTCGCTTGAGCAGGATCGCAGATTATGCGTTGGTTGCGTCAGTTGCGGTGGTAGCGATTCTGGGACTTGGTTTGGCACGCTCCCACATCACGCTGGAGTTTCAGGCCAGACAAAGTGTTGAGCGGGTATTTAATGTATTTATCTTTCTGAGCTCAGCGGTTGCAGTCATGACAACGGTTGCAATCGTGTTGTCGTTGCTGTTCGAGAGCTTTCAGTTTTTCAAGCAGGTTCCGCTGCACGAGTTTTTGTTCGGTCTGAAATGGAATCCGCAAATTGCCATTCGTGCAGACCAGGGCGCGTCGACAGGGGCTTTTGGTGCAGTGCCTGTCTTCTCCGGCACGTTGTTGATTGCTCTGGTCGCGATGTTGGTTGCAGGACCTATCGGACTGGCATCCGCAGTGTATTTTTCCGAATATGCAAGGCCTCGGGTCCGAGATGTTGCTAAGCCGATCCTCGAATTGCTTGCCGGGATTCCTACCGTGGTTTATGGTTTTTTTGCGGCGCTTACGGTTGCCCCGTTGGTGCGCGAACTCGGTCTGGAACTGGGGTTAGAGGTCGAGGCCAGAAGCGCGTTGGCCGCAGGCGTGGTCATGGGCATCATGATCATCCCCTTTATCTCATCGCTAGCCGATGATGTGATCACCGCAGTGCCCCAAAGCCTCAGGGAGGGGTCTTACGCCATGGGGGCGACCCAGTCAGAAACGATAAAGTACGTCATTTTTCCGGCGGCGTTGCCCGGGATAGTGGGCGCGTTTCTGCTGGCTATTTCCCGAGCGATTGGCGAAACCATGATCGTGGCGATGGCCGCTGGGCTCAACGCAAATTTAACGGCTAATCCCCTTGAGAATGTAACTACAGTAACGGTCCAGATCGTCGTGGCGCTGATTGGAGATCAGGAGTTTGATGATCCAAAAACACTTTCGGCGTTTGCGTTGGGTCTTGTGCTATTCGCGATGACGCTGATCTTGAATGTGGTGGCACTGATGATCGTCAAACGCTATCGGGAGCAGTATGAATAAAGCGTCTCACGTTTCACGTGTAGGCCGATCGCCGTCACGCCTGAATCAGCGGCGTTTCCGTGCCGAGAGACGTTTCCGACGGTTAGGTCTTCTTGGCGTTGTCCTTGCATTGGCTTCAGTGGTATTTCTGCTGGGAACTATCTTTTCATCCGGCTATAGCGCTTTCTGGCGTTTGCAGTTTGCAGTGGATATCCAATTTGATCCCGCTCTCATGAAGATCACGGAGCGACCCACAGCTGAAGAGTTACAAGAGGTGCACTATCTGGCGCTGTTCAGAAAGAATCTGGAAAGGGCATATCCCGAAGTAAAAAAGCGTAGTGAACGCCGCAAATTGGCGCAGATGTTCAGCGAGTCTGCGCCGGACGTGTTAAGGGAGTTGGTTTTGGCTGACCCGACTCTCGTAGGCGAGACGCGTCGAGTATGGGTCCTCGCCTCATCCTCGGCCGATATGATTGCGAAAGGTAACGCGCCACGTGACATCGAAGAGAAACGCCGAGTTCTAACCGATCAACAGCTGGCATGGCTTGATCAGTGGGAGGAAGAAGGGCTGGCGAGAAATCGATTCAACACCCGGTTTTTTACTTCTGGGCCCTCAAGATCTCCAGAGCTGGCGGGTCTCGCTGGCGCCATCGTCGGATCTGCCCTAACGCTGCTGGTTACGCTGATCATCAGTTTTCCCGTGGGTGTTGCTGCCGCTGTGTATCTTGAAGAATACGCACCCAAAAACCGGATTAGCGAGATTATTGAGGTCAACATCAATAATCTGGCGGCCGTTCCGTCAATCATTTTTGGTCTCTTGGGTTTGGCAGTGCTTTTGAATTTTTTTGGGCTCCCGAGGGGGACGCCATTGGTGGGGGGCATCGTCTTATCTTTGATGACGTTGCCGACCATCATCATTGCGAGTCGGGCTGCCCTTAAGGCGGTTCCCCCGTCTATTCGTGATGGGGCGTTAGCGATGGGGGCTTCGCCGATGCAGACGGTGTTTCATCACGTTTTGCCTTTGGCAATGCCTGGTATGCTGACCGGCACGATTATTGGCCTTGCGCAGGCATTGGGTGAGACGGCGCCATTGCTGATGATCGGAATGTTTGCATTTGTGGCAGATATACCCTCAGGTGTCGTTGATCAGGCCTCAGCGCTTCCGGTTCAGATCTACCTGTGGGCTGAAAGTTCGGAGCGTGGCTACGTAGAACTGACAGCCGCAGGTATCATGGTTATCTTGATTTTTCTGGTACTGATGAATCTGCTTGCTGTCTTTCTGAGAAAGAAATTTGAAAGACGCTGGTAGGGCCAAACTCAAGACCAGATCATCCGGGAACAAACAGGACGCAGAATAAATGATTGACAGTACTCCCAGGGCGCCTGGGTCGAAAGGGGTTCTGGCGGATACCTTAGAACAAGATGCTCCTTTAGGCAGTGTCCAGACTGTGGGCGAAGCCCTATTGGAGAACCCCAGCGTAAGTTGTCGAGACGTGGCGGTACATTACGGTGATAAGCAGGCGCTCTTCGATATCAATTTGGACATGGGCACGAACGAGGTCCTTGCACTGATCGGGCCTTCGGGGTGCGGGAAGACAACTTTTCTAAGATGCATTAACCGTATGAACGATACGATTCAGGGGTGTCGTGTCAGTGGCACTATCAAGATAGATGATGAGGAGATTAACCATGCGGATGCAGATGTCGTGTCCTTGCGGTCGCGTGTCGGAATGGTCTTCCAAAAGCCTAACCCCTTCCCCAAGTCGATATACGACAACATCGCTTATGGCCCTCGAATTCACGCGCTCACGGCTTCCAACGAAGAGCTTGATCAAATCGTGGAAGACTCCCTCAAGCGAGCAGGACTTTGGAAGGAGGTCGCGGACCGGTTACAGGCGCCGGGTACCGGGTTGTCAGGAGGTCAGCAGCAGCGACTCTGCATCGCTCGAGCTATAGCGGTTAACCCCGATGTAATCCTGATGGATGAACCATGCTCCGCATTGGATCCTATCGCGACTGCTAGGATCGAAGAGTTAATTGATGAGTTGAGGGAAAACTTTACGATCGCGATTGTGACTCACTCGATGCAGCAAGCGGCCCGGGTCTCGCAGAGGACAGCGTATTTCCATATGGGTAGTCTCGTTGAGGTTGGATCAACGGATCAGATTTTCACTAATCCCCGTCAAAGACTTACAGAGGACTACATCACCGGCCGATTTGGCTAATTCCAAGTATCGAGGTTATCTGATGGAGAATCCGATTAAAGGTCATACCGTTGAGAGCTTCAACGAGGAGATGCAGCGTGAACACAAGACGGTGCTCGAAATGGGGGCGTTGGTACGTTCGCAAATTCGCGCTGCGGCAAAAACGTTGCAGGATGAGGATCCTGCTGCCGCCAGAAAGGTCATCGATGATGATGCTAAGGTCAACGAACTCGATAATGAGGTCGCTGCCCATGTCGAGCAAATCCTTGCGCGGCGAACTCCGGTGGCCAGTGATCTCCGTGAAGTTTTAACCGTTTCCAAAATTGCCACGGACCTCGAGCGCTGCGGCGACGAAGCCGGTCGGCTCGCTAAGCTAACTCTGCACTTCTTTGAGCACCCTGATCTCTCCCCAAACTTTCAGTTGCTAAAAGAGGTTTCTACCGTAGCGAGCTTCGTTGAGATGATGCTTCAGGAGTCGCTTGATGCGTTTGATGCGAGAGATACGTATGGCGCTTGTGAGGTTATTCGCAAGGCGGAAGAATTAGACGGAGAGTTTCGGTCTGCTCTACGTCGCCTGACCACCTTTGTGCTCGAGGACGCCCGAACCATAGGCCAATTTGTGGACGTCGTGTTGGCGGTTCGTGCGCTCGAGCGGATCGGCGGACACGCGAAAAATATCGGCGGCTACGTGGTTTATCTTGTCACCGGCAGAGATGTTCGGCACGAGACGTTGGACGCGATTCTCAGGGATCTGGCTAAATAAAGTTGTCTTTTCAAGCGAAGTTTGGCTGATCCCTAGCCGAATTTCCCTCTCCCCACCGAGCGGCGTATCTGATACCCTGCGCGGCTGATTTAATCACTCTCTCTGGGCAAAAGTGAGGGAGTGTTAATTGATCGACCAGAAGAGTATTAATTAATTATGGCGTATCTATCAGAAATTCCCCTCGCGCTCTGGATCGCCGGCATCCTGGCGCTATATATGGCGTGGGCGATCGGAGCGAACGATGTTGCCAATGCCA
>WTHR01000103.1 GCA_011523045.1 Gammaproteobacteria bacterium | reverse complement strand
TTTACGCTCGTGTTTGTCGTGGGCTATCGACGGTGGCCTTGGCCGTGACATTTTGTCTGATGGTGCCTCAGAGCGCCCTGGCGGAAGAAGTGTCGGCTAAAGCCAAGGCCAAGGCGCAACTGACCTTGGCACAGTGGATGAAAGAGCGTTCCGATGATTCCGGCAAGTTTTATTTCGTCGATCGTCAGGCAAACGAACTGGTTGCCGGTTACAGCGCTAACGTTCACCCGATGATCGTGCCGTATAAAGATGGCGCTATCTTTGTCTGTTCTGAGGTCGTTACCGAGAACGGTGACCGCATCACCGCCGACTTTCTGACCGTTCCGGTTGGGGATGGCTATAAGATTGTCGAAGTGATCATGAATAGCCGCCCGTCGGTAAAAAAGATGATGGGTATGTAATCCCCGCAGTCACGACCCTTTTCCTAAAATCTAACGATCTAGTCGATTAACTATGAGACTTGGGATCTTTCTCAAGTTTGTGGTGCTGTTCGCCGTTATGGCGGTCGCGCTGGGCGCTGTGGGTGTGATTTCTTACAAGAATTATCGCCAGCAGCATTACGAAGGCGTCGCCTCTGCCCAGTTGGCGACCGCGGTAGTAGGCGCGGCGGGAATGCTTGATAAGGCGGCACAGGCTGGGGAAAAAGAGATACGCGATACTCTGTCGATGTTTGCCATGTTCCCCTTTTTGTTATGCGTAGAGATGACGACAGCGTCCGGACAAAGTTATCGATGGCCGCCTCTGCCGTGCAATATCATCAAGGAAGAAAAGTATCCGCTTGACTACGCCAATGTTCTTGCCGATGGCGGCGATCTGCGCTTTTATGTAAGCCGGCAATGGGTGGTGGAAGAGGCAGATCGTGAGGTGCATGTGGGAATCATCGCAATGGCGGTATTCCTGCTCTTGTTTCTGATGGGCAGTGGCCTGGTATTCCATCGGGTGGTGGGGCATCCGGTGGGATTCCTCATAAAAAGTCTTCGCGGCATCTCGCAGGATCTGACGCAGCAGGAGCTCATTAAGAAACTGACCCGAGATGAGATTGGCGAACTGACCGATGCGCTCAATGGTCTTTTGGGCAGGATTCGTGAGTACCAGTCAGAGTTGGTACGGCTCGCAAACACGGACGGACTCACAGGCATCCTGAATCGGCGGACCTTTTTCGCTAAAGGCGAAGCGCTCTTGTCGAGGCATGAAAGAAATGTTTATTTTGTGCAGATTGATCTCGATCATTTCAAAAGTGTTAATGACAAATACGGACATGGCATCGGCGATCAGGTGTTGGAGTTGGTGGGTCGCCTGCTGCAGGGTTCCGTTCGGACTGTAGGCGAGCGTGAACCTGATATTGTCGGCCGATTGGGTGGAGAAGAATTTGGTATTTTGCTGTCCACGGAGAGTCTTGATCAGGCGCACTCCGTCACTGAGCGGATTCGTGCGACACTTGAAAAATCCGAAGTGGAGACGGGAGCCCATCCTTTGACGATCACGGGCTCTTTTGGTCTTGCTGAGGCTAAGTCCGGAGAATCGCTCGATGATCTTTATCACAGGGCAGATGCGGCCTGTTATAAGGCCAAGCGTAACGGCAGAAATCAGGTCGTAGTAGCGTCAAAGACTGCAGACGTCTAGGGTGGTTCGACATAAGTCGAACTCGAGACTTATGACCCCAAAGCGACAGGAAAATATCGTGCGACAACACGGATTCACCCTGATTGAGCTCATGATCGTGGTGGCGATCATCGGCATTCTGGCTGCTATCGCCTTGCCGCAGTACAACAAGTATGTTGCGCGCACCCAGGTGGCGGAAGCTTTTGCGCTGCTGGCTCCCGTAAAACAGGCCTTGACGCTCTACTACCAGGAAAACGGGCAGTTTCCGAGCGGAAACGTTAACGCCCGTCATGATGCCTTGGGTATCGCAAGAGCGAACACTTATGCGGCGTCTGCAGACTACGTAGAGCAGATTCGGATCAAGAGTGATCCCGGGGAGATTCAGGTGAGATTCGACACCGAGGCCGCGGGCGTCCATGAATTGATTGCGGAAAAGCGCTTTGATTTGATAGCGACCCTCAATTCCGGCGTGATTACTGGGTGGACTTGCGCTCCTGCCGGAAACCGCGCTCGAAGGATTGACGAAGCCTACATAAAGTCCTGTATGTAGGGGGCGACGTCTCGTTGTGACCTAGGCTGTAAATGTAGCAAGTATCTGCGATAAATCGCTTAAGTCTGACAGGTTGCTGGTGCATTAAGGAAACCCGGCGCTCATGCAATGTGCGCCTCAGACCTGTCAAATAAAGAGCACCAGCAGATTGGTGATGCCTATCCCAAGTGTTAGCAGTACGCTCGCCAGATGCAGAAACTTAAACGCTTTTTTCCTGTCCTCATCACGGGCCCGGTTGGTACTGGGAATCAGGGCGTAGGCGGTTAAGGCGAATACCAGAGCGATTCCCCCCAACACCACACCGCGGTCAAAACCGCCGAAGTAACTGGCAAGAGCAGATCCCAACCCCAGGGCCGCCAGGATAAGGAAAAAACGCGGGAAAAGCGCGCGAAGAAATGGTCCGCTGCTGCCGTCTTTCAGTTGGGTAAACACCAATGGCGCCAGCACGGCACTTTGAAACACAATGATGCCAAGCGATGCCCCCGCCAGAAGAAAAGCCAGTTCATTCACGATATTCGCTCCAGAAAAAAGAAAAAAGAGTCAGACCTAGAATTCGACTGTCTTCATGGTACCGAGGGCAGGGCAAACGGGGGTGAAGAAACCAAAGGGTTTTAAAGATAACCCTCGCTTTCATACCAGCGTGCGGTGGCCGTTAACCCCTCGTCGAGTCCGACACTGGGGTTGTATCCGATTTCGTTTTTTGCCCGGGAGATATCAAAGGCACGGTTCTGTCGATACCAGTCCACGCGGCGGGGAAAAATCGGCGGAGCGATCCGGAGCGGTTTGCAGGCCTTTTCGAAGGCATGGCCTGCGAGCCACAGGGGCCAGAACGGCAGGTGCGGAGTGCGGACCGGCCGATCCATGGCGGAGGCGACACGTCCGACCAGGTTCTCGATGGTGACGTATTCCTCATCAGCGATCAGGTAGGTTCGGCCGTCTCCCACGCCTTCGTGTGTCACTCTTTCAAGCGCGTCCACGAAGTTGTCGATGTAAAGCGGATGGTAAAAGGCTTTTCCGGAGCCAAAGATGGGGAAACTGCCTTTGGCCACCCGCCTGAAGATCATGCCGAAACGCTCTGGGTCGCCTGGCCCATAAATCGCTGCGGGCCGTACGATTACCGTCTTGAGACCCTGTTGCTGGTATTCGTGCACCAGGGGTTCGGCCTCGTACTTGGTTTGTTGGTAGTAGTCGGCTGCGGCAATCGGCGCGTCTTCGTTGGCCGGGGGATTTTTGACATTGCCATGCACCCCGCAGGTGCTGCAGTAGATGAATCGTTTTACTCCAGCGGCAACGGCAGCATCAAGAACAATCTTGGCACCGCCAACGTTAACCTCGTGATAATAGGTGTTGGACACATCGAGCTCGCGAAAGGCGGCAGCAAGATGGTGCACAACGTCAACGCCCTGCATCGCTTCTTTGACCACGGCAGCATCCGTGACGCTGCCGATAATGACCTTGACGCCCCAATCGCGAATTTCGCCGGTTTTGACGCCTTCTTTGTAATCCAGTGCAATAACGTCATGCCCATCGTCATGTAGTCGCTTAACCAGCGCTTTGCCGGTAAAACCGGTGCCTCCCGTGACCAAAATTCGCATCAGTGCATCTCCTTGCGTGCAGTAAAAGTTAAGCCTGCGGCGCCAGGCCGAGGTTCTGATAAACGTCTGCAATCATTCTGCCGCCCGATTGCAGGGAATACGGTTGTGTCCGCTCACGGTTTTTAAGACCCATTGCGCGGCACTTGGCGCGGTCGTCTGCCAGGGCTTCAATCTGGGCGACGAGGGCTGCAGCGGTGCTGCCCTGTGCGAGCGCCTCGTCTCCCGCAAGAGTGCGGTTATGTTCGGAAGGGAAGGCCGCCAACGCGAGACCTGCCGCCATGTAGTGCAGCAGTTTTCCGCTGCCTTCTCCCTATGCAGACTGTTTCGGTTCGATACCGACATGGGCGCTCAGAAGATAGTCCGGGAGGGACTCAAAGGCGACCCGCCCCACCAGTGTTACCCGATCCGTAATGCCGTGTGCTTCAACAAACTGTGCCATCGCATCAGTGGGATATCCAACCAGCAGAAAGCCGATGTCGCGACGTTTTTGCGTCAGGGAGAGGATTACTTCCTGAAGCACATCCAGACCCTTGATGGGCAGAAGCGATCCGCTGTAGGTCACCACGAACACATCTTCTGAGAAGGGTGAGGTTGCGGCCGTAACATGCGCAGGATCATAGGCGGCGAGATCAACCCGGTCATCCAGGCGGGTGAGTTTGTTTGCCCGTATCCGGTAGTCATTTCGGAATATCTTCTCGCTGTTGCCTGAGGAGCAGAAAAGGTGAGCAGGCAGGGCCAGGGTAAAGGACTCAACCAGCCGAAAGGCCCAGCGCAAGGGGTTGCCCAGCGCCCCCAGTCGCGAAAAGAAGCCATGATCCGCGAGCTCACCGACCAGGCCGCCCTGCAGATCGGCCACCAGGGGAATGCGTCGCCAGATCAGTGCCCACCGCACCAGCCAGCCGATCAACGCGCCCTCATGCAGGTGCGCATGAATCACATCGGGCCGCTCCCTGAAGGCTGTTCCCAGTGCAAGCATGATGAGTTTGATATCGGCGAGGATTTTGCCTTTCTGGGGACCGGCTTCAGTCCGCTCATAGCCGCCCACCGCCGTAATACGACGGATATCCAGATCAGGAAGATCGCGTCCCAGAGGATAGGTGCAAAGAATATTGGACCCGCCGCAGGTCTCGATCGCTTTCAGGATACTGAGCACCCGTATATGGCAGCCCCGATCCGAGAAGAACGGTGTTGGCGCGATGTGAAGAACTTTCAAACCAGGATCATTCGTTTGCTGCGGCCGGAATGCTCCGCACAAGTTCAAAGCGCACGGATTTTAACTCAGTCAGACGGCGCGTTTCGCTCCAGCCAAGCGCCTTTGCAGTGAGATCAGCGCAGTCATTCAGCACAGCATCGCCCGGATCGCCCAGGAGGCAAAGATCGGTCCGGCGAAAGAGAATGTCCGTGAGATGCACGACTGATTCATGACGGGCCGCAAAGATAACCTGTGCAGCGAGAGTTTCCTGATCGTCCGAAAGGGGCCGGTTAAGCTCCGGGTCAGAGCGGCACAGTTTGGCGATTTCATGAATACGGGATCCATAACAGCTGATGAGATAGTGACACGTGGACTTGGACCATAAATCTCGGTACCGGTCATGCACCTCGGCTCTAAACTGTGTGAGGTTGGCAATGTCACCCCCTTGAATTGTTACCGAGCGGGTAGGGACTCGATTGGCATGCTGATTGCCTGAAAGTTTTTTCTCCGCGAGTTGTGCGGCCATTTCCCCAAGGCGCCGGGCGGTTGTGAATTTTGCGCCCAGTGCAGTCACCAGTCCTTGGGTTCCGTCACTCAGCACATGGTCGACCAGGCGGTACTCTCCCGTCCCCTGGTAGACGCCTTGCTGTATCGAAGCGCTTTGCAAAGGGTAGTAACCGGCGAAGGACTGAAGAACATCGGCGTGAGTGAGGTTGGCCTGAGGCAATCCCTGGTTGACCGTAACGATGAGTTGTGAAATTTCCTCTTTGGTGGGGACCAATGAGTCCGAGGGCTCGTCTGATTCAAGGTAGCTCGTTCCAATCAGGGATCGGTTGCGCCAGGGAATCACGAAGACGTGCCGATGTCCTCGTGTCGCCACACCATCGCTTTGGAATGCGGAAGGCAGGGCGACAGCATAATCGTTCGTTAAAGATCGTGTAACGATATGGGCACCGCGAGCAAAGCCGGTATTCAGCC
>WTHR01000121.1:14630-21062 GCA_011523045.1 Gammaproteobacteria bacterium | reverse complement strand
ACTCATCTTGATGTTAGCCAGGAGGATATCATCGAGGCCAGTGATGCATTGGCAGACTCGTTGCCTCGATAAGAGTGTTATCAAACTATATTTCTCGGCGTTGAGCTAAAGAGGAAGCTCTGCCGAGAGAACCTTCCATTGCATACGAAACCACGGGGTAAATTCATCTCCCTGCCGAGATATCATCCGAGTGAGGTCTCCGGCATCAATATATGTAAATTCCGATATCTCTTCTGGATGCACGTCAGGGGGGTCATCATTTCTTGCCAAAAAAACGTGACAAATCTCATGTTCTGTGCCTGAGTCACGAAATTCTTCCCGATATTCAAATTTGTAGCGAAATTCCGGATCGACCGCCAGGCCCAATTCCTCTTTGGCTCGTCGTTTTACCGCTTCCTCGACGGTTTCTCCGAGTCTCGGATGGCTACAGCAACTATTGGACCAAAACTGCGGCCAAAGCATCTTCAATTCCGACCGCTTCTGAATAAGAAACTGCCCTCGGGAATTCATGACGTGAAGTGAGAAGGCACGATGGCGTATGCCTGCGCCAAAGTGGCAGGCATCTTTAGCCAGATTTCCAATGATCTCGTCGTTCTGATCAACGAGACAAAGTTGTTCCGATGCCGCGTCCAACGGCTGCGCAAACGAACTCATGACGATCGAACGGCCCTGTTCAAAGTACTCCTTATGCAGAAACGAAGATACATAAGCGATAGTTTTCAAATATTTAAGGCGGACGGAGTTTAGGGAACGAGCGGTTTACTTTTTTCACATTTAATTTACATGAGAAACTAAGATTGCGAACTCCCGCCCTAGTTAACGCAACGACGAAGCTTAGGAATCGGCGGGAATCTTTTGTTCACAATGAAAAATCCATAACCCTGAAAAACTAAAATCTGGAGATCTTAAATGGAGAATATGCTTCAACCGACTGACTTGGTCGGCGTGACTTTTTGGCTAATCTCGATCGCGATGGTCGCGGCAACCGTGTTCTTTTTCCTGGAGCGTGACCGCGTCGTCGGCAAGTGGAAAACATCCGTAACCGTAGCAGGGCTCGTAACCTTGATCGCTGCCGTCCACTACTTCTACATGAGAGAAGTTTGGGTCGTCTTAGGGGAAAGCCCGACCGTTTACCGATACATAGACTGGTTACTGACCGTCCCGCTTCAGATTATCGAATTTTTCCTCATCCTCGCAGCAATTACCGTCGTCCCCACTTCTCTTTTCTGGAAGTTGCTGGTCGCTTCCGTCGTTATGCTGGTTGGCGGCTATATGGGCGAGGCGGGATTCATGGACATTACGCTGGGATTCATCATTGGAATGATCGGCTGGCTTTACATCATCTATGAGATCTTCATCGGCGAGGCAAGCAAGATCAATGCAAGTAGCGCTAACGCGGCCAGTCAGAGTGCGTTTAAGACTATTCGTCTTATCGTCACGGTTGGTTGGGCGATTTACCCGATTGGTTATGTCATGGGTTACATGACCCAGTCTGCGAGCATTGATTCGCTTAATATCGTTTATAACCTCGCCGACTTGGTCAACAAGATCGCATTCGGGGTTGCTATCTGGCTGGCAGCAACGCGTGATTCCGCAAGGATCGAAGCGGAAAAAGCCTCCGGCTAAATCGTCGAAAACGTCTCCTTTAGGGGTGTGCGACTCGCATCGAGTTGGATACCCCTTCAGGGGCGTGACCTCGACGATTTGTTCCCTCAAAAATGGTTTCTACGTTTTTAGAATGAATCCTCCAGAAGCAACGCCTCTATCGGCTCTCCTCCTCACCCTATGGCCAATGCACCTCTAGCGCTTGTCATTGGCTCAGGCTTCGGCGGCATCGCTTCTGCGATTCGTTTGAGGGCTAAAGGTTACCGTGTAAAACTGGTCGACCGTTGTCAAAGGCTGGGAGGTCGCGCCCAGGTGTTCCATAGGGGCGGGTTTCAGCATGATGCGGGGCCTACAGTGATCACGGCCCCCTTCCTCTTTGACGAACTGTTCTCTCTCTTCGGAGAGCATCGACAGGACTACGTGGACTTTATTCCCCTGGAACCCTGGTATCGGTTCCATTTTTCAAATGGGCGCATTTTTGATTACGGCGGGACAGTCGAAGATACCGAATCTCAGATCAGGAAGATCAGTCCCGCCGACGTGGCTGGCTACAGGTCCCTCCTAGAAGAGTCACGTAAGCGATTCGAGATAGGATTTACGCAACTCGCCGATCAACCTTTTCACTCATTAACAAACATGATGAGACAGATCCCTAACCTTGCAAGATTGCGGGCGGATAAAAGTGTCTACGATCTGGTTTCTCATCACATTCAACATGATGACCTTCGTCAGGCACTGTCGATGCAGCCTCTCCTGGTCGGAGGCAATCCCTTTCAAACCAGCAGCATATACAACCTGATTCACTACCTGGAGCGGAAATGGGGAGTTTTCTTTGCGAAAGGAGGCACCGGTGCTCTCGTTGACGCGCTCGAACAGTTGATGCTGAAAGCAGGCATTGAGATTGAAACCAACTGCACCGTTGATCATTTAAAAATTAAAGACCGCGTCGTGAGGGGCGCCGTTCTTGAAAGCGGGAAAAGCCTTGACGCCGATATTGTTGTCTCAAACGTGGATCCTAACTTCCTGTTTCGGCACATGGTGCCCGAAGAAGAGCAACGTACCTCCCTAAAGATAAAACGACGGGTGACTGAACTGTCAATGGGATTATTCGTACTGTTTTTCGGGAGTACTCGGAAGTTTCCTGACGTTGCTCACCACACTATTTGGCTAGGTCCTCGATACAAAGCATTGCTCGAGGATATCTTCAAAAATAAAACGCTCGCGGAAGACTTTTCTTTGTACATACATCGTCCGACCGCTACTGACCCAACGTTTGCGCCTGAAGGTATGGACTCGTTTTATGTCTTGGCGCCGGTTCCAAATTTAACAGCGAATATTGACTGGTCACTGGAAGCTCCGCGCCTCAAGTCTCGAATCCTCTCTGCGCTTGATAGGACGTTATTACCGGGGATTACTGAGAGTGCCGTCGAGGCCTTCTGGATGACGCCGGAGGACTTCTCAAAAGATTACCTTAGCGAAGCTGGCGCAGGCTTCTCAAGCTCTCCGACGCTTCAGCAATCCGCCTGGTTTCGATTCCATAATCAAGCGGAGGGTATCCGGAACTTATTTATTACTGGGGCAGGAACTCACCCCGGTGCCGGCCTTCCCGGTGTACTTTGCTCGGCCAAAGTAATTGAAAAACTAATTCCCACTTTCCAGCATTCTCAAAAATTGGATAAAGCGGCATGAATACTTCTGTTCTAGAAACCTCACTCCCTCCAAAACATTTCAGGTCTTTACACCACCCTGCACCCGATCACGTGATGAAGAATCGGGGTCGGTCTTTTTATTTCGCAAGTAGATTTCTGGATCAGACAACCGCTGAGAGAGCGGCACGCTTATACGAATTTTGTAGGGCTATAGATGACATCGCTGACCGATCGACTTCAAAAAATGAGGCGCGAGATCGTCTTGATCAGGTCTTAGCAGAATTAGAAGGCAGCGTTCCTCCCGGAAAACTTACTCAACAGCTTTTTCTGCTCGCGGAGGATACCGATCTCGATCCTCGTGCTGCAATTGAGCTCGTCAAGGGATGTCGGTCTGATTTGTCCGAAGAAGTTCTTATTCAAAATGAAGAGCAGTTGATCCAGTATTGCTACCAAGTCGCGGGGAGCGTCGGCATTATGATGTGTGCTGTCCTGGGGGTGAAGGACTCTCGAGCGATACCGCATGCAATCGATCTGGGAATTGCAATGCAGTTGACAAATATCACGAGAGATATTTCCGAGGATGCTCGATCTGAAAGACGATATCTTCCAACCACTTTTGTGGGGACTCTCTCTTGTGCCGAAATTCTGTCATCCTCTGATGCGTCGCTGGAACATATTTGCGAAGCCGTAGATAGAATCGTCAATCTCGCAGATCGGTATTACAAAAGTGGTCGGGAAGGATTTTGCTTTCTGCCTGCTACCTCGCGGCAAGCCATTGCCATAGCTGCAAGCGTGTATCGACAGATCGGGATTAGAGTTCGTGCCAATACAGAGGCGAGCCTGACGCGACGGACGGTTGTGCCACAATGGGAAAAATTAGTCTTGGCTTCGGCAGCATTCACCAAGGGTCTGCTCCCAAGCGCTCCGCGGGAATTGCCCACCCACGATCCGGCCTTGCATCAGGCCATCAGAAATTATCCTGGAGCAAATTCCGAAGCGTGATGGACTTCAATGAAAGAAGCGCATCCAGACTATGATCTGATCGTCATTGGTGGTGGTTGTGCCGGGTTATCTTTAGCCCGACGACTCATTGAAGATGAATCCACTCTGCGAGTTCTTATTCTGGAACATCGCGACGCATATTCAGATGACAGGACCTGGTGTTTTTGGGAAAACTCTGATCATTCCCTGAAAAATCTTGAGGCGAAAACCTGGGCGACCTGGCAGTTCTCCTGCGCGGACGATGCTATTTTCTCCCATAAGTCGGATAGCGATCTCGCCTACCGATGTATTAGATCAAAGTCATTCTACAAACACGTTCAGAATCACATCGACAAGTCGACTTATTTGTCGTTAATGATGTCCGTTCGCGTAAACGATATTCAGGAGAACGCTAATTCGGTCAGTCTAACGACTGACCGAGGTGAATTCTGCTCACGATGGGTGATCGACAGCCGTCCGTTGCAAGATCACGTCGTTGAAAGACAGTTTGGTCAACATTTTCTTGGCATAGAAATAGAATGTGATCAAGAAGTGTTTGATGATCAGGCTGCTCAAATCATGACAAATATGCAGCAAGACGAGTTCGGATTTCGTTTTACTTATCTGCTGCCATTTTCCAAAAGACACGCGCTTTTTGAGGAGACTCGTTTTGCAAGATCGGCTTCCGAAGAAGTATTGGAAACCGAGCTCCAGGCCTCTATTAGAAAGAAAATCAAAGGGGTAGGTTTTCAGGAGTGTCGTCGAGAGCGGGGCTTTATACCCATGTCTTGCAACACCAAACCTGCTCAGCAGAACAGCCGCATAGTTCAAGTCGGAGTCACTGCCGGCGCAGCCCGACCATCCACGGGTTATGCTTTTCTACGCATCCAAGCCTGGGCACTAGAATGCGCTCTTGCTCTCTCAAATGGCTCTCCGCCAACACGCCAAACAGCGGATCCCGCCTGGATGCGATGGGCTGATCGCTTGTTCTTAAAAGTCATTGAAGACTCAAGTAATGATGTACCAGAAATCTTCCTGGCACTCGCGAAAAGAATGCGTCCCGATCATTTTGTGCGTTTTCTTTCAGACAGCGCCCAACCGACAGATCTCCTGCGGGCAATATACGCTCTCCCGAAACGACCCTTTATTGCTGGGTTAACCGGCATGCCTCGACTCAAATCGGTCGCGAGATGATAGCTCAGCGTCATTCAATTGTTTTTTGCTTTTTGTCTGCGTTGGTGATTTTGCTTTTTCATTACTTCACCATGTCAACTTTGACGCAACTTGTTGTTCTAACGGGCGCGGTCATCCTGGCAGGACTGCCCCATGGCGCGCTCGACCCGCTACTATTTATCCAAACGAACGGCGAAATAAACCGAAAAAAGAGTATCGGGTTTTATCTCAGTTACGTATTAGGCGCCACGGTGACGTTTCTGTTTTGGCTGTGGCAGCCGGAAATTTCCCTGATACTTTTTCTTGTTATTTCAGCTTGGCACTTCGCTGATGATTGGTGCGCCGTGCTGCCGCGCTCCTATCAACTCGGCGTTGGAGCATCAGTCATTATTTTGCCGATTTTTTTTCAGCCTGTTGAAGTCATCACGCTCTTTGGGTATCTGGGTGTAAATTGGTCGCAAACTGCGGTTGCCAACGTGATTTTTATCCCAGGAGTTTTGGCCTGCGCAGTAATGATCTTAGCGGTCTTGACCTCGCTATACCGAAAATCCTGGGCGAGTCTTGAAGTCTTCTCTTTAGGTGCTCTAGCTGTTCTTACCCCGCCGTTAATCTTCTTCAGCGTTTACTTTTGTCTACTTCATAGTCCCCGCCATATCCTGAATGTTATTGAGGTGTTAAAACCCAATATTCGGAGCCTCTTGATCTATGGGATTACGTTTACCCTCCTCAGCCTCGTCATCATCTTCGCAGCGGTAGAAAGTCGGACTGCCATCCAGGGTAGCGCCGTCCTGACCCAGGCAATTTTTATCGGTCTTTTCTGTCTTACCGTTCCTCACATGTTCGTCGTAAATCGGTTCCGAGATAACCTGGTGAATAGAAGGTCATCTAAACATTGCTAGGTGAGTCTGAGTTCCGGACATACTTATCGAAAAAGTCTCATCCCGACTTGATCACAATGGGCTCAGGTTAAATCGGATAGGCAAATGCGGGCTAAAACACCCGCTCAGGCTGAACGTTGGTTTTG
>WTHR01000121.1:0-14530 GCA_011523045.1 Gammaproteobacteria bacterium | reverse complement strand
AATCGGATAGGCAAATGCGGGCTAAAACACCCGCTCAGGCTGAACGTTGGTTTTGACCTGCTTATGTTACATACTTGTGAAAGATTCGATCCAACCTTGAATACAGGACTTTTTTGTAATGCGCTACCGACCATTGGGTGATACAGGAATAGACGTCTCGGTCATCTGCCTTGGCACCATGACCTGGGGCGAACAGAACACCCGTGAAGAGGGATTTGCGCAGATGGACCATGCACTCGCCCACGGGATCAATTTCTTTGATACCGCTGAGATGTACCCCGTCGATGTCCGTCCGGAAACCTACGGACATACCGAGATCATCATTGGAGAATGGCTAAGTGAGCGCCAGTGTCGCAGTGACGTGATCCTTGCCAGCAAGGTCTGTGGCCCGGGTCGACATCACATTCGGGACGGTGACTGCCGGTTTACTCGCGAGACGATTCAGACAGCCTGTGAGGATAGCCTCAAACGGCTGCGCACCGATTACCTCGATCTATACCAACTGCACTGGCCGGATCGCGGCTGGACCGACTTCAAAGATCTGGGGCAAACCGAAGCAATCGACGACACGGGGGCAGATCGGGCAGAGACACTCGCCGCGCTCGATGAACTCATGCAGGCCGGAAAAATCCGTTCCTGGGGCATATCAAACGAAAGTGCCTGGGGCACAATGGATTTTGTCGCGCGGGCTGATGCCAGTGGCGTCGCCCGGCCCGCCAGTATTCAGAACGCCTATAGCCTGCTCAACCGAAAATTTGAACTCGCGCTGGCTGAAATCGCTTTGCGTGAGCGTGTGGGTCTGCTGGCCTATGCGCCGGTGGCGGCCGGCGTACTGACTGGAAAATACCTTGATGATGCGAGGCCAGCCGGCGCGCGCAATACGCTCTGGCCTTCCAATACGAGGTACTTTGGCGACGAAGCCAAGGCCGCAACCCAGGCGTACGTAAATCTTGCCGGCGAATGCGGTGTCAGTCCGGAGGTGCTGGCTCATGCTTTTGTACTGACCCGCTCTTTTCTGACCGCATCCATCGTGGGTGCGACACAGATCTGGCATCTGGATCGGGCCTTAGAGGCCCTGGACTTTGAAATCGATGCTGAGCTGCAGTCACGCCTTGAGGCATTGCATCGTCAGTATCTGGTGCCGGCACCCTGAAATCCTTCCCGCTCAAAACCGCCTCTAAAGACATGAAAACAGCCCTGACCCAAGCGCCTAGAACGCCCTCAAAAACACTGCTCAATTTTCCCTTGGCGTTGGATCTTGATCAGTTGGATACAGATATCGCGATACTCGGTGTCCCGTATGGACTGCCTTACTACCCCCACGGCATGGCCAACGACCAGAGCCTTGCTCCGGATGCGATCCGCCAGAATGCTGCGTATGTGCCCTATACCCTGACGAGTTACGACTGGGATCTTGATGGCACGCTATTTGATGGCCGAGACATCAAGGTCGTGGACTGCGGCAATGTCACCGCCGATCTCAATGATCATCAGGAGCATTACCGCCGGGCGGAAGCCGCTGCCCGAAAAATTTTCGCGAGCGGCGCCACCCTGATCACCCTGGGCGGGGATCACGGGATCCCTATCCCCATTATGCGCGCCCTTGAGCGTGACGAGTCCATTACCTTGGTCCACATCGATGCCCATCTTGACTGGCGAGATGAAATCAACGGCGTCCACGAAGGCTATTCGAGCCCAATACGACGGGCTTCAGAAATGGACTGGCTCGGACACATTGTCCAAATCGGCATCCGCGCCAATGGCAGTGCCCGAGAACAAGAAGTAAAAGATGCCCGTGATTACGGAGCCGACATCATTACCGCCTATGAGATGCATGACATCGGCATGTCAGCTGTGCTGGATAGAATTCCCGATGGCGGGCCATACTACCTGACCATTGATGCCGATGGTCTTGATCCGACCATCATGCCGGCGGTCATGGGTCAGGCGCCGGGCGGGCTCGACTGGATACAAACCCGTCAGCTGATCCACGGACTTACCAAAAAAGGGCGGGTGCTGGGCATGGATCTTGTTGAGATTGCTCCCTCTTACGATCATGGTCACATCACCATTACCCACGCAGAGCGGCTGATCTGCAACTTCATCGGCGCCTGCGTGCGCGCAGGCTATTACGACTGAAGGACAGTCGAGAATCGAGAGTCGAGAGAGATTAGAGAGAAGCGCCTTTCAGACAGCGGCGCAATGTTCCGAAAGTACCGCCAAAAGCGCGTCCACTTCTGATTCCGATGTATTCCACGCGGCCACAAAGCGCACTGCTTTGCCGTCGAGTTCTTCGTCATTGATGACCAAGCCTGTCGCTGAGAGCCGGTCGATGAGCGCCGCCGACATAACCACAAAGACTTCGTTGGACTGTGTCGGATAAGCGAGCTCTAGGCCAGGCAGGTCTGCCAGCCCCTTGCTCAGGCGCTGCGCCATTAGGTTGGCCTGACGGGCATTGCGCATCCAGACGTCATCAGCCAGGTAACCCGCAAACTGTGATGAGATAAAACGGCTTTTGGAAAGCAGCTGACCGGCCCGCTTTTGCAGAAACGCAAAATCGCCGACCAGCTCGGGCTTGAAAAAAACGACCGCCTCGGCAGCAAGACAACCGTTTTTGGTGCCTCCAAAAGACAGCACATCAATGCCTGCCTGCCAGGTCATCTGGGCCGGCGTCACTCCAAGCGTCACGAGGGCATTGGCAAAACGGGCGCCGTCCATGTGCATGCTGAGATTGTGGCTGTGCGCCACCGCAGCAATCGCCTCAATTTCTTCGATCGAATAAACCGTGCCCGACTCGCAGGCCTGGGTAATACTGACACTTGCTGGCTGGGCATGATGCACGTTTCCTGCCCCATAGATGGTCTCTTCGAGCGCCTGCGCGGTAATGCGGCCGTTCGCTCCGGGCATATCGATGAGCTTGGCCCCGCCCGTAAACAACTCAGGAGCGCCGCACTCATCGGTATTGATGTGCGCCAACTCGTGACAGAAGATCTTCCCAAACGCCGGCGTCAGCGTAGACAGCGCCAGTGCGTTAGCTGCCGTACCGGTCGTGACTGGAAACACCGTAACGGGTGTTTCAAAAATCTCCCCAAGCCTTGCAGCAAGGTCGTGGGTCCACGGATCTTCACCATATGAGGGACTATTTGCTTCATTGGCCTTTGCCAAAGCCTCCATGACCTCAGGGCAGGCACTGGAAATGTTATCGGAGGTAAAAGTATTGATCGAAGACATCGGTTTTACTCTAGAGAACTGAAAACGGGATCAGTTGATGACAATCAGTTCGCGGGGTGCATTGCACAAACGCTCTCCGCCGCTATCCGTCACCACAAAAGGCTCTGACACAGCCGCACCAATGGTGTCGAGCCACACGCCGGACTGAAAATGAAAACACATCCCGCTTTGCAACACCGTGGTTTCTCCCGGACGCAGACTCGCGGTGCGCTCGCCCCAATCCGGCGGATAATTCACCCCGATCGAGTAGCCGACGCGGCTTTCCTTGTGATAACCGTTGCGGTTCAGCACCTTTTGCCACACGGCCTCCACTTCCTCGCACGTAGCACCGGGTCGCGCGGTCTCCAGCGCCGCATCGACACCTTCCACTATCGTCTCAGTCAGATTGGTGACCTCGGCAGGCGGGCTGCCGAGATACAGCGTACGGGTCAGGGGCGCCTGGTAATGGTGACGGGCGCCGCCGAGCTCCATCATGACGAGACCGTCATCGGGCAGCGGATGCTCCGACCAGGTGAGGTGTGGAGTGCTGGTTCCTTCTCCCACCTGAATCAGTGGGCACAGGCTTGTATAGTTTCCGTAGCGACCTTCAACCCCCATCACCTGCGTGTGATAGACCTCCGCGATAATCTCGTACTCCGGCACTCCAGGTGCGACTTTGGCAATGGCCCGGTTCATCACCGCGCTGACCGTCTCGCCGGCCTCGCGCATATAAACCAGTTCTGCCTCCGACTTCACGAGGCGCTCCCAGTTCACCAACTGCTCAGTATCCGACAGCGTCGCGTTCGGTAAGCCCTCCACCAGATGGGCATGGGCGCGGGCGGTGTAGTAATGGGCATCCAACTCCACACCGATCCGCTGACTCCCCCAACCCCGCTGTTCAATGAGTGCCGCGAGGTCGTCATAAGGATGCTCGGTGGGATGATGGATCAGCGTTTCCGAAAAAGTGGTGACATTCTCAGGGGGGATATCGGTCGTGATGTGCGCCGCCTTGGCATCCTGGGGCCGGCCGAACCAGATGGGTGCATCCTCTTCGAGATGCAGCAAGACCGCCTGTGGCGTGTAGAACGACCAACCATCAAACCCAGTCAGCCAATTCATGTTTGCCGGATCCTGACAAATAATGAGGTCAAACCCCTTATCCGCCATGCTCCGTTTGGTCTTCGCAATCCGGCGATCGTATTCCGCTTTTTGAAAAGGTTTGGTGTATTGCATAACTATGACCTAGGATAAATTTTGCGGTGTTAAGAGCATGTAATCAGTCGACCTGGGATGCGATAACCGCGAGAAAATCCCCAGGCCGAATCAGGCAGGGAAAATGTCTTCCCATGAAAAGCCCGTCCACTTTTGAATGGTATTCCACGGGCGCAGCTCCCGTCCGATCGGTGTCATAAACCACAGCGAGAAGATCGCCTTTTTTGATCTGCGCCCCGAGGTCATGGCGCATCTCAATAAGGCCCCGATGCTCAGAAGTAATGAAGCAATCGGGGTTCATGGTATCGAGATTCACCGAAGGACCGGCTTCAGGCTCTCCCGCCAGAATCCCGGCGTGTTTCAAAACGTTGGTGATTCCGCGCCTTGCGATATTTACCGTGGTCGCACTTGCCGATCCCCCACCGCCAAGTTCTGTACTCACAAATACCTTGCCCTGATTCTCTGCAGCGGTGTCGTACAGGTGAGCAGCATCGGGCTCCAGCAGCATCAGGGTATACGGCGCACTGAAGGCCTGCACCGCAGCCACACATCGCGCCTGCTGATCTTTGTCATCAAGAATATGGGCAGCCCCAAACGGTAGAAACTCCATGGTCTTGCCGCCAGAGTGAATATCGATCACATAGTCGGCCATGGGCAGCAGGGTCCGGGAGAAATAGTCGGCGATGATCTCGGTAATGGTGCCCTCAGGATTGCCGGGAAACACACGGTTCATATTGCCCCCATCGATCCAGGAAGTGCGCTTTCCTGCATTGAAAGCGGGATAGTTCATCGCCGGCACGATGACCACTCGGCCGCTCACCTCATCAGCCTTCATCGTATGGGTCATGCCCCAGAGCGCTATCGGACCTTCGTACTCATCGCCGTGATTCGCACCGGTGAGAATTGCTGTAGGACCACTGCCGTTCTTGATCACGGTCACCGGCACCATGACAGCACCCCAGGCAGAGTCGTCTCCCGAATAGGGTACTTTCAAGAATCCGTGCTGTACTCCATCCTTTTCGAAATCCACCGTTGAATTAATCGGGTTATCTCTCATTATGTTTTCCTTTTGTCAGATCATCTCGATCAGGTTCACAAGCCTGCACTACGCTCCTTTCTCTTGAGGTTCCTGATGCCCCTGATCTTCCTGATGCGCAAAGATGGAGGTATAGCCATCGGACCAGTCAGGCGGCATCGGCACATGCAATTCCTCGTGATGGGCATATCCGGGTTCTTCTCCCCGGACCAGCACCCCATACCGTGAACTCGGATACGCAGGGGCAGTATACGGAATGGCATCCGCGGCACTGTAAGTGAGCACCAGGACCGGTCGGCCCTGACCGCTTTTGTTCTGTCGCGAACCGTGAATCGTCCGGCTGTGATGCACGCTAACGGTTCCCGCAGCGCCTGTGACGGCAATCGGGCCATCTGATCCAATGCTCGCCAGATCATGCTCCCGAACAGCGCCGGTCCATTCACCCCGCTCGTTGTAATGTTCGAATATGGGACCCAGATGGCTTCCTGGATAAAGTTCAAGCGGTCCCTGCTCTGCTGCAACATCCTCCAGAAACAACAGAAACTGCAGGGTTCCAGAATGCGTATGAGGATAAAAGACAAGATCCTGATGCCATTTCACCTCGGCACCCCCACCCGCCCATTTGAAGTTCAACATAATCTCCCGGAACCGGACATTGGGTCCCAGAAGATCGGCCGCAATATCAGGGATAACGGAATCGGCGCAGATTCCCCAAAATTCAAAATCCAGGTCGTCAAGATAGGCCGCGCGCCTTAATCGGGGGTTCTCTGCCGTGTGATCGTTTTCCAGATCTATTTCGCGGGAGGACTCTGTGAGTTCACGGGTCTTTTCCACAATTCGGTCCGCGGCCGCACGCAGCGGCGCTAACGTTTCTACATCGATCAGGGACGGAAAAACCAGATAGCCCCGATCGTAATAATGCTCGCGCTGCGCCTGATCGATGACTGCCGGAGCGTTAGCAAAAATCTCTTCAAGTTTCATCGTCCCTCCTAAAATCATTTTCCTCTGAGAAACTGCCGGCGTAACGATTACGTCCACAAAGATCCGTACCGCGCATCAGATAAAGCGGCACCCTTTGGAAATTCCGCAATTCCTGCTCATTAAGCGACGGGTATGGGCTCGACGCGTTCTGCCTGCGCTCTATCTCTCTGTCATAGTAGGAACTCGTCGGCATAAATCTCAAGGTCATGCCGCGCCGAGGACGATCCGATCGATTTGGCTCTGATCCATGGACAAGATACACATCATGCAAAGACATCTGTCCTGCCTCGAGCACCAGATCGACGGCTTCTGATTCCTCGAACTCATCCCGAGTGAGTTCCTGATTCAGTGCGAGGCCCGGTGCATTGTTGATCTGATGTTTACGAGTTCTTTTGCCTTTATGCGACCCCGGAATAAACCGCAAGCACCCGTTTTCGGGGGTGGCATCATCTATCGCCATCCAGACGGTACAGGTTGCCAAAGGCCGCATAGCCCAGTACTCGCCATCCTGATGCCAGGGAGTGCATGTCCCCACCCGAGCGGGTTTGGCGAAAAAGCTCGAGTTCCATAGAGCAAAATCATTCCCCAGCACCTGGCCCACCATGTTCAGAATGGTTTCGTCGCGGGCAAATTCCACAAAACACGGATCCAAAGGAATAAGCGCTGGGCAGTAATCTACAAAAGCCGGGTAGCGCTCGATAAACCGGCTGTGCGCCGCACGGATGTCAGCCAGCGTGCTCTCGCTCAGTCGGTAATCCGGTATTACAAAACCGGCTTCGTGATACTCCGCCAGTTGCGCGTCAGTCAGGCGAGAAGTGTCCAAGAGCGTATGGAGGCGAGATAACTTCGACGACGCTCAGCGCTACAACAGATCCAGCATCAACAGCCGGCCGTAACCCTCTATCGGCGCTGTATAGCCTGCTGTACGCACTGCTTCCCAAAAAAGTGCCTGATTCGCGGACACCACCGGCTTGCCTAACGCCTGTTCTATCTCATCGATTACATCGACCGCTCTAATTGCCGTACAGGAGATAAACAGTGCATCCGCATCATCCCGGTCTGCCTCCTTCGCCGCGCTGACGATCGCTTCCGGAGGAATACGTGCCATATCGTTGTCGTTCGCGAAATGAAAACTTGTTGTCGCGGTGACCTGCGGCCCGTGGTCTTGAATGTAATCCACCAAAGACGCATTGACGTCATCAGTATAGGGTGTCAACACCGCGATCTTCTCGACATTGAACTGCCTGAGGGCTCTTAATCCGGCAGTGATCGGAGTAATGACGGGTATTCCCGGCCGGACGCTGTGAATATTCTCCGCTACGGTCTCATACCCCATCGCGGCCGTGCCTGAAGTGCAGCAATACACCATCGCATCAAGTCGGCCATCCGGAATAATGAGCGATGCCGCATCGGCAAGCCGTGGGCCCATGGTCCTAAGGTTTTCAACCGTGCAGGGATTAACATTGAGCACCCTGGAAACGAAAACCGCGACTTCATCGCCTGGGCGCATGTTCATGAAGTCGCGCTCCACCACGTAGTCACTCGCGAGAGCAATCAGCCCAATCCGGTGAGCACCGGGGCCGTTGTCAAGCGTGGCCTGCGCTTTCAGTGCAGCGGCAGCAAATGCCGGCGCCGATTGTGTTGATGAGACTGAACTCATAATTGAATCCGGTATGGTCTATCCAAGAACCAGGGCAAGATCCTCGCACAGGTCATCGGGATCTTCCAGCCCGACTGAAAGGCGGTAGACCCCGTCTCCGGCAAAGTCCCGATAGGCTGCCAGCGCATCTCCAGACAGGTCATAGCTCGATGCCATGAGATCATCCGTACCGATCCAGCAGATCAGGCTGCGATGATGGCCGAGCGACACCGCATAGTGGATGATTTCAAGCTCTGACATCATCTTCTGAGCAAGCTCTGCGCCTTGGTCCACCTGAAAAGACAGCATCCCGGAGAAGTTGTCCATCTGTTTTTTGGCAAGATCGTGGTGAGGATGACTTGCAAGGCCAGGATACAGGACTTTCTTGACCTTTGGATGACCCTCGAGAAACTGCGCCACGGCCATCGCGTTGGTCTCATGGGACTGCATACGTATCGGCAACGTTGCCAATCCGCGGTTGATCAGCCATGCGTTGAACGGACTGATCACGCCACCCACATGAATCTGCCCGTCTGCCTCGATGGCTCGCATGTTTTCCTCTGAGGCCAATACTGCTCCTCCCAAAGCATCCCCGTGGCCACAGCAGTACTTGGTCAACGAATGAATCACGTAATCGGCACCGAGGGTCATTGGCCGGGTAGCCATGGGTGAGGCAAATGTTGAATCGATCGCCAGCCGGGCGCCACGCTGATGCGCAATTTCGGCCACCGCCGCGATATCGGTAATGCGCATAGTCGGGTTGGCCGGTGTCTCTCCCCACACCAATACCGTCTCAGGGGTCACAGCCTGCTCCAGTGCATTCAGGTCGGAGAAATTCGCCGTTACAACCTCGATGCCCATGCGCTTAAGGTCATTGCGGGCGAGCTCTGCGGTACCGGGATAGTTAGCGTCACTCATGACGAGACGATCGCCTGATTTCAGGACACTGAACAGCACCGCCGAGGTTGCTGCCATGCCTGAGGCAAAACACCGACATGCCGGGGCCTCTTCCAGCACTGCCATTTTGTCTTCGAGCTGCTGCACCGTTGGGTTACGCCAGCGGCTGTAGATAAACGGTGCGTCTTCAGGAATGTCATAAGCCGAAAAACCCACTGGCTCGTCCAGCACGAAGGTGCTCGACATCACAATATTGGGGGCCGATGCGCGGGTCACCGGATCGGGAGCCTCACCCGCGTGCACCGCCAGGGTTTGGGTTTTTCTGTTTTTCTGATCGTGCTGTCGCGCCATCTTGACCTCTTTAATGAATTGTCAGTCCTTCGCAGATTGCTATTGTGGGCGAGAAGATAAGCGCATCAAAAGACTCGATGTCGCATTTACGCTAGTGAAACTCGCATACCGGATTTCCGAGCACATCCATCAGTGGATCAACCCCCAACCCGGGTTCTGCCGGCGCAGTCATATAGCCGTCTGCAACCTGCGGTCCGCCACTGGCAATCGCGACGCTCGCGTATTCGTGAAATGCAGACGACTGAAAATGAAATGCCGGCGGTGTCGATTGCGCCAGATGCGCAATCGCAGAGGTCGCGATCTCTCCTCCCCAACTGTCTTCGATGGTCATCACGATGCCCAGGTGAACACAAAGATCCCGCACTTGGCGAGCCCGGGTCAGCCCTCCCATCCGGTTGATCTTGAGATTGATGAGATCCATCGCATTATCGCGGTATCCGCGCAGCAGGATGGGTAACCCATCCATACATTCATCCAGAATGAATGGCAGATTGGTGTGCCGGCGCACCGCAAGGCACTCTTCGTAACTGAGACAGGGCTGCTCAATAAAGCACGACAACTGTCGCTCCTGGAACATCCGCTCTGCCGCACCCACCACACGCAGAGCGTCGTGCTGCTTCCAGCCGGTGTTGGCGTCTGCATCCACAACATCCCCCGGCTGCATCTCGGCGAGTACCCTTCTGAAGCGCTCTATATCAGTCTCGGGATGTTCTCCGACTTTGATCTGGAAATGATCAAAGCCCGACTGATGGTATTCAACAAAACGTTCCGCCATGAGCCCCGGATCGGCGCGCGCGACGACCTTGAAAAGTTTCACCCGTTCCTGGAGTCTGCCGCCCAGTAACTGATACACCGGCATGCCCGTTGCCTTGCCCAGGATATCCCAGCAGGCCATATCAATTGCTGACTTGACGTAGGGATGACCCTTCAGGAGTTCATCCATTCTGAGATTGATCTTGTCCAGCTGGGTCGGGTCCTCTCCCATGAGGCCAGGAGAGAGTACCGACACACCCGTGCGCACCCCTTCGGCGTACGCGGCAAGATAAGAGGGCCCCAACGGACAACTTTCTCCCACACCCGTTAAGCCCTCATCGGTATCAATGAGGACAACCGTACTGTCAAAAGCCGAAAAGGACTGGGTCGACCAACTGTACGCACCCTCCTTCATCGGCAGGTCGACCTGGAATACGCGAATTCGAGATATTTTCACCGGCGTCCTCTCCTGGATGAGCGCAATTTAGCGATAGCCGCTTTGGGTTTTACCGAAGTGCCGCTGCCTGTTCGACATACCGAGCCGCTGCCTCAGCCACAGCAGCAGCGTCAATTTCAAAACCCAAACCCGGCGCGTCGAAGAGACCGAGTTTAGCGTTCTTTAGCGATAAATCCGGGCTGGCGATCACATCTGAAGTCAGCAAGTGATTCATGTATTGATTGGCATCATCCAAGTTGGGAATCGCAAGCCCTGCCTGATGCGCCGCACAGGTCGTGATGCCGGTCTCGTACAAGCCATGAAGGCAGATATTAAGCCCGCCGATCTTCGCGGCCGCTGCTGCTTCCATGAGCGGGCCGATGCCGCCGGTTTCGTGCAGGCCAAGCACGATGAGATCAGCCGCCCGCATCTGAGTGACCGCTGCGACATCAACCGCATTGAAGACACATTGATCCGCCGCGATCGCAACGGGGCTTACATCCTTGATCTGCTTAAGAGCGCTGAGACTGCGGTGATCGCAAGGCTGTTCGATCATCTCGGGATTAAACGCCTTCAGGCGCTCGATCATCCGGACTGCCGAAAGCGTATCCCAGGCCTCGTTTGGATCAAGGCGCAAACGAATATCAGGACCCACCGCTTCACGGACCTGTCTTACGATCTCAACATCGAGCTCGTCACCCCGCCCCACCTTGCAATAGATCGTGTGATGGCCCTGCTGCACCAAAGCGACAGCATCTCGGGCAAGGTCTTTGGGCTCCGAACCCTGAATGAAACCAAAGTACTCAACGTACTGCCGCTGTGCACCCCCCAGCAGTTCATAAACCGGCCGATCAAGCGCTTTTCCCTGTAGATCCCAAAGCGCCATCTCCAGCCCGGCGAGCACCTGCCCACCAAAGCGAGGTGCGCTGCAGTTGCCGCGAAATTGAAAAAGTGACTGATAGCAGACAGTCATCAGGCGCCCTCGATCAAAGACAGACTGGCCCATCAGGTGTTTTGCCGCTTCTTCGACAAAAGCCTGCACCCCTTTTGCAGTAGGCGTTGCCAGACACTCCCCATACCCCATTGACCCGTTTTCGCCGTGGATCTCAATCAATAGCACCTCCGCGCCTTGCGTTACCCCCTGAGACCAGTAATAGGGCTGCGCATACGGGACCAATAGCGGTGTCGCCTTTATTTCCCTAATTTTCATGGCACTATGACCCCTTTATGGGTCATTTAATCCTCAACTTATCCATATCCTGCCAACTCGGCCGGAATAGTTTAGCGTCTCTCAGGGGTCTGGGAACCGGCGGCCTTGCGAGCAGTGGAACCAAGCGGTTAGGATCACAGGGTCGTTCGGTAGTCAGTTTATCCCACCGAGCGCGGTCGATTGAAACAAACTGAAGGAGGATATGATGAAACGCTCAAAGATCGAACAGATCATTCATCAGGACACCGTCCTGAAGCAGGCGCTTAGCGATCCACGCGTTACGCGTCGCGATTTTCTTGCTTTCGCAGGTGCAATGGGTCTGTCAACTGCCATGGGCAGCGCCTTATGGTCTGGCCGTGCACTGGCCGCCACGCCAAAGAGAGGCGGGCACATGGTCTCCGGACTGAACGACGCGAACACCGGCGATTCACTTGATTGCGGTCTATTTAACGCAACTTACATGATCTGCGTCAGCCGCGCGTTCCGCGACAGTCTGGTGAATGTCGGACAGGACAACAGCATGGAGCCAGCCCTGGCTGAAAGCTGGGAAGCAAGCCCTGATGCGAAAGTATGGCGCTTCAACATCCGTCAGGGTGTCGAGTTCCATAATGGCAAGTCGCTCACCACAGATGACGTCGTCGCATCAATCAATAAGCATCGCGGTGAAGATACCACCTCATATGCGAAAGGAGTCTTTTCCGGGATCTCTGATGTGCGCGTAGACGGCAATGCGGTAATCGTTGAACTGGCTGACGGTAACGCCGACGCTCCGGCGCTCTTTACCGATTATCATTTCAATATCATGCCGTCAAAAGATGGCGTCGCTGAATCGCTGTCCGATGCAGGGACAGGGCCTTACCTCCTGAAGGAATACAATCCGGGCGTCAAGACCGTTCTGGAGCGTAACCCCAATGCATGGCATCCAGACGGCGGCGCCCACGCTGACTCCCATGAAGTTCTTGCGATTCTGGATGATACGGCACGCCAAAGTGCGCTCATCAGTGGATCGGTAGATGTTATTAACCGGCCCGCACTGAAAGGTATTGCGCGTCTTAAGAAAGTTAAGGGTGTCAACATCGTTGATGTCGCGAGTAACCTGGCGTTCACGCACCCCATGAGAATGGATGTAACGCCATTCGACAACATGGATTTCCGGACCGCGCTCAAACTTTCAACGCCGCGTCAGGAGTTCATCGACAAAGTGCTCTTTGGATACGGTGCGATTGGCAACGATCAGCCGCTTGGTCCAGGGTTCACCAGTTATGACACCAATCTGAGCGTCGAATACGATCTGGACAAGGCCAAGCATCACCTGAAAAAGTCGGGTCATGAGGGCGTCACGATCGATCTCAGCGCATCAAACACTTCTTATGGTGGAGCGATGGATGCGGCTCAACTGTTCCAGCAGCATTGGGCCAAGATCGGGGTAAATCTGAACATTATTCAAGAACCCCAAGATGGATACTGGAACAACGTCTGGAATGTAAAACCGTTCTGCACCTGCTACTGGGGCGCAAGACCGGTCGAAGACATGATCCTGTCAATCGCTTACCTCTCCTCTTCGCCGTGGAACGATACCCTCATCAAGAACGCGCGGGTGGACGAACTCGTGGTGGCGGCTCGGGGTGAGTTGGATCAGGCCAAGCGTACAGCCATGTATCAGGAAGTCCAACACATCATCTCCAAAGAAGGCGGGACCATTATCCCCGCGTTTGGTACTGATGTTGCCGCGACTCGGGATACCGTCGGCGTTGGTGAGCAAATCGGCGGAGGCTGGGAAATGGACGGAGGTCACTTCCTCAAAAGATGGTGGAAAGCTTAAGAGCTTTTTCTTAGCCAACCAGATAAGCGGCCTTCGGGCCGCTTATTTTTTCACTTACGTCGTAGCACGTGGCACACCTTTATCGACTGGGTTGGTGGCGTGTTACTGGTTCGTGGAGTAATCTCCACGTGCAATTTGCTTTTTTTGTTATATCGAGGCCAGAGAGATAGCCACCGACGTCACTGAAAAACCATGAACAGAATTCTTTTAATGGTGTTACAGCGCTTTGGCCTTGGGCTGCTGACACTATTCGTGGTCTCTATCATTATTTTCGTAGGGGTTGAGTTCCTGCCAGGAGACATTGCAGAAGCGCTGCTCGGGCAAGGTGCCAGTCCTGAAAATGTCGCAGCCTTGCGTCATGAATTAGGCCTGGATCGTCCTGCACATATCCGATACATCGACTGGTGGGCGGGTGTTATGCAAGGCGATCTTGGCACTTCACTTGCCAACCGACGGGACATTGCAGAGTTAATTACCTTTCGCCTCTCCAACACCCTCTTTCTCGCACTGACAGCGGCCGCAATATCAGTCCCGCTGGCGTTGATTCTGGGAGTTCTGGCAGCCCTTTACCGAAACAGTATCTACGACCGATCCGTGAATATCCTCACCTTGGGCGCTGTATCGGCACCTGAATTCCTGACAGCGTATGTACTGATACTTTACTTCTCGGTAACACTTGGCTGGTTCCCAAGTCTTTCTAATATTGATGTCAACACACCGTTTATCGAAAAACTACACCAGGCGACTCTCCCAGCCATCACTTTGATGGCTGTCATTCTCGCCTACATGATGAGGATGGTTCGTGCCTCCATCATTAATCTGCTGGCAAGCGCATACATAGAAATGGCACATCTCAAGGGAATGCCAAAATTGCGGGTCATTGTTAAACACGCTCTACCTAACGCATGGGCGCCTATCGCAAATATTATTGCAATCAGTCTTGCTTATCTGGTTGTGGGCGTGGTTGTTGTAGAGGTTGTATT
>WTHR01000014.1 GCA_011523045.1 Gammaproteobacteria bacterium | reverse complement strand
TCGCCAGTCACCGCCCACGTTATCCTCAATGACGACTGGCGCTCCACTGACCAGGGTGGCAGGAGTAAATCCTTTTTCGAGCGCAGCAGAGTAGATGAAAGGTTTGATGTTGGAGCCGGGTTGGCGCAGCGCCTGCGTTGCCCGGTTGAACTTGCTCTTTGCGAAATCAAAGCCTCCGACCAGTGCCATTATCGAACCGTCGGAAGGGTTAAGCGAGATCAGCGCGCCTTGCACCTGAGGGACCTGGGCCAGTCGAAGCGTATCGTGCGCACTGCGTGAGAGATAGACAACGTCTCCCGGATGCAGAATCTGCGATGGGCTGCGAGATGTCCACCGCCATCCTTCATAACCGATGGAAGTGAATTCCTGTTCGGTGGTGAGTACTTCGAGAGCATCTCCGCCTGGCCGCAAAACCATGGCGGGGATTAATCCGGCGACAGTACGGTATTGTGAAAGCGCTTCAACGCGTCCGGCGGGCGTGGTTATCTTCGCTGGATCAATATACCCAGCGGGGCCTTGATAGCCGTGTCGCTCGCTGTACGCGAGCAGTCCCTGGATCAAGGCTTGCGTCGCCGTTGTCTGATAACGACTGTCGATGGTGGTGTAGACGCGAAAGCCGGATTCATATGCCAGGGGACCGTAACGAGAGAACATGTGCTCGCGTACCATCTCACTGATATAAGGCGCATTAATTTCGATTTCCTGACGATGGCGCTCAGCGGTCAGCGGGGCTGTTGAGGCTTTTTCGAATGCGGCGTCGTCGATCAGGCTCAGTCCCTGCATGCGGCGCAGCACATAGTTGCGCCGCTCAAGCGCCCGGGCCGGATTGCTGACTGGATTGATGCTTGACGGCGCCTTCGGCAGCCCCGCCAACATTGCGAGTTGGGCCAGGGTGAGCTCCGCCAGGGGCTTGTTGTAGTAAAAAGCGGCAGCCGCCTGAAAACCGAAAGATCGATGTCCCAGAAAGATTTTATTTACGTACAGCTCAAGGATCTCGTTCTTGCTGAGTTCGCGCTCCAGTTTGAACGCGAGCAGCGCCTCCTTGATCTTTCGGGTGTAGGTCTTTTCCCGGGATAGAAAATAGTTCCGCGCGACCTGCATGGTGATCGTGCTTGCCCCCTGACGGGTCTGCCCGGACTTCAGGTTAGTGATAAGCGCCCGCAAGACACCGAGCGGATCAACGCCGTGATGGCTGAAAAATCGATCGTCCTCGGCAGCCAGGACGGCGTTGATCAGGTCCCGGGGAGTGTCTTCGATCTGGATGGTAATTCTTCTTTCGTCTCCGAATTCGCCCATGAGCCTGCCGTCGACGCTGTATACCCGAAGCGGTTCCTTCAGCCGGATGTCCTGTACGACACTCGTAGGGGGGAGATCTGCCCAGATCACGGCAGTCACCATAAAGAGGGCAATGGAGGCCGCGACAGCAGCAAGTACAGATAGCCAGAAAAGGGCTCGGATCAACATAAAGCAGTGGGCAGGTGATTGCCGGGTTCCAGAGGGTACCGGACGGTAAAATTTTATCAAACTGGCGGGAACGAGACCCTCCGCAGAGGCTCAGGGTACACTTATCCCATGGGAATCTTTCGCAGATCGAAGCGTCTGGCACTCGGCATTGATATCGGCAGTGCCAGCGTCAAGGTGTTGGAACTGTCCACCGCGGGCAAAGGCTTTAAGGCAAGCCGCGCCGGCGTTGAGCCTTTGCCCAAAAATGCCATCGTAGAGCATCGTATCAACGATTTGCGGCTGATCAGCGACGCGGTCCGCCGGGCTGTGCATCACTCGCGCAGTTCCCGCAAGCGGGTCGTGGTGTCGGTTCCGCAAACTCATGTCATCACCAGAACCATCAATCTTCCTGCAGGCCTGGCCGAACGCGAGATCGAAGAACAGGTCATGATCGAGGCTGCCCAGCAGATCCCGCATTCTCTGGATGAGGTCAATCTGGACTTTGAGGTATCCGGCGGGGCGCGGGATGGAAGCGATGACCAAATCACCATAACCGCCTGCCGCAAGGAGATTGTTGAAGATTATGCGGCGGTGATGGAGCTTGCGGGACTCAAAGCGATGATCGTTGACGTGGGATTGTCTGCGGTCGAGCGGGGATACGGTTTTGTGGCCCAGACGCTAGGGGATTCCCTGGAGGGGCGGGCGATTGCACTTATGGACTTTGGTGATGTCACTACGCGGCTCGATCTTTTTGTTGACGGTCGCTCAATTTACGGCCGCGAACAGAATTTCGGCGGCCGTATTCTCACGGAAAACGTGCGTTCCCGTTATGGCATCGATTATCGCGAAGCCGAAGCGCTCAAGCGCGGTGGGGATTTACCCCAGAATTATGAGCAGGATCTGTTGGAACCGTTCCGTCAGGCGATGGCGCGGGAAGCTGCTCGCAGTGTTGAATTCTGTCTGTCAGCCCAATTGGGGATGGACCGCGTAGATGCATTGGTCATTAGCGGAGGTTGTGTCCAGATTGAGGGCATCGCTGCGCTGATCGAGTCGCATGTGGGTGTGCCGACGGTTCTGGCCGATCCGTTCGGGCCGGGAAGCGCCATCAAGGCGGATAAACTGGTCGCGAGATATGGGCCCAGTATGATAAAGGCGGCCGGCCTGGCGGTCCGGGGAGTACGATGATCCGATGAGTACAGGGGTGAATCTGCTGCCTTGGCGGGAAGAGAGACGGCAACGTCAGCGCCGCCGCGCCACGATCACCTCAACATTTCTGCTGCTGATCGCGGTAGGTCTTCTGGGTGGTGTCTGGTGGTCACAGGATCGCGATCTCGATTATCAGCAAAGCCGCAATCAGTATTTGCGTGACGCGATTGCCCAAGTGCAGGCACAGCTTGAGGAAATCAACGATATTGAGAAGCGCAAGGAAGCCCTCCTGACCCGCATGGCCATTATTCGTCAATTGCAATCAGAGCGGGTCACCCTGGTGCGGGGCATGATGGAACTGGCGACTACCATCCCCGAAGGTATTTTCTTTTCATCGCTCAAGCGCAGCCCGGAGGGAGTCAGTTTGACGGGGGTCGCCCAGTCCAGCTCGCGGATCTCGGCACTTATGGAGCAGTTAACCAACACGCCGTCATTCGATCAGCCTGAACTGAATGTGATCAATGTTGGCGATACGCAGGAATTCGAGCTTTGGGTTTCGTCGGTCCGGTCAGAGACAGACCAGCTTATGCCACAGGGCGAGCAATGATGAATGACGGGATAAAGTGCCGATGAGCTGGCTGGATGATCTGCGCGGGGTTGATCTCAACGAGCCGGCGGAGTGGCCGCCTTGGTTCGTGGTGGTGGTGTCGTTGCTCGGATGCGGGTTGCTGATTTTTGGCGGCTGGCAGTTCCTGCTTCGTGACCAGCGTCTCAGCCTGGATTATGAACAGGCTCAGGAAGCTGAGCTGCGGCAGACTTATACGATCAAAAAGGGAATGGTGGTCAACTTGCCGGCCTACCAGGCTCAGATGGTTGAGATAGAGGAGATGCTGGCGGAGCTGGTTCAGCAACTGCCGGACAGCAGCGAGGTGCCCTCCCTGTTGATTGCGATCACCGAAGCCGGCGCGCGTCGAGGACTTGAATTTGTTGTGTTTGATCCGCAGGAAGAAGAGCTCGGAGACTTCTACTCAACGCTTCCGATCCTGATGGAAGTCAGAGGCGGATATCACCAGTTGGCGAATTTCATCAGTGACCTGGCGCAGATGCCGAGGATTGTTACGGTAGGGGATTTGGAGATTACCGCGGATGAGCAAGGCACATTGACTTCGTCTCTAGTCGTCAAGACCTACAGTTACCTCTCAGGAGGCTTATAAGGCATGCGGCCTGGGTTCAGCCAGTGGGGATTACGATCACGCGCCGTGTGCCTTGCGATCATGGCATCGATGGTAGCGGGATGTGCGGAAGAGCGCTCCTTGGATGATCTCATGCATTTCATTGAAACCACTCACCGCGATACGGCGCCCAAGGTGGAGCCGCTGCCGGAGCAGATCCCTGTGGTCTCGGTGACCTACCAGGCGGATCCGAGCCAGGATCCCTTTGCGCGGAGCAATGTCTTCGGGACGCCGGAAGCTCAGGTGATCGCCGAACCTGAGCCGGATCCCCTCGAACCCGATGCTGATCGGACACCAGAGTTTCTCGAGCAGTTTCCATTGGATGCGCTGCAGATGCTTGGCACCCTGCAGCTGGAAGGGGACACCTGGGCACTCATCAGCGCGCCTGATGGAGAAATCCACCGTGTCATGGTGGGATCCTATCTGGGTCAGAATAACGGCAAGATTATCGCCATCGACTCATCAGAGGGCGTGCTCGAGATCGAGGAGCGCCATCGGGGGGTCTCTGGTCGGTGGGAGCTTCGTCCAAGTGAAATGCGGTCCGGCAGATAACCGCCCCTGACCTGGTGTAAATTCAGCATCATGCGTTCTTTGTTCCGTCCAAATTATCTCAGGAAAACATCGATCCTATGGGCCTTTGCCGCTTTGCTGGGCCTGATCGCGACGCCTGTTCTGGCGGACGCTGAACCAACCATTACACGGATTGATCACACCAGCCTTTCGGGCGGACGTCTGCAGATCGATATCTACTCCTCAGCTGCGTTGCCTGCTCCGCGGGTGTTCCGCACGAGTGCTCCGGACAGGATTGTCCTGGATTTTTTTGGTGTCCGGTCACAGCTGAAGTCCTCAATGATCGATGTGGGACGGGGAGCGATCGAGAACATCCTGATTGCCCAGGACGAGGAGCGCTCGCGAATGGTGATCAATCTGATTTCTGCGGTTGGGTTCGTCTCTGAAGCTGCGGATAACCGGCTGACCCTGGTCGTGGATCCGGTCATCTCGGTTTCGGGAGACGGCGCGGGTACGGGCACGTCCGGGGGTCAGATGGCGCAATCGGGCCAGGATTCCACCCGGATCGGGTTGATTGATTTTCGGCGTACGCCTGAAGGCGCGGGCCGCGTGATCCTGGAGTTTGACAGCGAGCAGGCGCTGGTGGATGTCCACGAGCACCTCGGAGAGATCGTTCTGGATATCTCAGGCGGTCTGCTTGATGAGGCGCTTGTGCGGAGACTGGACGTCATCGATTTTGCAACACCGGTGCAGTTTATTGATGCGTTTGCCACTGACAGCGGCGCGCGGGTGGTCGTGATGCCTCGGGGCGAGTTCGAGTTTGCCTCGCTCCAGTCCGGAAAGCGCTTTACCCTCGATGTCTCCCTTAAACCGGTTGCGGGGGAGGGTGATCAGGCGATCACTTATAGCGGCAAAACGATCAGTTTCGATTTTCAGAACATTCCGGTCCGCAGCGCGTTGCAGCAGATTGCTAACGAGACCAGCCTCAATTTCGTGATCAGTGATTCTGTTGCGGGGGATATGAGTCTGCGACTGAAGGATGTTCCCTGGGATCAGGCGCTGGACACGATCATGCAGACCAAAGGACTGGCGCGACGTCAGCAGGGCAATGTGGTCTGGATTGCACCGGCGGAGGAGATCACCAATCAGGAGCGTCTGGTGCTCGAGGCGTCGCGTCAGGTGAGTGAACTTGAGCCATTGGTGTCTGATCTTATCCAGATCAATTACGCCAAAGCAGAAGATATTGCGAATCTGCTCAAGTCCGTTCGTGCTATTGAACCTAGCGTGCAGCAATCCATGTTCGGCAGTGTCTCTGTGGCGGAAGTCCAGACCGAGGAAAATCGACTGTTGTCCGATCGGGGCAGTGTCACTGTAGACGAGCGGACAAATTCTCTTTTGATCCAGGATACGGCGCAGAAGATCCGCGAAATTCGTGAGCTCATCAGTGAGTTGGATCGCCCGGTAAAGCAGGTTCTGATCGAAACCCGAATCGTGGAGGCCAATGAAGACTTCAGCCGCAATATTGGCGTAAAGCTTGGATTGACAGGAATCAACAGCAATACCGATCTGGGATCAATGATTGGTTCAGGATCGCTCGCCAACACAGCGACGGTGCGCAACGACGGCATCAGTTCCAGCGGGGATGGATCTTTGGGGGTGAATCTGCCGGCCCAGGGGATCGGTTCGGTGTCGCCGGCCTCTTATGCCTTTACGCTGGCCAAAGCGGGTGCTGGATGGGCCTCGCTGATTGATCTTGAAATTTCTGCACTCGAGGCTGAAGGCAACGGAAAGATCGTCGCCAATCCAAGACTGCTCACAGCGGATAAGCAGGAAGCCCATATCGAACAGGGTCAGGAGCGTATCTTTACGACCAACACGCTGGGAGAGGGAACCGTCGTCACGAAAAAGGCGGTACTGGGACTGACCGTCACGCCTCAGATCACGCCTGACGACCGGGTCATTTTGGATGTCTTTGTGACCAAGGATTCTTTTGTGTCACCGACAGAGGAAAATATCAACACCCTTCAGGTCAGGACTCAGGTGCTGCTTGATAACGGGGAAACCATCGTGCTGGGTGGCATCTACACCCAGCAGACGTCTGAGAGCGTATCGAAAGTACCGGTGCTCGGAGATCTGCCTGTGCTTGGCCCGCTTTTCAGAACCAAGGGAATCCTAGATAATCGACGCGAACTGCTGATTTTTCTTACACCAAGAATTATCAATCCTGTCTTGACCGCCGGCTAGGCGAAGACGGGCAGCAAGTTCCTTTACGACGCAATCAACCTGGATCCATGATCTCTGCAAGCAATATTTATCTCGTTGGCCCCATGGGAGTGGGCAAGACTACGGTCGGCCGTTCTCTGGCCAAAAGTCTCGGTATGGAGTTTGTCGATTCCGATCAGCAGATTGAGGAGCGAACCGGCGTCAGCATCAGCACCATCTTTGATATTGAAGGTGAGGCGGGATTCCGTGAGCGCGAGGCCAAGGAGATCTTTGAGCTCGTGAAGCGGACGAATATTGTCCTTGCGACCGGCGGTGGGGCGGTTACGCGGGAGGATGTTCGCAAGGCCATGCGACATAACGGGCTCGTCATCTACCTGCACGCGACGTTGGAGATGCTGGTAGAGCGGACCCGTTCCAGCAAAAACCGTCCGCTTCTCAATACCGGCGCGGATCCGCGTGAGGTGCTCGAGACGTTGATGTTGGAGCGCGATCCTCTCTATCGGGCAGAGGCGGATATCGTTTTTGAAACGGATTCCCGCTCGCCGCACGCTGTCGCGCGGGATATCTGCACAGAGATTCGCAAACGTTGGCAACGCTGAACGTTGAACTCGGCAACCGAAGCTACCCGATCATCGTCGGGAACGGTTTGCTGAGAGACGAGGCTTTACTCGCACCCTACATCGCCGGCGATGAGGTCGTCGTCCTGACCAATGAGACGATCGCTCCCCTCTACCTTGATCAGGTCACTACGTCACTGAAAGACCGCCAGCTCATCTGTCAGGTGCTTCCTGATGGAGAGCAGTTCAAAAATCTGGATACCTTACAGGGTATCTTCGATACCCTTCTGGAGAATCGCTGTAGTCGCACCACCACCCTGATCGCGCTTGGCGGCGGAGTGATCGGTGATGTGGTGGGATTCGCGGCGGCATGCTATCAGCGCGGAATTCCCTTCATTCAACTGCCAACGACACTGCTGGCGCAAGTGGATTCCTCTGTTGGCGGCAAGACAGCCGTCAATCATCCGCAAGGGAAAAACATGATTGGGGCGTTTCATCAGCCCGCGTGCGTGGTTTCCGATACCGGGACGCTGTCGACTCTAGATCCTCGCCAACTGGCAGCGGGGATCGCCGAGGTCATCAAGTACGGCCTCATTCGCGATCAGAAATTCTTCAGCTGGCTTGAGGAAAATATCGAGCGCCTGCTGCGCTATGAGGATGACGCGCTGGAGTTCGTGATCCTGGAATCTTGCCGGCATAAGGCGCAGGTGGTGGCCAATGACGAAAGAGAGGCTGGTGAAAGAGCGCTCCTTAATCTTGGACATACTTTTGGTCATGCGATCGAAGCTGCAACGGATTATGTCGGTTGGCTGCATGGTGAAGCCGTCGCCGTGGGTATGGTGATGGCAGCGACCATGTCCCAGAAGATGGGTTGGCTGGATGCAGCAGAGGTTGAGCGTGTGCGGGAGTTGGTAAAACGGGCGGGCCTTCCGAGTGAGCCTCCGGCTTCGATGTCGCCTGATGATTTCATGAAGCACATGACTGTTGATAAGAAAGTCAGTAGTGGGCGAATCCGTTTTGTTCTGTTGAGTGAACTTGGCCAGGCCTCACTGATTTCAGATTACCCTGACGAATTGCTGGCTGAAGTGCTCGACGCATTCTGCGTTTGAAGCAGTCCTGCAGAACTGCACCATTGCGGGGCAGTCTCTTGTTCCATAAGCAGAATTCTCTCCCCTCATAAAACTTTAGCGTTTGAAGCGGTTTATCGGTGCCGGTATACTCGTCCGGCCGTCGCGCCCAAGTGTGATTCGGGAGCGGCACCCGCCTGTTGACGAGGTCTAAGTCCGCCTCTCTTTTCCTCTCTTAATCGCGCCTCGCGGATAAGTGTCTTGCGACACCACATTGGCAACTGTCGGTAACCCTCCTGACTTTATGAACGCTTTGAAAACAACAACACGTCAGCGGAACAGCCTGTATGACCCTGCCTACGAGCACGACAGTTGTGGCGTAGGGTTGGTGGCGCACATCAAAGGTGTCCCCAGTCGCGCGATTGTCGATGACGCTTATGCTGTTCTCAAGAGCATGGAACACCGTGCCGGTGTAGGGGCGCAGCCCAATAGCGGTGATGGGGCAGGCATGTTAACGGCCCTGCCTTATGATTTTCTTGCGCGGGTGGTGCCCAAGGAGCTGGGCGTTGAGTTGCCCGCCCGCGGTGCGCTGGGAGCCGGGCTGGTTTTTTTGCCCCGCGATACCAAGGAGCGGGCACTGTGCAAAAGAGAAGTGGAAGCGCTGGTCGTTCGGCACGGCCAGCAACTGATTGGTTGGCGCGTCGTACCTGTCTGTCCGGACGAGGCCGATCTCGGTGCCGCCGCACGACGGACTGAGCCACATAGCGAACAGTTACTCGTTGGCGCGGCACCCGGTTTGGATCAGGATGCGTTTGAGCGGCAGTTATTCCTGATCCGAAAAGCAGCGAGTCACAAATTGCGCACGCAAGCAGCGCTTTCCCAGGCAAAGATGTTCTATATCTGCTCGCTCTCCAGTCGGGTCATGGTCTACAAAGGCATGCTCCGTACCCTGCAGTTGATGGATTATTTTCCTGATCTTAAAGCGCCCGACTATGTGAGCCATCTGGCGATGGTGCACGCCCGATTTTCGACCAACACCTTCCCCAGTTGGGATCGGGCGCATCCGATGCGGCTGATCGCCCACAATGGCGAGATCAACACGTTCAGGGGCAACCGAAACTGGATGCAGGCCCGCGAGGGGGCGATGCAAAGCGATGATTTTGGGGATGATCTCATCTCGCTTTTCCCGGTAATTGAGCCAGACTGTTCGGATACCAGCGGACTGGATAACGCGCTGGAATTTTTACTGAGAACCGGACGGTCCCTGCCGGAATCCGTTCTCATGATGATTCCCGAGGCGTGGCAGAAACACGAATCGATGGATCCCGCCAAGCGCGCATTTTATGAATATCACTCTGCGATGATGGAGCCTTGGGATGGTCCTTCATCAGTGACTTTCACCGATGGACGCTGTATCGGCGCCGTGCTGGACCGCAATGGATTGAGACCCAGCCGTTATTACGTTACCGCGGATGATCGAGTCGTCATGGCGAGTGAGGTTGGCGTATTGGACGTTGCACCGGAGCAAATTGTCCATAAAGGCCGTCTTCAGCCGGGCCGCATGTTCCTGATTGATTTTGACAAAGGAGAGTTGATACCCGATGCCGAGGTCAAGGCGGCGCTGGCACAGCAGCGTCCTTATGGGGACTGGCTCAAGCAAGAGCAGATTGAACTCTCAAATTTGGTCGTCCCGGCGCAGGTCCCTGGACTGGATTCCGATTCCCTGATTCCCCGTATGCGCGCCTTTGGTTATACCCGGGAGAGCCTCGATTTCATGCTGATTCCTCTGGTGCATGAAGAGAGAGACCCTGTGGGCTCCATGGGTAATGACTCTGCGCTTGCCTGTCTTTCCGATCAGCCCCGACTGACTTACGATTATTTCAAGCAACTGTTTGCGCAAGTGACCAATCCTGCGATCGACTCGATTCGCGAGGATGTGATCATGTCACTGGAGTGTTTCATCGGCCCAGAGCAAAACCTGCTCGAGACCTCGGCAGCGCATTGCCATCGACTGAGAGTGCCTCACCCCATCCTGACGCACGATGAGACCGCTGCGCTCAAGGCCCTCGATCATCGTGGTTGGCGCAGTCAGATCATTGATGTCACTTTTGATCGGGCCTCCGGAGTCGAGGGTCTGGTACCGGCCCTGCAGCGCATCTGCGCCGAGGCGGAAGCCGCAGCGGATGCCGGCACCAGTGTCGTCATCCTGTCTGACCGTGCAGTCGCTGCGGATCGTCCAGCGGTCAGTATGCTGCTGGCTGCGGGCGCCGTCCACCAGCATCTGGTCCGTTGCGCGAAACGGACTCGTATCGCGCTTGTGGTGGAAACGGCAGAGGCCAGTGAGGTTCACCATCATTGCCTGCTCATCGGCTTTGGTGTTGATGCAATCAACCCGTATCTTGCACTGGAGGCCTTATGGCAGGCCCGTCAGGATGACAAACTCAATAGTGAGACCTTGGCGGATGACGCCGCTGTCGTGGCCGCCTACCGCAAGGGTGTGGCAAAAGGAATGCTCAAGGTGATGGGCAAAATGGGTATCTCAACGCTGCAATCCTATAAGGGTGCCCAGATTTTTGAGGCCGTCGGCCTGCACAGCGATGTGATCTCCCTGTGCTTTACCGATACGGCAAGTCGCCTTGAGGGTGTGGGCTTTGAGGTATTGGCTGAGGAAACACTCCGTCGCCACGACTTGGGTTTTCCCAAGATGCCCCGGGATAACGTGGTGACGCTGCCCAATCCCGGTGAGTATCACTGGCGGGCAGGCGGACGCAAGCATGCCTGGGAGCCACGCGCGATCTCCAGTTTGCAGCGCGCCTCCGGGCAGAACAGCCAGGAGGCCTACCGGGAATTCTCCGACCTCATCAATTCCGAATCGAGCGGCCGTTGCACGCTTCGCGGCCTAATGTCACTGCGTGAAGGCGTAGCGGGGCCATCCGTGCCGCTGGAGGAAGTGGAGCCGGCTGCCGAACTGGTTAAGCGGTTTTGTACGGGAGCGATGAGTTTTGGGTCCATTTCGCCTGAGGCACACGAGACGCTTGCCGTCGCGATGAATCGGCTTGGCGGAAAAAGCAATACGGGCGAGGGGGGCGAGGACCCAGAGCGCTTCAAGCCTATGGCGAATGGTGATCTCAAACGTTCAGCAATCAAACAGGTCGCTTCAGGCCGGTTTGGCGTGACCGCCTGGTACCTCGCCAATGCCGACGAGATCCAGATCAAAATCTCCCAGGGCGCCAAGCCGGGGGAGGGGGGCGAACTGCCCGGCACCAAGGTAGACGGAACCATTGCGCGAATTCGATATTCCACGCCCGGTGTGGGATTGATCAGCCCGCCGCCGCATCATGACATCTATTCGATCGAGGATCTGGCCCAGCTGATTTATGACCTAAAAAATGCGAATCCTAAGGCGCGTGTCAGCGTGAAATTGGTCGCTGAGGTGGGCGTGGGAACGATTGCGGCGGGTGTGGCGAAGGCCCATGCCGATCACATTCTCATTGCCGGAGATACCGGGGGCACCGGCGCTTCCCCGCTGACCAGTATCAAGCACGCGGGGTTGCCCTGGGAGTTGGGTCTTGCAGAAACCCACCAGACCCTGGTGATGAATGATCTTCGCAGTCGAGTGACCCTCCAGACAGACGGCGGCATCAAGACAGGTCGCGACGTCGTGATCGGGGCGCTGCTCGGTGCCGAAGAAATCGGATTTTCGACAGCACCGTTGATCGCGTTGGGCTGCATCATGATGCGCAAATGTCATCTGAACACCTGTCCGGTGGGCATTGCAACGCAGGATCGTGAGCTGCGAAAGAAGTTTCATGGTCAGCCCGAACACGTCGTGAACTACCTGTTTTTTGTTGCCGAGGAGGCGCGGGAGATCATGTCGCGGCTTGGCTTCCGTACTTTCAATGAAATGGTCGGCCGGACCGACGTGATCGAAGCGGCTACGGCAATCTCACACTGGAAGGCAAGCGGTATCGATCTTGCGCCGTTGTTAAGTCCCGCAGAAAAGTTAAGCGATGACGTGGGCGTGTATTGTCAGAAAGCGCAGGATCACGGTCTGGATGAGGCGCTGGATTCGACTCATCTCATCCCACTGAGCCAGTCTGCAATTCATGATGCAAAGACGGTCAGGTTCGAACTGCCTATTCGCAATGTGAACCGCACTGTCGGCACCATGCTGAGTCATGAGGTCGTCAAACATCATGGTGAGCAAGGGCTCCCGGACGGGACGATCCATGGCCGTTTCACCGGATCCGCGGGACAGAGTTTTGGCGCCTGGCTGGCTCAGGGCATCACGCTGGAGCTGGCCGGTGATGCCAATGACTATGTCGGCAAGGGGTTATCCGGCGGACGTATTGTCATTTATCCCCAGAAGGGCACGACCTTTGTTCCTCAGGACAACGTCATCGTGGGGAATGTTGTTTTGTATGGGGCAACTGGCGGGCAGGCATTCTTCCGCGGTCGGGCGGCTGAGCGATTTGCGATACGCAATAGCGGGGCCAGTGCCGTGATCGAAGGGCTGGGCGATCACGGCTGTGAATACATGACCGGGGGCCGCATTGTCGTGTTGGGGCCCGTAGGCCGTAATTTTGCTGCCGGGATGTCTGGCGGTATTGCGTATGTACTCGCTGATGACCGGTCCGCATTTGCGATCAACTGCAATCAGGAACTGGTGGAGCTTGAATCGATTACAGGTGACAGGGAGGCACACGACCTGCGCAGTCTTCTTGAGGAGTATGTCCGCTGGACAGGATCCGAGGTTGCCGCCGCGTTGATCGACAACTGGGAGGCATCGCTTTCGCGCTTCGTCAGGGTAATACCGCGTGACTACAAGCGGGTATTGGCCGAGCAGCAAACCGAAGACCTCGCGGCGCCGTCAGCGGCCTAAGGCGCCAACATTGTGCATCAGTTAAACCGGTGAGCCAGGAAAGGACAACTCAGCTATGGGCAAGGTAACGGGTTTCAAGGAATTTCCTCGTTCGGCAGTTCCCTATCGGGCGGAAGCCGAGCGTCTGGGTGATTTCGATGAGATTTTCTCCGGTGCCGATCCAGAACACCTGCAGACCCAGGGGGCAAGGTGCATGGATTGCGGTGTTCCCTTCTGCCAATCAGAGGAGGGCTGCCCCGTAGACAATCTGATTCCTGAGTGGAATGACCTTGTTTATCAGGACGAATGGCGCGCAGCGCTTGATCGTCTGCACGCGACCAACAATTTCCCGGAGTTCACCGGGCGGGTATGCCCTGCACCCTGTGAAGGAGCGTGTGTCCTCGGCATCACAGAGCCGGCGGTGACCATCAAGAATATCGAGCAGGCGATTATTGATCGGGGGTTTGAAGAAGGATGGGTAGAGCCCGTTGCTCCGCGGCAGCGCTCCGGCTTTAAGGTCGCCGTGGCAGGATCAGGACCGGCAGGTCTCGCGGCGGCCGACCAACTGAACCGCGCGGGTCATGCTGTTACGGTCTACGAGCGGGCAGATCGCATTGGCGGGCTGCTGATGTACGGCATTCCCATGATGAAGCTGGACAAGCATCTGGTGGAGCGCCGAGTTGATTTGTTGCGCCAGGCCGGAGTCGATTTTGTGACCCGTACCAATATTGGCACCAAGGCGGCGGTGTCGACAGATCATATGATTAACCTCATGGAGGAAGGACGGGATGAGACCGCCTATCTGTCCGTGGAGGAGGTGCTGGACCGGTACGATGCGCTGGTGCTCGCGGTGGGAGCCACCGAGGCGCGCGATCTCCCCATTCCAGGCAGAACCGCATCCGGTATCCATTTTGCGATGGAGTACCTGACGCGCAGCACCCAGAGTCTCTATGAAAAGAGCCCGTCGTCGATCAATGCTGCCGGCAAACGGGTCATTGTGATTGGCGGAGGCGATACCGGTGCCGACTGTATCGGTACCGCATTGCGACAAGGCTGCCAAAGCATCGTAAACTTCGAGTTGCTTGATCGTCCGCCCAATGAGCGGGCATCGAATAATCCCTGGCCGCAGTGGCCGCTTATCGTTCGCAGTGACTACGCCCATACAGAAGCAAAGCATCGGTTTGGAAAAGACCCGCGAAACTACAGCCTGCTCTCTAAGTCCTTTCTTATGGGCGATCAAGGTGAGGTTCGCGGCGTCCAGACAGTCGAGGTGGACTGGTCACGACCCAGTGACGGCGCGCCGTTTTCCGAGATTGAAGGCTCTGAGCGCGAGTGGCCCTGTGATCTGGTTTTTCTTTCTATGGGGTTTACAGGGCCCGAAGGGACATTGCTCGATCAATTGGGTCTTGAGAGTGATTCGCGGTCGAATATTCTGGCCCAGGCGCCGGACTACCTGTCTTCTCGCGCGCCTGTTTTTGCCGCGGGCGACTGCCGCCGGGGCCAGTCTTTGGTGGTCTGGGCAATTCGTGAGGGTCGGGAAGTGGCCGAGGCGGTCGATAACTACCTGCGGAAGCGTTCTGAGATCTCTGCCGTTGCCTGAGGCGTTGTGCCCGTGAGTCGCGCGAGCATCCCCGTCGATCAGCGGCTTATCGTTGCACTGGATGTTCCCAGTGGCGCTGAAGCCCGAGAACTCGTCAACACCCTGGGCGACAGTGTCGGTTTCTATAAGGTGGGGCTTGAACTCTTTACCGGTACGGATGGTTTTGCGACTGTCGACTGGTTGAGCGACAACGGCAAACAGGTTTTTGTTGATCTCAAGTTCTTTGACGTCCCGGCGACCGTGGCGCGGGCCGTGAAGCAATTGCGGGGACGGAATATCACCTTTGCGACAGTGCATGGCAACGACGCCATCATGCGGGCAGCGGCCGAGGCTTCGGACGATGTCGGTATTCTGGCCGTGACGGTGTTGACGAGCCTGGATTCGGCAGATATGCGGGATCTGGGGTTCGACTGCGACATTCCGGCGCTTGTGCGGTCCCGGGCAGAGCGTGCCGTGACTTTGGGGTGTGCGGGCGTGGTGGCGTCTGGAGAAGAGGCCGCGGTACTGCGCGGCAGTCTGGGCGACCGGGGAGTGATTGTGACGCCGGGAATCCGTCCGGGGCAGCATGATGACGACCAGAAACGGGCAGTCACCCCCACCCAGGCTCTACATGATGGGGCCGACTATCTCGTGGTCGGGCGGCCGATTCGTGACGCAGATAATCCAAAAGCAGCAGCAGAGGCGATCCAGTCTGAGATCCATTCTGCCCTGGCAGTATGAACGCATCCCATCCTGACCTGAAAAACGACCGCCTGATGAGGGCGTTGCGCCGACAGGACGTTGACTGTACCCCGGTCTGGATCATGCGCCAGGCCGGCCGGTATCTTCCGGAGTACCGTGCCACCCGTGCACGAGCGGGAGACTTCCTGACGCTTTGCAAAACGCCGGAACTCGCCTGTGAAGTAACGCTCCAGCCTCTGGAGCGGTTTGATCTTGATGCTGCGATTCTTTTCTCGGACATCCTGACGATACCCGATGCAATGGGTTTGGGGCTCAGCCTCAAAGAGGGCGAGGGCCCGCGCTTTTCCCGTCCGGTTCGAACGGCTGCGGATGTTGACGCTCTGACGCTGCCTGATCCTGAGGGAGAACTTCGCTATGTCATGGATGCCGTCAGGCTCATCCGACAGGAACTGCACGGGCGGGTCCCTCTCATAGGATTTGCGGGCAGTCCCTGGACTCTGGCGACTTACATGGTGGAAGGCCAGAGCAGTCGTGATTTCTCAATCGTCAAGAACCTGATTTACCAGGATTCTTCAGTGGCCCGTCGACTGCTGGCCCTTCTCAGCAATGCCATTGCTTTGTACCTGACGGCGCAGGCGCACGCCGGGGCCCAGGTCCTGATGCTCTTTGATACCTGGGGCGGTGCCCTGGGTCATGCCGAATACCGTCACTTTTCGCTGGATCCCATGGCGCAAATAGTGGACGCGCTTCGGGCTGATGCGGTTGCCCGTGAATTACCGATCATTGTGTTTACCAAAGGAGGCGGCCAGTGGCTGTCGCGAATCTCAGAAATCGGATGCGATGCCCTGGGTTGCGACTGGACCACCTCCCTTAGGGAGGCTCGGCGTCTGGTGCAGGACCGGGTAGCACTACAGGGCAACCTCGACCCGGCAGTGCTCAATGCTTCTCCTGAGAAGATCCGCTCAGCCGTTCGGGACGTTCTAGAAGATTATGGAACAGGTCCCGGCCATGTCTTCAACCTGGGTCACGGCATTACGCCGGGGATTGATCCCGAGAATGTCAAAGTTCTGGTGGACGCTGTCCACGAATTGAGTCGAACCCCGATTTGAGTCTATTGGTTGGGCCCCGGGGCGTTTAGTCGGGGACAGGCACAGTGTAGTTGAGCGCCAGTCGTCCGCCGTCTGCGTAGATGCATTGCCCCGTGATATACGATGCATCATCACTTGCGAGAAAAAGCGCAATACTGGCGACTTCATCGACGTCGCCGCAGCGCCCCATGGGGGTGCGTGACAGGATGGCATGCCGCTTGGCTTCATCCGTCATGACCTGCTGGAGCATCTCTGTCAGGATGCTGCCAGGGCCGATGGCGTTAACCCGGACATGCTTGTCCGCAAGTGCTACCGCCATGACCCGGGTGAGCTGATCCAACCCTCCTTTGGAAACGTTATAGGGCAGGATGTTCGGGATGGTCATAATGCCATTCACGGAAGACATATTGATGATGCTGCCGCCCCCGGCAGCCACCATATGCCGACCTGTGGCCTGACTCATCAGAAATGCCCCTTTGAGATTGACCGAGAGTACTTTGTCAAAATCCTCTTCACTGATCTCCAGAACCTCTCCTGAACGCAGGATGCCCGCGTTGTTGACGCAGATATCGATACGGCCAGCATCAGCAATAATCTCGTCGACGGTGCTGTCCACCGCGGCTTTGTCAGAGACATCGGTACAGAAAAAACGTGCACCTGAGATATCTGCTGCAGCGCGAGTGCCAACGTCTTCGTTAACGTCGAGCATCATGACGCGCGCGCCTTCTTTTGAAAAACGCTGCGCAATGCCGAGGCCGATTCCCTGCGCTGCGCCGGTGATAACGGCAACCTTGTCCTGAAGTCTCATGGATTCCTCATCTCAGTGATAATGACGCTATGATGATTCTATCCCGTGTCTCAAATTCTAGGCAGTCTCGAATGAAGCCGATCGCGAGAAGATCCGATGTCGTCAGACTTTGATGAAAAGGTGGCGGTGGAGGAGGCCGGCCTACCCCGCATCGATATCGTGCGGAACCTTTTTCGTGAATACGAGCGGTCAGTCGAAGCGCCGGTGTGCTTCGAGGATTTTGAGTTTGAACTGGACACGCTACCAGGGGAGTATGCCCCACCTGTGGGTGGCCTCTTTCTTGCGTTGCGCGACAGCAGAGCAGTGGGGTGTGTCGCCATACGTCCGCAGAACGATCTCACGGCTGAAGTAAAGCGGCTTTTTGTCAAAGCACCCTACCGGCGAGCGGGTATCGGCTTATGCCTGATGATGGCGGTCATCTCGCATGCCAAGCGGGCTGGCATCAATGAGCTTATGCTGGAAACACTGCCGACAATGCATGCCGCTATCGAACTCTATCGACAACTTGGTTTTGTTCCCGCTCCGGCCTATCATCACCCTACGGCGCCCGGTGTCAGGTTGTTGATTAAAGAGCTGGAGACACGGAGCGCTCGTGACTGATTTTGATTTTTGGCCGGATGAATCCAAGACTTCATGAAACTGGGTGAACTTGCAGAAAAGTTAGGTGGCGTCTGCGACGGCGACGCCAATCTTGAAATCACTACGCTCGGCACCTTGGAAGACGCGGGCGCTGGCGACGTGACGTTTCTTGCGGTATCGACATCCAGCGAGCAGTTGGCAGGTTGTGCCGCCTCAGCCGTGATTCTGCGTGAGGAAGATCGGGATGCCTGGCAGGGCGCTGCCGTTGTCTGTGAGAACCCACATCTTGGGTACGCTCGTGCCGCAAGGCTACTGGATAACACACCCGTCCCTGAGCCCGGCATTCATCCAAGCGCTGTGGTGGCAGACAGCGCGACGGTCAGCGCGACGGCCTCGATCGGTCCAAACTGTGTCATTGAGGATGATGCGGTTATTGGAGACAGTGTGATTATCGGGCCGGGCAGCGTGATTTCAGAGCGGTCTCAGCTGGGCGTACAGACCCGTCTTTTTGCCAACGTTACGGTGATGCGGGGCGTCATCATCGGTGAGCGTTGCTTCATCAAAAGCGGGGCGGTGCTTGGCAGTGACGGATTTGGCAACACGCAGGAAGAAGGGCACTGGGTGAGAATTCCGCAGCATGGCGGGCTGCGTATTGGTAACGACGTTCAGATCGGTGCGGTCACGACAATCGATCGGGGTGCGATCGGAGATACCGTCATCGCAGATGGGGTGGTGATCGATAATCTGGTCCAGATCGGCCACAACTGCCAGATCGGCGAGGATACGGCGATCGTATCCTGCGTCGGGATTGCCGGCAGTGTGGTGGTCGGCAAGCGCTGCATCCTGGCAGGTGCGGTGGGCGTTGCTGATCATGTCAATATTTGTGATGACGTACATCTCACGGGAATGGCGATGGTGACGGGCTCTATCAATGAGCCCGGCATGTATTCCTCGGGAACGGGGCTGTTGCCGGCGACAGAATGGCGAAAAGCAGCAGTACGGTTCCGCCAACTCGACGATTTAGCCAAACGGGTCAAGGCTTTGGAGCGAGCCGAGGAAAACAAGACTAGTTAGAGCTTCTTGCAAAAGCCGACAAAGTGACGCCCAGTTCTACGACTTTTTAGTCCGACAGGGAAATGTAATGAGGATATTGAGGGCGTCCAAAACCTAGGATAAGTGAAATAATTTTGTAATAAAGTCTTGCTGAAATCCGAGAATCTTTGCACTTTATCCTATGGTGTGAGTAAACGTGGCCCCAAATATATTGGTAGTAGAAGATGATCCTGCGGTGCGGGAATTGCTGACTTTTGTTCTTCGACAGAATAATTTTGAAATTATCGAAGTGGAGGATGCTGAGACTGCTCAGCAAGAGATTTATCGTAATCATCCAGGGTTAATCTTGCTCGACTGGATGCTCCCGGGTATGAGCGGTGTGGATTTTGCGAAAAAAGTAAAAGCTGACAAGGCTACAACTGACATCCCAATAATCATGCTAACGGCTCGTGGAGAGGAAGAAGACAAAGTTAGAGGGCTTGAGTGCGGTGCTGATGATTACGTAACCAAGCCCTTCTCTCCTCGGGAACTTGTGGCGCGGATTCGAGCCGTTATGCGCCGCTTGGTGCCGCACAAGAGCGATGACGTGGTTACTTTTGGCGATCTATTGCTTGACCCGGTACGTCACCAAGTATCGGTGGCAGACAAGCCCCTCCAGATGGGACCTACAGAATTTAAGTTGCTGCATTTTTTTATGACTCACCAAGAACGCGTCTACTCACGCGGTCAGTTGCTTGATTGGGTGTGGGGAGCCAATTCCTTTGTTGAAGAGCGGACGGTGGATGTTTATGTTCGTCGTTTGCGCACGGCCCTCGAAGTGCACTCCTATGACGCCATGATTCAGACGGTCCGTGGCGTGGGTTACCGATGCTCTGCTGAAGCGCAGTGAATGAAAAACTGACTATTTGGGTCAAGGAGTTTCTATTTCTTGCCCTTATCGTTGCGCTAAGTGGTGTCGTCGGTTATTGGTACGAAAGTCCTTTGCTTGGAGTTGTTAGTGGGGCGGTACTTCTGCTTGCGCTGCACTTCGCACAAGTCTTTGCTTTAAGTCGGATCCTAAGCCAAACGGCAAACGCGAGGCGAAGATCGCAGCTGGTCTTGAGTCCGATCGGGCGCTTTCTGCAGAAAGAGATCAGGAATCTATTCGCGTTACAGACGGATCAAGCAGCCTCTATTGTTCGCTATAAAAAACGTGGACGCAAGAGACAGCAGGCGCTTAGCAATGCGATCTCTGATTTTCGTAACTTCATCGAAGCTCTTCCTGATGCAGTGGTGATGCTGGATCGAGAGCATCGAGTTGTGTTCTGGAATCAGGCTGCGACCCATCTGTTGGGTATTTCGTCGGCGCTTGACAGAAAGCGATCGATAGAATCGCTGATCAATGATCCGGGCTTCACTGAGTTCATGAAGAACATTTCGGATGAGCCCTTCGAAGTATTATCTCCTACGTCTTCCAAGCATCTTCTTTCGATTCGTGTCGTCTCAACGAACGATCAGCGCTATCTGCTTCAGGCGCAGGATATGACCCGGGTTCGGCAACTTGAAGATATTCGCCGGGATTTTGTTGCCAACGCCTCTCATGAGTTGAGAACGCCCTTGACGGTCGTGCATGGCTATTTGGAAACGCTGATGGATCATTATCCGCAGGAGGAATCGTCGGAGTTGATGCGAATCTTCCGGCAAATGCATCTTCAGACTGATCGGATGAAACGCATCGTCGAAGACATGCTGATGTTGTCCAGGATAGATAGAGACCTTGATGCAGTAGAAGAGGCCATCGACATGGACGCGTTCTTAGAGACAGCACGAGAAGAAGCAGTGATGCTGGCATCGGAAAAAAAACACGTTGTTTCATTGGAGGCGGATAAAGGTTATTTACTTCTCGGAAGCTCGGAAGAACTGGGCAGCCTGCTGACTAATCTGGTGTCTAATGCGATTCGATACACTCCCGAAAAAGGCAACGTTATGATTCGTTGGAACGTCAATCAGGAGGGTGCATATCTCTCAGTAAAAGATAACGGCATCGGGATCGAGGGTCAGCACATATCCCGACTTACAGAGAGATTTTATCGGGTGGATGTGGCGCGTTCCCGAGAGCTCGGCGGGACGGGGCTGGGTCTTGCCATCGTCAAGCACGTTCTCTCGAGAATGGACGGTGAATTGAGCATCAGTTCGCGCCTCGGTTTGGGAAGCACCTTCGTTTGCCGTTTCCCTTCCAGCCGCCTTTCCCGAAATAGT
>WTHR01000085.1 GCA_011523045.1 Gammaproteobacteria bacterium | reverse complement strand
ATCACTGACGGCCTGAAAATCATCGATTCCAAGCGGTACGTCGACCGCGCGCGCCATCGCAATGAGGTGCAAGACCGCATTCGTGGAGCCGCCCAATGCCGATACCATGACCATCGCATTCTCAAAGGCTTCCCGCGTCATGATGTCACGTGGGCGAAGATCCAGCTCGAGCAGTTTCCTTACGGCGGCGCCGACGTTAAGGCACTCATTTTTTTTCTGTTCTGTGGTGGCGGGAGCCGACGAACTGTAAGGCAGCGACATCCCCATTGCCTCGATCGCACTCGCCATCGTATTGGCGGTGTACATTCCCCCGCAGGCGCCGGCGCCCGGGCAGGCGTTATTCACGATATCCTGCCGCTCCTCATCAGTGATCACCTTGGCGATGTACTGACCATAACTCTGAAAGGCAGAAACGATATCGACCACCTGTGATCCTGCATGGCCTGGCCTGATCGTGCCGCCGTACAGCATCAAGGCAGGTCGATTGACGCGGCCCATGGCCATCAGACATCCGGGCATATTCTTGTCGCATCCAGGCACGGTGACCAACGCGTCGTACCACTGCCCTCCCATGACAGTCTCAATCGAGTCGGCGATCAGGTCACGGGACTGCAACGAATAACTCATACCCTCTGTTCCCATGGAAATCCCATCGCTGACCCCAATGGTGTTAAAGCGCATTGGAATAAGGTCCGACTCGCGAACGCCCGTGGCGATCTGATCCGCGAGATCATTCAAGTGCATATTGCACGGATTGCCCTGCCACCACATGCTGGCGATCCCTACCTGCGCTTTGTCCATGTCCTCACGGGTCAGTCCCGTGGCGTAAAGCATGGCCTGTGATGCGCCCTGGGAACGAGGCTGGGTGATTCTGGAACTAACCTTGTTCAACTTTTCGCTCATGTCACTCTCCGTCATAAAATTCTGTCGCACTCGGGGTTTCGGCCCACGGCGGGTATGCAGTCCACTGCCTCACAGGTCTTTGTCTGCGAAGACTCGGTAGGACTGCTCCCCCAGTCCTGTGATCCCAAGCCGCAATGCATCTCCATCCTCAAGAAAGGTGGGCGGCTTCCTGCCGAGACCAACGCCGGCTGGGGTGCCGGTCGCAATGATATCGCCAACATTAAGACTCATGCACTGGCTTAAATACGAGATCAGTTCCGTCACCGGAAAGATCATGTCAGCCGTGCTGCCCTTTTGCATGACTTCGCCATTGCGCTCCAGCCACAAGTCCAATGATTGGGGGTTATCCACCTCATCGGGGGTAACGAGCCAAGGCCCGACCGGTCCGTAGCCATCTGCCGACTTGCCTTTTGACCAGTTCCCACCGCGCTCTATCTGCCACTCCCGCTCCGACAGGTCATTGACAAGGCAAAAGCCGGCCACGACGCCCATCGCCTGATCGGGCGAAATGTACTGAGTCCGTTTTCCAATCACAACACCAAGTTCCACTTCCCAGTCACTCTTGCGAGACCTCCTCAACAGGGTAATGTCATCGTGAGGCCCCCCGATCGCGCTGACCGCCTTCATGAATACCACGGGCTCGCTGGGAGGTGTCAGCCCGGTCTCAACGGCATGATCATGGTAGTTCAGGCCGATACAGACGAACTTGCCCGGCTTCGCTACGCACGGACCCATGCGCACCCCCGCCGGCACCAACGGCAGTGACTGCGGATCAATGTCTTTCAATTTTTGCAGCTGCCGAATGCCAAGGGTGTCCGGAGTGAGGTCCTCGACCACATCACTCAGATCCCTGACCGCGCCGTCAGAATCAATCAGTCCCGCCTGCTCCTGCCCGGCATCTCCAAACCTGACAAGCTTCACTGAGCCGCGACCCCATCAACAACCGAATCCAGTCTTTTGCCAAGTTCCGCCTCAAGCGCCTGGCGCACACGCTCAGCCTGCGCGTCTGCATCGGGCGAACCCAATGCACTCTTGGCGCCCATTGCGCGTTGGATCTGCATCTGAATCAACGTCGGCATGTCGATCATGATCCCGGGATTATCCCATCTGCCGCTTACCCGAAGGGGGAGAATAAGACCCACCGCGTTTAGCGGAGGCGGCAGCATCCTGACGACATCAGGCTGATCAAGCTCGAGCAAGAGCCGGTAGTCCACCAGTTCGTTCTCCAGATTCAATTTGCCGCGGCCGGTAACGTCGACTCCCCCTGCGCGAAATACAAGATTGTCATTCATGAGATGGGTATCGCCCAAAACCAAAGTTGCATTCACGTCTTCCAGTACCGTGTAAGCCCCCTCACCGAGCCATTCCCCACCGCTCGGCAGATCGCCCTGGCTGAGCTGACTCAACAGGGACGCCACATCAAAGCCGCGTATCTGACCCTCGCTTGCCTTGAGCGTGGCTACGCCCTGAGCAGAGCGAAGGCGTTCTGGGTAGTCGGCCCCGGAAAACGCCACAATCGCCTCAAGATCCGCTCGCCCATGAAGCATTCCCGTCAACTGCATGTCCTCGAGCATCCGACCAGCGGACACTCCCGTAAAGCGCTGGCGGGTGATGAAGTCAAGATTCTCGCTATCTCCATGGGCAACGGTATCGATCCGCATGGCGCCGCCATATAAGTTCGCTGTAACCGGCGAGGCCGCCACCTGGTTACCATCCGCAACGATCGGCACAGTCAGATCCTCAAACACCAGACCTCCCGATTGGAAAGTCCCGATAGTCAGGGAGCCTTGTGCACTGATCCCAAGCGCCATCAGCGGCGAAAGGCTTAACCATTCAAAGGCGTCGGTCGGGCCGCGCAATGCTTCCGGCACCATTTCGTCCAGATTAAGGGTAGACGCTGCGAGGGAGAATTCGAGATGGGGAAGTTGATCCAACTGCCCAAGGTGAACATGTCCCCTGACTTCGGTTTCAAAGATTCCAATCTCGAGATCCGTCAGGGAGACAAAAGTTTTTCCGGTCTCAAAGCTTCCCTGCGCCAATACCGAATCCGCCATCGACCCATTAAATGATGTCGGGTCGAGTCCAAAGCCGACAGCCATTGCACTCACGTCCAGATTCGAGATGCGAAACTGTCCTTTCCCGTCAACCAAACGGCCGCCTGCAAGCTGTGTCGACTGGGAGAGCGGAAAAGAAAACGTCAGATGAGTGAGTTGCGCGCGCTGTGGTGACTCAATTCCCTCAACTGCCTGAAGCCGGGCGTTCTCGACCGTGGCTTCTGCAAACAGACCTTCCCCGGGTTCAAATCGCAGGCTAAGCCTTACAGGGCCCTCAATCGTAAAGTGCAGACCGGTCGCCTCCGAGATGCCTTCTGCAATGTGCTCCCGATAGTCGTTGGGATCAAAAAAAACCGTTAGCCAGATCAGCAGAGCGGCAATGCCCCCGCCCAGCACCACAACTGACCACTTCAACACGCATCTGAAACCTTTCAAGCGCTTAGCTCCATGCGCGGCTCGGGTATTGCAGCTGATGCCATATGTTTTTCAAGGACGGAATCCAGTTGCTGCTCAGCCCGTTCGATTGCACTGAGGTCTGCGCCGCCGCGAAAGGCCTCGTCACTCAAAGCCCGGCGCCAAACCCGGGCGCCTGGCTGACCCTGAAAAAGACCCAGCAGATGGCGCGCCATCCGTTTAAGTGGCACACCGTTTTTCAATTGCGATTCCATGTACTGCTTGTACCGGTCGAGCACATCGGATCGTGACTTTCCGTCCGGAAGTCCGTCGAACAGCGTCTCATCGACCCTGGCCAGGCTCCAGGGGTTCTGATAGGCCTCCCGCCCCACCATCACACCGTCGACTTTTTCAAGGTGGCCGATTACCTGATCCATCTCAGTGATTCCCCCATTGATGACCACGGTCAGTTCTGGGTAGCGCTCTTTAAGAGCGTACACCCGTTCATATTGCAGAGGCGGAATCTCCCGGTTCTCACGCGGGCTCAGTCCTGATAGCCAGGCCTTTCGGGCATGGACGAAAAAAACGCTACAGCCGGCTCCAGCGACGGTCTCCACAAACTCGATCAGATCATCGAATTGATCCTTTTCATCAACACCCAGGCGGCACTTGACGGTAACAGGAATTGAAACCTGCGCCTGCATCGCCGAGAAGCATCTGGCCACCAGATCAGGCTCCAGCATCAGACAGGCGCCGAACCTGCCAGCCTGCACCCGATCGGAGGGACAGCCGACGTTAATATTGATCTCATCGAACCCAGCTGCCTGGCCGATCACAGCACAACGGGCCATGTCTGCGGGATCACTGCCTCCCAGTTGCAGCCCAAGGGGATGCTCTGCGTCCGCATGCCCCAAAAAACGCTCCCGATCGCCATGGATCAGCGCGCCGGTGGTCACCATCTCTGTGTACAGCCGTACCCGACGGGAAATTAGCCGCAAAAGATATCGCTCGTGTCGATCTGTCCAATCCATCATCGGCGCTATACAGAAGCGGTACGCATTGCCCGATTGACGCGATCCTTGGGCGATCATTATCCCTGTGCTCCGCAAATCGTGATAACCACCTGCCGATCGTGCGGGCTGGTTCGATGCTCCCACAGATAGATTCCCTGCCAGATTCCGAGCGCCAGTCGGCCATTTGAGATGGGAACGGTCAGGGAGCCACCCGTCAGGACGCTGCGAATATGCGCCGGCATGTCATCTTCCCCCTCGCTGCTATGTGTGTAACGAGGGTCTCCGTCAGGCACAACACGAAGCAGAAACTCCTCGAGGTCATCGTGCACCCGGGGATCGGCATTCTCCGTGATCGTCAGCGAGGCGCTAGTGTGCGTGATGAAAATGTGGCATAACCCGACCTCGACTCGGGACTGGACTACCGATTCTGCGACCAACGGCGTAATATCCCGGGTTTCCCGTCCCTCGGTTCTGATCTGGAGGGACTGCTGAGACCAGCTCGTCATTTGATCTACCCGCCTTGAATACTCACATCGGAAGCATCCCGTGGGCGACAAACTAGCACGAATTATCGAAAAGATCGACCAGGCAGAAACGGATATCCTGCCCGGAACGATACGCCGCGGACTGGAAAAAGAAAGCCTGCGCATCGATGCTGAAGGCGTCCTTTCACAACAGCCGCATCCGAGCGCTCTGGGCGCTGCTCTCACCCATCGCTATATCACGACAGACTATTCAGAAGCACTGCTCGAATTCGTCACGCCAGTCACCCAAAATGTTGAGATGCTGCTCAGCTTTCTTAACGAGCTGCACCGCTTCACCTATCTGAATATTGGCGATGAAAAACTTTGGGTAAACAGCATGCCGTGCATCCTGCACGGTGAGGAGAGCATCCCAATCGCCTACTACGGTGAATCCAACGCGGGCCGTATGAAAACCGTCTATCGGCAAGGTCTTGCGCATCGCTACGGCAAATTAATGCAGACCATCTCGGGTATTCACTTCAATTTCTCCCTGGAAGATCAGTTCTGGCACTTCTACCGTGACTTTTGCGGTTCTGCCGCCCCGCTGCGCGATTTCAAATCGGAGGCCTACCTTGGCCTGATGCGGAATTTCTATCGAAGCGACTGGATGATCCCTTATCTTTTCGGTGCCTCTCCCGCCGTGTGCGGGACATTCCTGGAGGGTCGAGATCACCATCTTGAGCCACTCGGCGACCATTCCTATTTTCTCCCCTACGCCACGAGTCTCAGGTTGTCAGATTTAGGGTATCAAAGCGACGCTCAGGCAAGCGTCCACTTGAGCCTGAATAACCTCGACGAGTACACCACATCGCTGGTCAAGGCAACGACTGAGACCTACCCCCCCTATCAGGAGATCGGGATACAGGTGAATGGCGAATACCGTCAACTGAATGACTCTTTGCTGCAGATCGAAAACGAGTACTACGCCACGATGCGTCCCAAGCGGGTCGCCCATTCAGGAGAACGGCCCAGTCACGCCCTGCAGGAACGGGGTGTGGAGTACATCGAAGTGAGATCACTGGATCTTGATCCCTTCCTGCCTGTTGGCATCGACGAAGATGGTATCCGGTTTCTCGACATGATGATGATCTCATGCTTGCTGGAATCCAGTCCGCCGATGGACTGGGACGAATTCCGCCGGGTAAGTGCAACACGAAACCAGATTGCCGAGCGCGGCAGAGAGCCTGGGCTGGTGATTACCAAAGCTGACGGCACGCGCTGCAGCGTCGAGCGCTGTGGTCTGGAGTTCATCAAATATCTTGAACCACTCGCTGACGCCCTCTCCAACAAGGACGGGCGCTACCGAACTGCCCTGGAGAACAAACGCAAATTATTTGAGAATCCGGAATTGACGCCGTCGGCTCGGGCAATGAACGGAATCCATCAGCACAACGACACCTTCTTCTATTTTGCAAAGGCTCAGGCAGAGCATCACGAGCAGATTTTCAAGCAGGCGTCTCATGATCTTCAGTTCGCTTCCCAATTCGAGGAGGAGGCTGCTGCATCGCTGGAGCGGGCGAAGCAGATGGAACTGGACGATGATGAGAGCTTCGAGACTTTTCTCGATAAGTATTTCGAACGCTAGCGCTTTCCGGATCGCGGTTTCATGAGCGCAAATACGGGCGCGCGCCCAACGCTGGCGGTCTTCGTCTCTTCTCACGGCTTCGGCCATGCGTCTCGAAGCTGCGCTGTGCTCGAGCAGCTTTGCGATCTTGAGCCAAGGGTTCAGATCGAACTCTTTACGCGGATTCCTGAATGGTTCTTTGCCTCTTTGGGTCAACACCTCCATTTTCACGAGCTGGACTGCGACCTGGGTTTGGTGCAAACGGATGCATTTGAAGTTGACTACAGGGCCACTCTCTCAAGCCTTTCAGACCGACTGCCGTTTCAGCCTGATCTAATTCAAGATCTCGCACAACGGGTGAGCGCCCTTGGCTGCCAAGCCGTACTTTGTGACATTGCGCCATTGGGTCTGGCGGTTGCCAAGGCCGCCCGGCTACACTCTATCCTGGTGGAGAACTTCACCTGGGACTGGATCTATAGCGGCCTGGCTCAACAGGCGCCGGCCCTTGAGAGCTATGCAACGCTTTTGCGACCGCTCTTCACGGGAGCAGAACTCCACATCCAGACAGAGCCTGTCTGTCTCCCTGCCGAAAATGCTCACAGGGTGGGTCCGATTGCCCGGAATTTCAGAATGAGCGCATCGGAAACCCGCAACGCCCTCTCCGTGGCTGCTGCCGATCCTCTGGTTTTCATCACCATGGGAGGAACACCCATCGGGTTTCCATTTCTCGAACAGCTCAAAAACCGATTTCCCGAAACCAGATTTGCGGTCTCGGGCGCCAGCGAGACGATTGAGACGGACCGCAACCTGACGCTTCTGCCCGTTCGCGGCCCGCTTCACCATCCCGATCTGGTGCGGGCAGCTGACCTTGTGATCGGAAAGGCCGGCTACAGCACCATCGCCGAGGTCCATGCTGCCGGAGTGCCTTTCGGCTGCTTCATCCGAGCGGATTACCCCGAGATGGGCCCTCTGGTTAAGTTTATTAAAAGGGAGATTCCCGCAAAAATGCTGGCACCGGAAAATTTTGCCAACGGAGCGTGGCTCGAGGAATTGCTCGAACTGCTGGCGATGAAACGGGTTTTCAGGCCTTCGGTGAGCGCCGCGACCGAGTGTGCGGCGCTGGTGCAGACAAGCCTTCTGGGGGAGAAATAAGTTGACTGTCAGGACGAAAGTTCGTTGACCAGCGCCTGCAGGAACCGCTGTCCCGCCTCCACCTCACTGGCTTCAATATATTCATCCGGCTGATGCGCCTGATCGATTGATCCGGGCCCACATAAGACCGTCGGAAACCCTGCGCCCTGATACTGGCCGGCTTCTGTGCCGTACGCCACCTTATAGGTCTCGCTTCTTCCGCTGAGCGACTGCACCAGGCCAAGGATAGAAGAGTTCGAATCATCAAACGCGGGCGCACGCGCCAGCACTTCTGTATCAATGCTGCAACCTTGGTGACGGGCGCGCATGCCCGGCAGCACTTCCCGCCGGCAAAAATTCTCGAAGTTATCGATCAACACCTGGGGATCATCGTCGGGAATGTTGCGAATATCCCAGGTGAACTGACACTCCCCCGAAATGATATTTAAAGCCGTGCCCCCATGGATGACGCCGACATGCACCGAGGTGGCATGAGGCTCGAAGCCGTTGTCAGAGGGCGTCTCCTTAGAAAGTTGATCGGCCACCTGCTCCAGGTGGCTGACCAGCCGGGCGGCAGTCATCACGGCACTGACACCGCGATGCGTCTGGCTTGAGTGAGCTTCATATCCCCGCACGGTAGTCCTTAACCCAACAATCCCTTTGTGCGCTGTGACTGCAGCCATACTGGTGGGCTCTCCCACGATGACGCCGGCCGGCTCCGGCAACTCTTGGCGGATCACCTCAATCATGTCTGGCGCACCCAAGCAGCCGACTTCCTCGTCATAGGACAGCGCAAAATGAATCGGCCTGCGAAGACGGTTCATCTGGGGCACCAGAGACAATGCGATCCCAATAAATCCCTTCATGTCGCAACTGCCCCGTCCGTACCAGCGTTCACCTCGGCGGTGAAACGCAAAAGGGTCACGACTCCAGTCCTGCCCATCCACCGGTACCACATCGGTGTGCCCGGACAATACGATGCCGCCGGGTTCAAGCGGTCCGACCGTGGCAATGAGATTCGACTTGCGGCCGTCAGCACTCGGGACCCTTCGCGAGTCCACCCCGTGGTCATAAAGAAAATTCTGAACGAAATCGATCAGCGGCAGGTTGCTGTCCCGGGAAACGGTCTCGAAACCCACCAAGTTTTCAATTACTGCGAGGCTTTCCATAAGGGCTAAGTCTATTCCGAACGCGCCGGATTCTGAAATACCAACGACTCGCGATTCACGAGGGTTTGGTGTTCCCCCCGGTTTGCGGTAGCCTTGCCGTCCTCTTTAGTCAGAACACCCCCGTTTGGGGCGGAATCTTCTTATGGAATTGAAAACGATTGGCGTCGTAGGCGCAGGCACGATGGGTAACGGTATCGCGCAGACCTGCGCGGTGCGCGGCTATGACGTGATAATGCAGGACGTTTCCGACGAGGTGGTCCAAAAAGGATTGGGCAGCATCCAGAACAGCCTCGGACGCCTTGTTGGGAAAGAGAAAATCAGCCAGGCCGACCACGACGACGCGTTAGGGCGAATTCAGACGGCGACCGATATCAGCGCAATGTCGGGATGCGATCTGGTGGTCGAAGCCGCAAGCGAAAACATGGACATCAAAATGGGGATCTTCCCGCGTCTGAACGAGATCTGCCCCGATCACACTATCCTCGCATCCAATACCTCATCGCTTTCACTCACCCGCATTGCAGCCGGAAGCGGTCGTCCCGATCGGGTGGTTGGAATGCACTTTTTCAATCCGGTGCCGCTAATGGCTCTGGTGGAAGTGATTCGGGCGCTACAGACTTCGGATGAGACTTACAGTGCAATCGACAATCTGGCCCGTGATCTGGGCAAGACCCCCGTCAGCGTAAAAGACAGCCCCGGCTTTGTCGTGAATCGAATGTTGGTGCCGATGATCAACGAGGCGGCTTTCATTCTTTATGAAGGCCTGGCCCAAGCTGAAGATATCGACGCCGCCATGAAGTTAGGGGCAGCCCATCCGATGGGTCCACTGACGCTGGCCGATATGATTGGCCTGGATGTGTGCTTGTGGGTGATGGATGTACTGCATCAGGAGTTCGGGGATTCCAAGTTTCGGCCATGTCCCCTGCTTAAACAGATGGTTGATGCCGGGTATCTTGGACGCAAGAGCGGTCGGGGCTTTTACGACTACAGCAAATAACCTATCAGGCGCTTAGATCACTCTAAGGTGCAGCCAATGCTGTGGGTGCTGACAGGATGACCGAACCAACGCTTCGGCTTGGCGTTGATACGGGCGGCACCTACACCGACGCCGTACTGCTCGACTCCGATGGCGGGGTCGTCAGTGCGGCGAAAGCGCTCACCTCCCATCATGAACTCACTATCGGCATCCGCGAAGCGATTGACCAGCTGCCCGCCGAGACCCTCTCACAAATTTCGCTTGACTCGCTGTCGACCACGCTCGCTACCAATGCGGTGGTGGAGGGCCGTGGCACTCCCGTCTGTCTTTTACTGGCCGGGTACAACGCCCGGCAGGTAGATAAAGCCAAACTTGAGCATATCGTCCGCGGGGGTCACTGCGCATTAGTACCGGGTGGGCATGATGCTGGCGGGAGTGAGCGTGAGCCGCTAGATCTTGAACAGGCAGGCCGGGTAGTCACCGAGCAGCGTGACAAGGTCGCCGCCTTCGGGATTTCAGGGTTATTCGGAGTACGTAATCCGGAGCACGAACTTAAACTCCGGGAACTGGTGAGGTCTCTGACAGGCAAGCCCGTCACTTGTGGTCACGAACTTGCTTCCCAACTGGACGCGCCGCGTCGTGCCTTGACGGTCGCATTCAACGCCTCGTTGATTCCGTATATTGATGAACTGATCCGCGCCATTAAACTGATACTTCAAGAGCGCACCATCCATGCGCCTCTAATGATGGTGAAAGGAGACGGCTCTTTGATCAGTGCAGATACCGCGCTGGCCCGTCCGGTAGAAACCATTCTGTCCGGCCCCGCTGCCAGCGTCATGGGAGCCGCTCAACTTCAGCCTCATCGGAACGCCATCATCGCCGACATGGGCGGAACCACCACCGATATTGCCATTGTCACCGATGGCAAACCGATCATCAGTGCCAAGGCAACCGTTATCGGAGACTGGAGACCCATGGTGGACGCGGTACGCGTCTTCTCCCTGGGGCTTGGTGGCGACAGCGAAGTGCGCTTCCAAGGAGGCGTAGGGCTTGCGATTGGTCCCCGGCGAGTGGTTCCCATGAGCCTGCTGGTTCATCGCTATCCTGAAGTCCTGACCACTCTCGAACGGCGTATTGATGCCGCTGTCAGCCCGAGAAGCAACCGATTCGCTGTCGCGTTGTTTGCTGAGACCAGTCAGAGACGATCCTTTTCTCAGGAAGAAGCCGCCGCCTGGGAACGTCTACAGAACGGGCCGCTCGATGTTGAACAACTGTCAAACGAAGACCGAGCGCTGACCCGTGCACTGGCCCGACTGGTGCGTGACGGCATCGCTATTTACAGCGGGTTCACTCCGACCGATGCTGCCCACGTTCTGGGCAAGGCAAGCCATTGGTCGACACGCGCTGCTGAGCTTGCCGCGGTTGTTTGGGCCCGACAGATGCGGCAAGTCTATGGTTGGGGCAAGTTTGAGGATAATGACCCAAAGGGGCCCAGTTCAGCGGTTGAGGAGCACATGGTGCGCACAATTTGCGCCGCCCTGGTCTCCGCCTGCCTCGCCACCGATCCGGGTGAGACCCATCACGCAGAGCGCGAGCGCACAGCGCGACTGTTTAGTGAGTGGATCTCGGGCCACAGCGCAGTGGATGGGGGCCTTTTTTCCTTGAAGCTGGATGATTCCAGATCCCTTGTTGCAGTCGGAGCGCCGGCCGAACTCTATTACCCGGACGTCGCCCAGAAATTTGATGTACCCCTGGCCATTCCAGACCACTCCTCCGTTGCAAACGCGGTGGGCGCCGTGGCGAGCAGTGTTATTCAAAGAGCACAAGTCACGGTGACCCAGCCGGTGCAGGGTATTTTTAGAGTGTTTGCATCCGATGGCCCGATTGACTTTGACCAACTGGAGCAGGCTCTTGTAAAGGCGGGATCCCTGGCAAGCACGCTGGCTGAGAACCGGGCGCGAAATGCAGGTGCTGGCGAAATTCGTGTCGAGATAGAGCGCGAGCTGGATTCGGTAGACGATCCCGACTCTGCCTCGGTAGTCTTCTTTGAGGGGCGCGTCAAGGCTACAGCGACGGGGAGACCCGGTCTGGTGCCGGACGCTTTCGCCGAGACTTTGCCCGAAGATTCGTCCATCGTAAAATCTTACGCAGACCAGCCGCCCCAGGCCGACTGACGACGCCACCCCATGAGTGCCAGCATCCATAACGGGTCACGTAAAGACATCAATGGGCGTCCCCATATCTACTACGATGGATATTGGATTCGCTACTACGCGCCGCCAGAGGAGACGCTCGCGGCCAAGCGCGATCTGCTCTTGAGTCTTACGCGCCGCACCTTTCATCACACCGAACCGGGGATCAATACTCCAGGCCAAAAGACCGAGGTTGCCCGAGCGAGTTACGAAGCCGAGCAGGATCCTGCCCGCAAACGGGTCAATGCGGCGATGCTGGCTGGCGCCCTATTCAACCGAGCTACCGATATCTTTACGAGCATCGTCGACCTCGAGAGTCAGGGAATAGAGGTGCATCAGGATAATGAACTGATGCGTGAATGCAGTGAATGCTTTTCTGAAGCGCTCGAGCTCGGCAAACAGGTCCGCCACCCCAGCGGTCATGAGGGCATTGATGAGTTATGGGGAGAACCCTTCAATGTCTTTACCCACACCATTGCCAGTTATTACGCCAGCCGGTACATCAAGATTTCACAAACCATGAAAGCCATCGACGATATCGCCGCGCGGATCGAGACGGTGTATGAGCGAATGCCGAGTTTTGCAGGGGTGGGCCGGATTGTGCGCGAATTCGCCCGGGCAGCACGTGTTGAGTGCGAGATGATGAAAAGCGATCCGGATTTTTTCCTGAATTGGCCTGAGTTCGTTACCCTTAAGGAACAGCTTAAGGCTTTTCATCCCACGCCTCCTGCCGGGATCAGCGCCCTCGCCCGAGTCCAGTTACAGCGGGGCTGTCGGCTCCTGAGCGATGGCACAGATCTTATTTCCTACATGGCCGGTGTGCGGGTCCCGATGCCCAAAAGCAAGCGTGAATTTATTGAGCATCTCAACGACTTTGACCTTGATTCGCAAGGCGTTGGCCTGCGCATCGACTCAGATTGAGCAATGCCGGGCTAACGTTTTACTGAAACGCCCCAGCCGCCAAGCGCCTGTGTCAGGTGCCTTGTCAAAAGATCAGCCCAGCGTGACACGTCTTCAGTTGTCGTCAGGAGATCCTGGCGCACCTCGATCATCACCTGGGCAAGACCCGGCATCCCGTCATAAGCATCCACGGTATAGCCCAGATGATCCCTGGCGTCGTACGGCTGGTTATCCCCTACGCACAGATCCGGCTCCCCACGCAGGCTTTCCAAAAGCGGCTCACTGAGGCGCTGATCGCGATTCCACAAAATACCGATGTGCCACGGTCTTGCCAGGCCGTCCATTTGGGGCGTAAAACTGTGCATCGAAATAAGGGCAACACGTTGGTGATGTTCAAAGGCCTGCTTGAGCTCAGCCGCGACGGCGTCATGGTAGGGAGTAAAAATCTCATCAATCCGCTGTTGCCTATCCTTAATACTCAAAGACTGGTTTCCAGGGATATCGATACCGTCGCTTTGGACAGGAATCGAAGTCGGATGATCAGGCGGACGATTGAGATCTACCACCAGCCTCGAAAATCCCGCGATCAACAGAACGCTGTCTAAATTGTCGGCGATCTTTTTCGAAAGGTGTTCGCACCCAATGTCCAGGCCGATGTGTGTCGACAGGATCTCGGAGGATAATCCCAGCCCTGCCAAGGACCTGGGTGTGGCATTGCGCGCATGATCACAAACCAGGACAACTCCCGACTGTCCGTCAGGGTTGTAACGGGAATACGGCGGCTGTTCATCCGGGTCCAGCAAAGGCGGGGTTTTTGGAGATTGCTGTGTCACGGCCGATCGCCTCGTTGATCCTATGAAAAACCGTTAGATTACCGCTTTCTGTGTTGGCTGATACCCTGTTTGTCGCTAGACATGACGATGAAACCTGCCTGGGCCTTCAAAGACTACGCGCTGCTGCTGCTGCTCGCCACATTGTGGAGCACGTCGTTTGCCTTCATCAAGGTAGGGGTCGAGAGTGTCGGGCCTATGACGCTGACCAGTGCGCGTTTGGGTATCGCGATGGTGCTGCTCTATGCCTGGATTCGGTTCCGTGGCTACCGACTCCCGAGAGATGGGCGATCCTGGATGATGTTCGGACTGATCGGTCTTATTGGCAACGCGCTTCCCTTTACGCTGATCAGTTGGGGTGAGCTTTATATCGACAGCGGGCTCGCCGCGATCCTGATGGGAATCATGCCGGTAACGACTGCAATGCTGGCCCATATTTTCATACGTGAGGAGCCGTTTACCCTGCGCATCGGACTCGGGATCGGGGTGGGTTTTGGAAGCGTTGCGCTTTTGCTCGGACCGGCCGCCATCGGGGGTTTATCGGGGCCCGTCTTGGGGCAGTTGGCCATTCTTCTGAGTGCCGTGTGCTATGGCGTCTCTGCCACACTCATCCGCTATGCTGCGCGTCCTTCCAATTGGGCTGTGCTGGCATCAGGAGCAATGTTTTGTGCATTCTTTTTCTCCTTGCCCGTCACACTTGTGGTTGAGACGCCTTGGAGCCTCTCGCCAAAACCGTCTGCATTCGCCGCAATGCTTTATCTGGGCATCGGCTCTACCGCGTTGGCCAATCTCATTTTCTTCTACCTCATCCCCCGGTTGGGGGCGAACCGCTCCGCTCAGGTCAACTTTTTTGTTCCGGTGCTGGGTGCACTTTGGGGTGTGCTGCTCCTGAAAGAGCAGCTCTCACTAAGATTACTGCTCGCCCTTGGTCTCATCCTGATTGCGGTCGCGGTGATTCAACCAAGAAAATAAACCCGCTTTCCCCGGCGCGGCCTACGTCAACAGTTGACGGACCATATAGGGCAGGATGCCGCCATGACAGTAGTAATCCCATTCCTTGGGGGTATCGATCCGAACCCGAACACTAAACTCCTCCGTGCTGCCATCGGCCCGGATCATGCCGATCTTCACCTCGTTTGCACCTACTTGCGGCTGGGAGATATTGAAGACCTCGGTTCCATCGATACCGAGCTCAGTGGCACTTTGCCCCTCCATAAACTGCAGCGGCAATACCCCCATCCCAACGAGGTTCGAGCGATGAATACGCTCAAAACTTTCGACCAGAACCGCTCTGACGCCCAATAGTGCAACCCCTTTGGCCGCCCAGTCCCGTGACGAACCGGTGCCGTATTCCTTTCCCCCAATCACCACCAGAGGGGTATCGGACTCAGCGTAATGCTGCGCAGCGGCAAAGATCGTCATCTGCTCCCCTGAGGGCTGCAGACAGGTCCAGCCGCCTTCGGTGCCCGGCGCCATGGCATTACGCAGTCGGATATTGGCAAAAGTTCCCCGCATCATGACCTCATGATTCCCCCTGCGGGATCCGTAGGAGTTGAAGTCTGCCGGCGCAATGCCGTTTTCACCAAGATACTCTCCTGCCGGGCTGTCCGGCTGAATCGCGCCTGCGGGGGAAATATGATCTGTGGTAATGCTGTCTCCCAGCACGGCCAATGCCCGGGCATTCTCGATCGTGGGCATGCCCGGAGGATCCATGCTCATTCCGTCAAAATACGGAGGCCTTCGAACATAAGTGGACTGCGGATCCCATGAAAAACGGGTGCCCGCGCTGACCGGCACACCCTGCCAGATTTCATCCCCGCGGAACACGTCTGCATAACGCGTACGGAACATGTCCCGCGTTACGTGCTCGTTCACCGCGCGATTGATTTCATCTGTCCCCGGCCAAATATCGCTCAGCATGACGGGCGCTCCGTTGGAATCAGCACCGATCGCATCAGTGGCGAAGTTGATATCTGTTGTGCCAGCTAAGGCATAGGCCACCACCAGCGGAGGTGATGCCAGGAAGTTCATCCGGACATCTGCATGAACGCGCCCTTCAAAGTTGCGATTGCCAGACAAGACTGAGCAGACGATCAACTCACCTTCCTTGATTGCGGAACTCACCGCCGGAGGTAAAGGCCCGGAGTTTCCGATACACGTCGTACAGCCGTACCCGACGACGGCAAAGCCCACTTCCTCCAGGTCGTCCAGTAGCCCAGCATCCGCGAGGTAGTCGGTAACCACTTGCGAACCAGGCGCCAGCGACGTCTTGACCCAAGGCTTGACCGACAGTCCCCTTTCGCGTGCATTTCGGGCCAGCAAACCTGCCGCCATGATCACACCAGGATTTGAGGTGTTGGTGCAGCTTGTGATTGCGGCGATCACCACCGCCAGATCGGGAAGCGTGTGCTGTGCCCCATCGAATTCAAAAGAGTGGCTTTGCGCTGGAGCCCCTTCGCGGGCGTCACTCAGCGCGGCGGTAATTGTTCGCTTGGCGTCAGTCAGCGCGATACGGTCTTGGGGTCGCTTTGGGCCTGCGATGCTGGCAACGACATCCGCAAGGTTGAGACTGACCGTGTCGTTGTATTGCGCAACCGGAGTATCAGGGGTGCGGAACATGCCCTGACGTCGGGCATAGGCTTCAACGAGAGCGATTTCCTCGTCTGAGCGACCCGTCAACCTGAGATATTCGAGCGCTTCATTGTCAACTGGAAAAAACCCACAGGTGGCGCCATACTCGGGCGCCATATTGGCAATCGTTGCTTTGTCAGCGAGAGAAAGGTGATTCAAGCCGTCGCCAAAGAACTCCACGAATTTACCGACGACACCTTTTTGGCGAAGTATTTCCACTACGGTCAGGACGAGGTCGGTCGCGGTCGCGCCTTCTACCAAAGTACCGGTCAACTCGAACCCCACCACCTCCGGAATGAGCATGGTGACCGGCTGACCCAGCATCGCAGCCTCGGCTTCAATTCCCCCAACACCCCAGCCCAATACACCCAACCCGTTGACCATTGTCGTGTGTGAGTCGGTTCCCACCACGGTGTCCGGGTAAGCCAACTCCGCCCCGTCTACCTCCCGACTGAAAACAACGCTCGCGAGATACTCAATATTTACCTGATGCACAATTCCGGTTGCGGGAGGAACGACGCGGAAGTTACTGAACGCCGTCTGACCCCACCGCAAGAAAGCATAGCGCTCCGCGTTTCGGCTGTACTCCAATTGGGCATTGTTTTTCAGCGCCTGGGGCTGACCGAAGTGATCCACCATCACGGAGTGATCAATCACCAGGTCTGCCGGTGAGAGCGGATTGACTCGATCGGGGTCCCCGTTTAAACCGGCTACGGCTTCGCGCATTGCGGCGAGATCGACAACTGCCGGCACCCCGGTAAAGTCCTGCATCAGGACGCGGGCCGGTGTGAAAGCGATCTCCGTCTCCCGACCTCCAGAAGGCGTCCAGCCTGCCAGCGCCTCGATATCATCAACGGTCACATTCGCGCCGTCCTCGGTTCTCAACAGATTTTCCAATAGGATTTTCAGCGTAATCGGGAGGCGGCTCAGGTCAAAGCGGGGTTCAAGCGCATCGAGTGCACAAATCTGATAACGCTTGCCGTTTACGTCGAGAGAATTTCTTGAATTAAATGAGTCTTTCATTTGCTGCCAAGGGGTTTACACCGGCACCAAAGTGCTTGGTGCCAGACTAAAAATGAGGGCCGGATTCTAACGCATCACAAAGCCGTTTCGGCCAGGAAAACGCTTCAGTCGGACGGTTGGTCAGCAACCGCCTGCATCTCGTGCTCTTCCAGGATACGAATCCCCAATTGGACTGCTTTATCGTACTTGGAGCCCGGGTCCACGCCGGCGACCACAAAGTCCGTCCGCGAGGAGACGCTGCCCGCCACCTTTGCGCCTCGCGCGATCAGCCACTGACGTGCCTCATCCCGACTCAGGGTGGGCAAAGTGCCCGTGATCACCACTGTCTTTCCCGAAAAGCCGCCAATTGGCTGAGCGGCGGCTGTCACCTCTGGCCAACGGACGCCATGCTCCCGCAGTGACCGGATCACCTGCTGGTTGTGGGATTGATCAAAAAACCGCCTGATCTCCTCGGCGACGACGGGACCGACGTCGGCCACCGCTTCGAGCGACGCCAGGGACGCCTCTTGGAGTGCTTCAAGAGTGCCAAAATGCTGCGCAAGCGTTTGCGCCGTTGCTCCGCCGACTTGTGGAATCCCGAGGGCGAAAAGAAATCGTGGCAGGGTCGTCTCACGGCTCTTCTCGAGCGCACTTATCAGATTTTGGGCAGACTTCTCCCCCATTCTCTCAAGACCCGAAAACTCGCTGGCAGAAACCGCAAACAGGTCGGCAGGTGTCTTGACCTGGCCACTGTCGACCAACTGCTCCACAAGCTTTGCCCCGAGACCCTCGATATCCATCGCCAGTCGGGAAGAAAAATGCTTGATGGACTCCTTGAGCTGCGCGGAACAAATCAGTCCTCCTTCGCAACGCTGGATCACCCCACCCTCATCTGAGGCCACCCCGGATCCGCAAACGGGGCAGGCTTTGGGAAACTTGAAGCGGCGAGTGCCGCTCGGGCGCTCATCGAGCACCACCGACACCACTTCGGGAATGACATCACCCGCGCGGCGGATCACCACCGTATCTCCTTTGCGGACATCCAGCCTTTCTATCTCTTCAGCGTTGTGCAGCGTGGCATTGGACACCGTCACGCCTCCGACAAAAACGGGATCCAGCCTTGCGACTGGCGTCAAGGCGCCGGTGCGCCCCACCTGGATCTCGATAGCCTTGATAACGGTGGTTTCCTCCTCAGCGGGAAACTTGTGCGCCATCGCCCAGCGCGGTGCCCGCGAAACCGATCCCAGAACCTGCTGGTCCTCAAAACTGCTGACCTTGTACACCACGCCGTCGATCTCATAACCCAGGGATGCGCGTAATACCATAACGTCCTCGTAATAATCGAGACAGGCCCTAAGCCCTTTCACCTCCCGGGCCAGGGGGTTGACCGGAAAACCGAACTCCCGCAATTCGCTGAGCATTTGCATCTGCGAACCGGGCGATGGAGTGCCCTGCCAGACCCCCACTGCGTAGCAAAAAAATGACAGCGGCCGCTGTGCACAGACGTTGGAGTCGAGTTGCCGCAAACTGCCCGCTGCTGCATTTCTTGGATTCACATAAAGCTTTTCATCACGTGCCTTTTGTTGCTCGTTCAATCGCTTAAATCCTGCGATCGGCATAAAGACTTCGCCGCGCACTTCCAGTGAAGGTGGGGCGCGATCTGATCTCAACTGGAGGGGGATTGAGGAGATCGATCGCACGTTCAACGTCACATCTTCACCCGTCCGGCCATCACCCCGGGTCGCCGCGCGCACCAACTCGCCCTGTTCGTATAACAGGCTGATGGCCAGCCCGTCGATCTTCGGCTCTGCCACGTAGGCGAGGGATTCCCGACCCGTTCCTTCCCGGCACCTGCGGTCAAACTCGCCGACCTCATCCGCGGAAAACGCGTTATTGAGTGACAACATGGGCACTTCATGAGCGACTGACTCAAACCGATCCAGAGGCGCGGCCCCCACTCTCTGGGTCGGGGAATTTGAGGTAACCAGTTCCGGGTACTCGGCTTCGAGCTTCTCTAAATCTCTAACGAGGCCGTCATAGCGCGAGTCTGAGATCGCCGGGTCGTCCAGCACATGGTACCGATAGTTATGCTCCTCGATTTCGATCCGAAGTGCCTGAATCTTCCGGGAAGGTTCGGCCGACCCGCCCGGCCGAGACTGCTTGGCTTCTTTCTTCTTTGTCACGCCAGGAGGTTGCTGACTACTGGGAAAATCAGGTGAAAATGGCGATCACTCATTGGATTCAGAACAAACGGTTGGCTTCTTCTGAGCCCGGATCGATTCCATAGCGCTTCATCGATGACTCCAGCGACCGAATCTGCCTGGCGATGCTATCAAATTGGGCATCAGCCAAGATCTCTCCCTGCGGATCCACCAGCACTCCATCAACTTCTGTCGAAAGATAGGTAGCGACCGAGATGAGGTCCGAAAACGTCTGAGAAGGCCGAGGGACTGTTGGCACATTCAGGAAAAGCACAAGACCGCGCAGCATGCCGGATTCCAGTTCATCGTAACTGAAGTTGCCTGTCTCGGACCGATTCGCGAGACTGAATCGACTCTCGCCTGTACGGGGGTCATACAGGTGAAACATATCGTCCTTGCCAAGCCGCATCCCCGCGCGATCCAGCGCCCGCGCCACCTCAGGACCTGAAAAACCTTTTCCGGGTGCAGGTTCGATATGAATCACAGCCAGCAGATCAAATTCCTGGCAGAACCGCGACAGGCGCTCGGCTTCTGGCAAAGCCTCCTCTATGGTCATATCGAACTGCAAAGAACGATTTAAGGTCTCTGACATGTAGTACGTCAGATTATTAAAGCGCGTCAGTTCCGACTCGGTCACGGCACCGTCCCGATCCGCCATTTGCAGGCTGACGATGAGGTCGGAAAACACTTCATCTGCGGGAGCTGTCGCCAGATCAAGCCACGCGTTACCCGGCTGGGTGCGCCCGTGCAGCGCGCGCGGCCGCTGCAGATCAATCTCATATTCCCGAAATACCGCCAACGCCGCATCCCGCGAAACAGGTACCGTCCCGGGCAGGCGCGCCCAATAGTCAATCTTCAGGGGCTGCTTGCCGATCTCGGATGGCAGCCCGTGCGCAGTCCCGGCGGCCGGTTTTTTTGATCCCTCATCATGAGGGAGACCGCCTACGAAAGGCTCGTCTTCCGTTTCGGACTCTCTGTTGTCTCCCGCCAGGTCAAGATCACCCGAAGACACCAGGGAGGGTTCCTTTTGGCGGACTCGCTGAGCAAGTTTCTTCGGACGCAACCCTGCGGCGATATTCCCCCAAGGGATCCGCTGCAAAAACGTTTGAACACTGCTACGCGATCTTTCCAGCCATTCGCTGCTCGCACCGCGCTTTTGCCAGAACGACAAGAGCACGATACCAGCAAACGTGGCAACACCAAGAAGGATCAGGGCCAACTGCAGGTTCATGGCTACTGGGCGGCGAGTCTCACCGCCTCATCGATATCTACGGAAACGATTGACGACACACCAGGCTCTCCCATCGTCACCCCGAGCAAAATATCCGCTGACTCCATTGTAATTTTATTGTGCGTAATCACAACGAGCTGTGATACTTCTGACAGGGTGCGCAGGGTTTTACAGTAACGCTCGACGTTACGATCATCCAGAGGCGCATCGACCTCGTCAAGGATACAAAACGGCGCCGGATTGAGTTTGAAGAGCGCAAAGAGTAGCGCCACGGCCGTCAGGGCCTTTTCACCCCCAGACAAAAGATGAATCGTGCTGTTGCGTTTTCCTGGCGGTCTTGCCATCACGGTAACCCCCGCGGCCAGCAAATCCTCTTCGGTTAACTGCAGCACGGCATTTCCACCACCGAACAACTGGGGGAAAAAATCTGAAAACCCCTGATTCAGGCTATCGAAGGTTGATTTGAATCTGTCGCGCGTCTCACGGTCAATCTTGCGAATGACGCCCGATAGCGTCTCCAGCGCCTCAATGAGAT
>WTHR01000159.1 GCA_011523045.1 Gammaproteobacteria bacterium | reverse complement strand
CCTTCGCAAAGAGTTGAGAAACTCAACGAAATTCGGTTCTGGCTATGCTATAAACCTTCTGTGGGTGAACCGATGTTCCAGTCTGCACTACAAATTTAACTATACGCTTAGATAAGCGCGCTCGGAGATTTTTCTGATGGCACTTTTACAAATGGATGATTGGTATGACTTGGCTAGAGATACAAACTGGACGCCAAGTTACGTCACTGAAGACGAGTTGTATCCCGCGCCGCTCGCTGACAGTCACGGCATTCCCGTGGAAGCTTGGGAGACGTTCGACGAGCCATATAAGTCAACCTACAGGGATTACGTAAAAGCTCAGCGTGATAAGGATGTGGGCGCTTATTCAGTTAAGGCAGCGCTTGCAAGAGCCGAATTTTTTAAGAACGCATCGCCGCATTGGAAGGCTTTGCTGGCGCTTCATTTCAGCGCTGTGTGCTGGGCCGAGTTTCATTCGGCTTCGGCCTTTGCCCGGATGACCCGATTCTCTAGAAGTCCTGGGATGCGCAATATGGCCACGATGGGGACGTTAGACGAAATACGGCACGGTCAGATTCAGATCTACTTCGCCTATGAGTTTCTCAAGCACGATGCAGTGTTTGATTGGTGCCATAAATCATCCAAGACAGAAAACTGGATCATTATCAGTCTTCGCCATGCGCTCGACGACATTGCGCACACTCGAGACTCTAATAGTGCAGCAATCATGCTGAATATGGGATTAGAACTCGCCTTTACTAACCTGCAGTTTGTCGCGTTGTCGGCCGATGCTGCCAAGTGCGGTGATCACAGTTTTGCCACGATGCTTCAAAGCATTCAGTCAGACGAAGCGAGGCATGCTCAGATCGGCGAGCCTATCGTCCGAATAATGGTGGAGAACGGGAAGAAGGAAGAGGCGCAGCAGCTAGTTGAAATTGCGTTCTGGCGTATGTGGAAGCAGTTTTCTGCTCTGAGCGGGATCGGCATGGATTATTACACTCCGTTGGAACACCGAGAGAATTCCCTGAAGGATTTTATGGAGGAGTGGGTTATCGGCCAATTTGGGCGGACAATGGAGGCGTTAGGACTCGATCTTCCCTGGTATTGGGACATCTTGAAAGAAGATATCTCGAGTTTTCATCATGCCAACCAGATTGGAGTCTACGTTTATCGGGCTACGGAGTGGTGGCGCCCAATCGCATGCACCTCGCCAGCCGAGAGAGAGTGGTTAGAAGAAAAGTATCCAGGCTGGAACGAGACATACGGTAAGTGTTGGGATGTTATCGCGAACAATATCCGTAACGGTGACTTTGAAAAAACAACCCCGGTCGCACCGCCGCTGATATGCAACATGTGCGGGCTTGAAGTGGTGGGCAAGGCGGGAGAAGACTGGCACCCAGTCGATCATCATGTCGATATTGATGATCGGCGCTATCACTTCTGCTCAGAGCCTTGCAAGTGGATCTTTGAGTTAGAGCCCGAACGCTACAAGGGTCACACGAGCATCATTGATCGCGTCTTTGATGGAACGATTGGCCCGGATCCTGATGACTTCTACAACTATATGGGTCAGAGCCCAGCCGAGCGCGGTACTGATGGATACGAGTATCGTTGGGTAGACGGCTACGATCAAGATCAAGAGGAAGAAAAGCGATACGCGACTGGCTGAGTCAGAGCACATCCATTAACAAACATCACGGGAGAAAATCATGGCTCAGTTCCCGCTTGCCGTGAACGTGCAGGGCGATTATGGGTATAAGGTAATTGTTGTCGAAGATGACAACACGATTGAGGAAGTGATCCAAGTCGCTGTCGATCAAATAGTTGGCGTTCTGGTCGCACCGTTTCCCGACGACGTTACTTTGCGAGCCAGGGTACACGGCGCAAAGCAACCTTTAGACAATAATCTTACCGTCTCAGCCGCTGGTTTCATCCAGATGGAAGCACTTCAGATCTATGCGGAAGGCTAATTGTGACCGCGGATCTTGAGTATCAAAAAGTTTGTGATTTGGATGATGTCTGGGAAGGCGAAATGGACGTCTTTGACGTAGGGGATAACGAGGTATTGATCGTCCATTCACCGGGGCAGGAAATTCGAGCGTTTGATCCTACTTGCCCGCATCAGGAATTCTCTTTGGCAGATGGAGAGCTTGAGAATTGTGTATTAACCTGCTCTGCTCATTTATGGCAGTTTAATGTGCTAACGGGAGAAGGCGTCAACCCTACCGGTACTGCCCTTAAAAGTTACCCAATCAAGATCGAGGGGGACTCGATCTTGGTGGCGTTTCCAGAGCAAAAAAACTAAGTCGAGAGGTGGATACCATGTCGAATTCTCAAGAAAATCGATACGTTGGGCCGGTTATCAAAAATGGTGAAGTTGGGGAGGCAGTCGTTGAAGCCGTTTACGAGGACAATGAGGGGCGAAAAATTGAAATTGAGGAGCACGCCTCGTATTTTCGTATCAAGGTAGAAAAAGAATGTGTTATTCGTTTTGAAACCGTTTCGGATATGTTGGGGAGAGATGTATCAAGGGCTGATATTGAGGCCAACATGCCCTCAATGGAAGGCTTCATTCGTGTTGAGGAGAGCCAGATTCGATTTCTCGCGACACCAAATCAAGGGTAAGGTGTCGGTCGACTGGTCTTGATCGAAGGATTAGGCTGAACGAGCCAACGACATCACAAAACGAGACTCACTATGAGCAATAAAGTTACAGGAATGAAGACATGGAGCTTGCTTGCGAAGAACAAGCGGCGTCCGAGTGAATACGAGATCGTAACAACCAATCTTCAAACTCGACATCGTCATCGTGATCAGGCATATGAGTTATCTCCTGCGCCCGATCTCGCAATGAACGAGTGGTATAAAAAAAATGTTTTCGACAGCGCTTTACAACATGATGATTGGGAAGCGTTTCGCGATCCAGATGCGCTGATCTACCGTGTGTACACTCGAACTCAAGATAGCCAAGAGGAGTATATCGACGGTGTCCTAAACGAGCACAACGAGATAAATCATGATGCCGATCTGACACCAGAGTGGCTAGATATTCTGGAAAAGCTCTATACGCCGAGGCGGTTTCTTCAGACGGCCCTGCAGATGACTTCCGCATACATCTTGCAGATAGCGCCAGCTAGCACGATTACCGCATGTGCCGGTTTCCAAGAAGGTGATGAGTTTAGATGGATGCAACGCGTTGCTTATCGGACACGCGAATTGCAGATTGCGCATCCAAATCGTGCATTCGGCAAAGATGAAAGAAAGCACTGGGAGAATGCGAGACCCTTGCAGGGCTTAAGGGAATTAATGGAAAAGACCTTGATCGCCTACGATTGGGGAGAAAGTTTTGTAGCAAATAATCTCGTCGCGAAGGTCGCTGCCGATGAAACGCTTAGAGAGTTGGCAAGCACTGCACGGGCTTTTCGTGACCCGCTGTTGGCAGGGCTCGCCGACAATCAGTTGCGAGATAGCGATCGTTCCCGGCGATGGAGCTCGAGTCTCGTCAAATTCTGTACTGACGCTCGTGAGGAGAATAAAGCGGTTATACGCTCGTGGATCGCTGATTGGACGCCTCTAGCGACCCAGGCGATCACCGCCTATTGCGATGCCTTGCCCGAGAGTGAAAATGCGGCCGAGGCCGCGATCGCAAGAATGGAGGCCTTCCATCGCAGTCTTGAGCTTTAAGGAAACCCTTAGCTAGGCCGCCACTAGGAGTGTAGTGTGTATGCGAATTCTAGAATGTGCAGAACCGGTATAAGAGCGCCAGTCCTTGAAACACTCAACTGCATATCAGGTCGCAATCGCAAACTCCGAGCTGACCGTCAAGGTTGATCATGGCGATACTCTGCTGAGTGGTATTCTGCGGGCCGGTGTTGGTGTGCCTTACGAATGTAACGCGGGGGGTTGTGGAAGTTGCAAGTACACACTGCTCGAAGGAGAAGTTGCTGACGATCTTGAAGAGAGTGCAGGACTTCGGGCCTCCGACAAGAGAAAGCACAAGCACCTCGCTTGTATCAGTCGTCCCCGATCGGACTGCAAAATCGATCTCAAACTTGATGCTGAGTACACTCCCAAGAATCCGCCTCAGAAAACGGAAGCGGTGTTGCATTCCGTTGAAGAACTGACGCACGATCTTTGGGAATTTCGTTTCGACTCGACTGGACCTGCTCATTTTCTTCCAGGCCAGTATGCAAAGTTATCTCTACCTGGAGTAGATGGGCCTCGCAGTTATTCGATGAGTAATATTGCAAATGAAGAAGGGCGGTGGGCTTTTCAGATTAAGCGAGTCAAAGGAGGCGAAGCGTCAGAAGTGTTGTTTGGCGACTCACTTTATGAACAAGCCGTAACGATTGACGCTCCCTACAGCATTGCTCATCTGCAGCCACATTCTGACCGACCAGTCATTTGCATAGCAGGGGGATCAGGCCTTGCGCCAATGGTGTCGATTTTGCGCGGGATAGCTCAACGCGATGACACTGCTGCGAATCCGATCCTTTACTACGGTGCTCGGACCGGTATGGACCTCGTAACTAAAACTTATTTTGAAACTATTCCGGGATTCTGTCCTGACGATCAGTACGTACCGATCGTGTCGGAGCCGGATAAGAGTGAAAGTTGGTCTGGTGCTAAAGGTCTTGTGCATGATTTTTTAAAGGAAAATCTTAAAGATCACTCCAACGAGAACGAGTACTACCTTGCGGGCCCTCCCCCTATGGTCGATGCGGTGCGTCGACTCCTCGTTCTTGATCGAGGAGTCCCAGTGGAGCGGCTTCACTACGATCGGTTTTTCTAGCACGCTGACGTAGTTTTATGGGGATCTAGAAGGAAATAGGCTAGCGGGAACTGGAGTCCCTCGAAATCCTATCCCAGCCTTAGCAGTGTTTATCGAGAAAAATAGAGAGACAGATGACAAATAGAGAAAATCACTTACCTGAAAAAGGAATGTGGCGCTGGAGGGGTGAGCCGGTATTTTCGAATACTGTGGCGGTTGGAGATCAGGTGTTTATTAGTGGTCAGCAAACGCTTGATGAAGACGGTGTTGTACTAAACCCCGGAGATATAGCTGCCCAGACGCGCAATGTCTTTGAGAATATGAAAACCGGTCTAGCGGCCATCGGCTTAGGCCTGGAAGACTTGGTTCGCCTTAATACTTATTATGTTTTCAATGGAGAGGATAAAGACGCAACCGCGTTTTGGGAGGATATGACCAGAGTACGTTTGGAGTATTTTCCCGACCCGGGTCCGGCGGCTACGGCGGTACGAGCCAAGGGTATGCCCTACGAAGGTCAATTGATACAGATAGAAGGCGTTGCTTTGAGAGGCGAGTCAAGGCGTAGCCGTGAACGAATCATGCCGGAGGGCAGTTGGGACTGGAGCATTGCGGTACCCCTCTCCCAAGGTTGGAAGATTGGGAACCGTATTTTTGTAGGTGGCCAGATCTCTGCAGACAAAGCGGGCAGCCCGGTACACGTTGGTGACCTCGATGCGCAAACTCGTGGGATTTACGATTTCATAGGTCAGGTATTGTCAAATGCTGGAGCGTCATTCGAAGATCTATTGAGAGTCAAGATTTGTTTTAAGTACGACAGCAAGGATCCTGCTACGGGCCAGGCTTTCGTCGACAGAATCATGGAGGTGTCAAAAGAGTATGTAAAGGGCGCTCCACCGGTAGTGACTGCTTTTGCTGTCGATTTACTGTATCCAGGATTGGACCTCGAGATCGATGCAATGGCAATCGTTGATCCAGAGGCCAAAGCGTGTAATTTGAGTAGGTAATATGGTCGTTATCAACCATCAGTCTTTTCGGATGGAGTGTTGGCCGATGGTGAGATATATGTTGGGGGTCAAGCAGCTATGGACGCAGATGGTTCGATCATGTTTCCCGGAGAATTTTTTCCTCAGGCCCGAGAGACGTTTGAGCGACTTGATCAAGTTTTGAAGGAATTCAACGCGACCCTAAACGATGTTGTCAAACTCAATTGTTTTTTTGTTGCTGATGACTACGAAGTTGAGGAGTGTTTTTATCAGGCCTGTTCGGCCTGGGCTGAGCTCAA
>WTHR01000009.1:16421-21382 GCA_011523045.1 Gammaproteobacteria bacterium | reverse complement strand
CCTATAAGACTTTCGGCACACATCAGGGGGTGTTGTGGGGCTCCAGTGAGGCGCTTAAAAAAACTGAGGGCCAGGGCCACTTCTTCAATGAAGAAAAATCACGGTATCGCCTGAACCCCACCGGTCCGCAGCATGCGCAAATTGCGGCCCTCGCAGGGATCACTGAATATTTCGATGATCTACACAAGCATCATTTCGGTGAGTCAGATCTGGGAGTACATGAGCGGGCCCGCCAAACATTTGAGCTTGTGGGGGATCACGAAGCAAAACTCGCGAACCTACTCCTTGATTATCTTAAGGATCGTGAAGATATCCGGATATTGGGTCAGGATCATGCGACGCCGGGCGGGCGTGCCTCGACGATTGCCTTTCATGCCCGGGCGATGCCGTCAAAACATATCGCAGAACAACTCGCCGACAGCAAGATCGGAGTCGGTGCAGGGGATTTTTACGCTCTGCGATGTGTTGAGGCGCTGGGGATGGACCCGGCAGACGGCGTCGTGCGTGTGAGCATGGTGCACTACAACACGGTTGAAGAGGTCACGAAACTCGTCGAAACCATCGACTCGATTCTGCCCGGAAATTGACTCGAACTTTGTCGGGACACATTCGAGCAATTCCAGGCGGGCGTTAAATCAGAGAATAGACATCAGAATGAGTAAAGAAGCAAAAGAGGGAATCGCAAGATGAAACAGCACGCGCGAGTGGTTGTGATCGGAGGCGGCGCGCTCGGCGCCGGGCTGCTGTATTTTCTGACCAAGGAAGGTTGGGACGATATCGTCCTGATTGAAAAAGGAGAACTCACCTCCGGGTCAACCTGGCATGCAGCCGGCCTTATTCCACACTTTATCGGGGGCTTGAGCATGGCAAAGGTCCACCAGGAGGGGCCTGCGCTATACCGGACGCTCGAGGCGGAAACCGGTCAAGCCACTGGCTGGCATGGCTGCGGCGCGATTCGCCTGGCACTGACAGACCAAGAAGTGGACTGGTTTCACTACGTTAAGGGGATACTCGATACCGTGGGGAGTGAGTGTCATCTCATTAGCCCCTCAGAGATTCTGAAATTACATCCACTGCTGGTGGTGGACGATGTCAAACTCGGATTCTATACGCCCAATGATGGTCACACTGACCCTGCCAGCGCGACCAACGCCATGGCTGCGGGCGCGCGTCAGGGCGGTGCCACGATCTACCGGCACACAAGGGTAACCGGAACCCGGCTTCTGGATAATGGCGAATGGGAAGTGACCACTGATCAGGGCACGATTGTCTGCGAGCACCTGGTCAATGCAGCCGGCAGTTTTGCCAAGCAGATTGGCGAATGGGTGGGCCTTGATCTTCCGATCGTCAACATGGAGCACCATTATCTTGTGACCGAAAATCTTGCCGAAGTCGAAGCTCTGGATCACGAGCCGCCGGTGGTGCGTGATCCCAAGGCTTCGTGCTACTACCGGCAGGAGCAGCAGGGCATCTTGATCGGTCCTTACGAACGGGCCAATGCTCAGGCATGGGGGCTGGACGGTGTCGACTGGAGCTTTGATATGGAGCTTTTGTCGCCTGCTCTCGAGCGTCTGGAAACCAGTCTTGAGCACGCTGCCGAACGCATCCCGTGCTGGACCAACGCCGGAATCAAGCGCGTGGTCAATGGGCCCATCACTCACACTCCCGACGGCGGATTTTTGCTGGGGCCGGCAGAGGGTCTCAAGAATTACTGGCTGTGTTGTGGCGCGTCGATTGGCATTACTCAAGGGCCGGGTTGCGGCAAATATTTGGCGCAATGGATGGTGCATGGCCAGACGGAGATTAATGTTCGGGATATGGATCCAAGGCGCTTTGGAAGATGGGCAAGCGGAGACTACGCCATTGCCAAGTCCGTCGATGAGTATCAGCAGATGTACCAGCCCCACCTTCCGGGCGAGTACCGGGATGCCGGCCGGCCCACGCGGGTTACCCCGCTCTATGAAAAACTCAAGCAATCCGGTGCAGTCTATGCCGATACTTTTGGCTGGGAGCGGGCCAAGTGGTACGCCTCCGACGGAGTAGAAGAGGAGTACGGGTTCAGACGCAACAACAGTTTCGATGCGGTTGCCAAGGAATGCCGTGCAGTGCGCGAGGCAGTAGGTCTCACCGATCTCAGCAGTTTTGCCAAATATGAGGTCACGGGAAAGGATGCGTTTACTTTCCTTGAAAGGATCTGCGCCAACCGGGTGCCTGCAAAAGACGGTGGTGTTGTGTTGTCACAGATGCTGACAACGCTCGGCGGGATCGAGAGTGAGGCAACGGTGACCTGTCTTTCGTCGGATCATTACTATCTTCTGTCGGGCGCTGTTGCGGAACTGCACGATCTTGACTGGCTCATCCAGCATATAGAAGAAGGCGAGGATTTAACGGTACGCAACGTCACGGATGATTATGGCGTGCTGGTGATTACGGGTCCGCGATCGCGCGATGTGTTGGCTGGGTTAACTGATGCAGGGCTGACTAACGACGATGGATTTACCTGGATGTCGGCGCGAGAGATTTCAGTTGCCGGTATCGATGTACGGGCACTTCGCGTTTCTTATGTGGGCGAACTGGGGTGGGAGTTGCATTGCCCGATGGACAGGATCGCCGATCTTGATGATGCCCTCATGCAGGCAGGGAAGGATCACGGCATCCGGCGTTTTGGTACCTACGCCATGAATTCGTTGAGACTGGAAAAAGCCTATAAGGGCTGGGGCTCAGAACTGACCACTGAGATCTCGCTTGTAGAGTCAGATATGCTGCGCTTTGCCCGAAAGTCCGGTGGTTACATCGGCGCGGAGGTCGTTGAGCAGAAAACGCGTGACGGGGTGCCGATTCATCTCGTCTACTGCGAGGTGGAAGCAACCGACGCTGACCCGATGGGTAACGAGCCTGTGTTGGATGGCGAGAACATCGTCGGAGTGACGACCAGCGGCGGTTATGGCCACTGCGTACAAAAAAGTCTTGCTTTTGCCTACGTCAACACAGGCTTTGAAGCTCCAGGCACGACGTTTGATATCCGTATTCTGGGCGAGCGCCGAAAAGCCACGGTACTGTCTGAGGCGGCTTGGGATTGTGAAAACGAGCGGCTAAAGAGTTAGCCGTAACGGATTTTCAAAAAACGGCGCAAAGACGCAGGCTGTCAAGGATAGCGGCGTGAATGTTGCGGCTCGCAACCGCATCGCCCAGGCGGAATAACCGGTAGCTGCCTTCAGGATTATTGACTTGATTCTGGCGCTCACCTGCCAGTAGCGCATCTTGATCCACCTCGCCCAGATTTATCGAATTAGCTTTGAGTTCGAAGTACAGCTCATCTGCGGGCAAAGTGCCGCTGTCGCAGATGATCTGATCAAAGCGTCGGGTTGAGTTTGAGTCGGTGTATTCGTTGTAGACGGTTGCGCTCAGCCCATCATCCTCGCGGGTAATGCCGGTCAGTTTCTGGTTCAGCGTAATCGTCACGTCATTTTCATAAAGACTGCGCAGATAGGCCGGGTGGTTGCTGCCACCAATGTCAGGGGCGATCATCATTTCCGGAGACAAATACTCCAGCGTGCAGCCGCTTTGCGCCAGAAACTCTGCCGTGGTCATGCCAGCGTGCTGGGCGTTGTCATCAAAAAAGAGGACGTTCTTGCCAATAGGCACGGAACCGGAAAGGACGTCCCAACTGCTTGTGGCGTGTTCTTCGCCTTCCTTTAAGTAACCTGCATGCGGAAGACCGCCTGTGGCGATAAGAACAATATCGGGCGAGACGTCTACGACGGTCTGACCTTCCGCATAGCAGTTAAACCGTGTCTTCACGCCGAGTCGCTCGCACTGATCGAAGAGCCAATCGGTAATTCCAAGGATTTCTCTTCGGCGCTGCAGTTTGGCGGCGAGGTTGACCTGGCCGCCATGCAGGCTTGAGGCTTCCAGAATGGTGACTTCGTGACCGCGCGATGCGCACACGCGAGCCGCTTCGAGGCCTGCAGGACCCGCGCCAACCACGACTACTTTTTGGGGACTGTCACCACTTTTTGTGATGACGTGCGGCAGAGCGCCTTCGCGTCCGGTCGCAGGATTATGCGCGCACAATGCTTCCCCTTCGCCATAGATCCGGTCGATGCAGTAGCCCATGCCAACGCAGGGACGAATCTGATCTTCTTCACCTCGCGTGATCTTGGCCACGATATGGGGATCGGCGATATGGGCGCGTGTCATGCTGACCAGATCCAGCAGGCCCTCCTGAATGGCGTAGCGGGCTGTTGCGACATCATTGATGCGTGCAGCATGCATGACCGGCAGGTCAAAATGCTGCTTCACTTCAGCGGCAAACTGAAGATGTGGCGCCTGAGGGGTGCCCATGTTCGGGATTAAGGCGGCAAGCCCAACGCTGGTCGAGCAGTGACCCCGGTTAATGTTGAAAAAATCGATCAAGCCGGTCTCGGCAAGCAATTCGCCGATCCTGAGACCTTCGTCAAACTGAAGACCGCCATCGAGAGCCTCATCAAACATCATTCTGATGCCCACGATAAAGTCATCGCCCGCTTGTCGGCGAATTTCCTCCAGCACTTCAATGGAAAAGCGAACCCGGTTCTCAAGTGAGCCGCCGTATTCATCGGTCCGGCGGTTGACAGCTGGTGTCCAGAAACTGTCCAGCAGGTGCCCGTCGGCAAAGACTTCAATGCCATCAAGGTCGCCGTCACGACAGCGTGCCGCGGCCGCGCCATAGGCCTTTACGGTGCGTTTAATATCCCAGTCTTCCATCGCCTTGGGGAAGGCACGGTGGGCAGGTTCCCGCACAGCCGACGGCGCGATCACGGGCAGCCAGTCACCGCCGTAGTTTGAGGTGCGCCGCCCGAGGTGGGTTATCTGGCACATCGTTGCCGCACCGTGTGCATGGACTCTGCGAGCCAGTTCGCGAAAATGCGGCACAATCGCATCGTCGCCGGCATAAAGATTGCCGTAGGCGGCTGGCGAAT
>WTHR01000009.1:9279-16321 GCA_011523045.1 Gammaproteobacteria bacterium | reverse complement strand
TGCGGCACAATCGCATCGTCGCCGGCATAAAGATTGCCGTAGGCGGCTGGCGAATCCCGGGCGACCAGCGTGCCGCCGCCGAACATCGTCAGGCCGATGCCGCCCTTGGCCTTTTCTTCGTGGTAGAGCTGATATCGTTCCTTAGGCAAGCCGCCCTCTGAATAAGCCGGTTCGTGACTTGTGGACATGACGCGGTTTTTGAGCGTCAGGTGTTTAAGCTGCAGTGGCTGCAGTAACGGATCAGTCTTGGCATTCATGAGATCAGCCTCGCTTCAGGGGCAGAGTCGCACACCGAAACGACCCGCCAATCGATGGTACGCAATCAAAGGGCAGTCGTTCAACCGAAAAACCATAGCGTGATTCCAATATCTGGTTTATCGGCTCACAGGCCGCATCATCTCGAGCCAAAATATGTCCGGGGCGGGCAACTAACACGTTGGTCGCCAGTGCGGCCTGCTCGGCTCGGTTCACCGATATCGTCTCAAAATCCAAGTGAACGGGCCCGCCCTCTAGATCCGTGAAAGTTCCCGTCGCCGCTTCGCACCACAGCGCAAGATCAGGACCGATCACATTCCAGCAGCAGTCAAGGTGCAGAACATCATGAGGAATGATCACGATCTCGCGCGTGCTTTCGCGCTGGTGCAGCACGTCAGCAAGCCATTCGATCCCCTCACGGCTCGACCGAACCCCAAGACCGACAAACAGTTTGCCGGGCGCGGGCATGACATCGCCACCTTCCAGAAAGACATCTTTGGGTATCTTGATGTACTTCCCGGGCTCGATATTCTTTAATAGAGGATCAATTCCAAGATGCTCGATATTGCGCGAGGCGTAGCGAGAATTCGCTTCAAAATATAAATCGTCGATGACAAAACCAATATCCCGGGGACAGGTCTGATCGACAACTTCGGGTGAATCCACGATGTCGGGACGCTGAACAACTGTGCCAAGCTGCTCCAGCGCGCGGCAGACACCCTCGAATTCGTGCTCTGTCAGATTTGGGTCGGGCTGCGAATAAAGAGCGCTTGTTTTGGGCAAACCCTGTTGCAGCACCGGATCAGCCTCAGCCTTCAGGCCGATACCGGTCCCTAGTATTACCAGTTCCAGCGGATCGAATTCGTTCTGAATGCCCAGCACGGTTTAAGCCTCCATGATCTCGTCAGTCGTCAGCAATAGTAATCAAGCACGCCGGTGTTATTGACTACGCAGGACCAACGAGGTCATAAAGGAATTGCTCAAGCCACTTGGCTTGGTTCGCATGCGCATCTTGCGCCAACGCATCCTGCTCTTTTCGGGTTTGGCTGCCTTCGCGTTCATAGAGCGACTGGTCTTTTTCCTGCCATCGCTGGAAGTTCTCTAAAGCGCACTCGGGATGAAATTGAAATCCGTAGGTCGTTTCCCCAAACACAAACGCCTGGGCGGCAAAAGCATCGGTTGCCGCCAGCAGGGTGGCGCCATCCGGGAGCGAAAAGCCGTGATAGTGCGCCTGAGTGACTCGAAAGTTATCCGGGATAAAGCCTTTTCCGGCTTCCGTTGGCGTCAGTTCATAGTACCCAAATTCGGCGTGGCCTTGCGGACTGGGGCCAATGATGCTGCCAAGGCCATGGGCAATGATCTGCCCCCCAAGACAAAAGCCGACGGTAGGCACTCCCTTGGCTACACAGTCTTTGGCGAACGCGATTTCAGCGTGGAGCCAGGGATAGTGATCCGTATACCAGTCTCTTTCGTCAGCGGGTTTTCCACCGCCATAGATTACGGTAATGGCTATGGATTCATCGACCTTGGGCAGGGTCGAGCCCTGATCCGGCATTCGCCAGTCCAGTTCATAGCCAAGTTGTGCAAGCGTTCGGGAGGCATGGTCCGCGTTTTGAGGACCATCACCGCCGTGGGTGATCAGAACAGCTTTTTTCGCTGCTGTCATTTGGATGGGCGCTCCACATGAGTCTCGGGCGGCCCAGTCTACACGGCCGCGCGCCAGCATCCAACGCGGGCTTATTCGTGCAGTTCCCAGCCCCAGTCAAACTCTTCGACGACCTGGATCAGGTCAGTCTGCGAGACAATCCCTACCGGTGTGCCTTTCGCCTCTACGACCAGACGACGCACGTCGTACTGGCGCAATGCTTCAGCCACCATGGGAAGCGTCGCGTCGGCGGGAATGCTGAAAAGTTTTCGGTTCGCAATATCGCCAACCGTGGTGTCATTAACCGATACGTTTGCGCCAAGCACTTTGGTCACGACATCGCGCTGCGTCACGATACCCCACTGCCCACTCGCATCGGGCTCGATCATGATGGATCGCATACCCTGATCTCGCATTTTCTGGAGCGCTTCTGCAACGCTGGTGGTATCAGGGACGCTTTTGAGCGGCGACATGATGCCGGCCGCGGTAGACGGCTGCCGGCCTGAGTCTTTCATGGCAGCCATGGGATCGCTGACGCGTCTCGCCTCGCGGGCCTCGCGTTCTTTTTGCAGAGTCTCGCGCCGTTCCTGTTCGTAGCGGGCAAGATCTTCCGGATCTCCGGTGATTCGCGCAATCAGGGCGTCGGCAAAGGTGCTGGTCGATACCGTATGGGCGTTATCCATGAGTCTGGCGAAGTCATAGGTAACAAATTTTTCCTGAATGACCCGGGGATAGGCTGCGTTAATGAGGTCTGCCGCCTCCCGCCAGCCCATGTACTCAAGCATCATGACGCCCGAGAAGATGAGAGAGGAAGGGTTCACCTTGTCCTGATCCGCATACTTGGGGGCGGTGCCATGAGTGGCCTCAAAAACGGCCACGTGATCGGCCGTGTTGGCGCCCGGCGCAATACCCATTCCCCCAACTTCGGCCGCTGCTGCGTCAGACAGATAATCCCCGTTAAGGTTCATCGTAGCGATGACGTCAAATTCCGCAGGCCGCAACTGCAGCAACTGAAAAATGATGTCTGCAATACGGTCTTTGATGATGACTTTTCCGGCGGGCGCTTTGCCGCCATGTACGGCGTATAGCTCTTCCTCAGTCACCACCTGATCGCCAAACTCCTCTTTGGCCAGCTCGTAGCCCCAGTTCCGAAAGGCGCCTTCGGTGAACTTCATGATGTTGCCCTTGTGAACCAGGGTGACGCTCTCGCGGTGGTTATCAATCGCGTACTGGATGGCTTTTCTGATCAGCCGCTTGGAGCCAAACGGACTGATGGGTTTGACGCCTAGACCTGCATCTTCAAAAAACTCAGCGCCCATTTCTGTTCTAAGAAATCTGGCGAGGCGAACGTTGTCTTCCGTTCCGGATTCGTACTCAAGACCGGCATAGACGTCCTCGGTGTTCTCCCGGAAGATGACAATGTCGACTTTTTCCGGCTCCTTCATGGGAGAGGGAACGCCCGCGTAATAACGCACAGGACGGACGCAGGCATAAAGATCGAGTGCCTGGCGGAGCGAGACATTCAGCGAGCGAAAGCCGCCCCCGACCGGAGTAGTGAGCGGACCTTTGATGGCCACAATGAGTTCCCGTATCGCCTCCAGGGTTTCATCAGGAAAATAATTGCCACCGTAGATACGACCCGCTTTCTCACCCAGATAGAGTTCACACCAGTGAATCTGCCGCGCTCCGCCGTAGGCTTTCTCGACTGCCGAATCCAGTACCCGCAGCATGGCGCGGGTAATATCGGGACCGATACCGTCACCCTCGACGTAGCCCACGATCGGGTTGTCCGGGATATGCAGCCGACCTTCCTTGACGGAAATCTTCTCTCCCTGTTCTGGCAGGTGAATGTGCTGGTAACTCATGTGATCGAACCTCTGGTAGATTCCGGGCACACCTTTGATCGGAGCCGCGGATTTGTCAGCTCACGCCGGTTTTGGGAAGGCGCAAGCTGCTTGTTATCAAACTTCAAGCAAATTTTACCATTTGTGAATGTTTTAACCTTTTATGCTGATGAGTACCTGAGTTCGGTTAGGCCGTTCTCCTATCGGGAGGTCGCAAACTTCGATGACAGATGAGATGAGCAACGGTCAGACCAGCGATTCCCTGTGGACGCGTCAGCGCATGCTCACGCTGGCTGCCCTCATCAGCTGCCTCAGTATCTACGGAATCACCATCAGCCTCTTTACACCTTTGCTCTCGCTCATTCTGGAAGGGAGAGGTGTCAGCACGACCGTCATCGGTGCGCTGGCGATGACAGCCCCGGTGGGCGTCATGATTGGGTCTTTTGTTGTTCCCAAGATCATGCGCGGACTGGAGGGGCGAAACCTTCTGGCAGCGGGTGTCGTGATTGAAATTGCATTGATCTATGCGTTGATGACCACCGAGTCGTTAGTTGCCTGGTTCATCATCCGCTTTCTTGGCGGTTTGACGGGAGTCGTGCTCTTCGTGGTGACGGAAACCTGGATGATCGAGATCGCGCCAAAGCCGCATCGAGGCCGGGTCATGGGCCTTTACAACACCACGCTGGCCTTAAGTTTTGCGCTGGGTCCCTTGATGCTGTCGTATACGGGCGTTTCGGATCTGACTCCGTTTGTGGCCGGCATCGTTCTGATGGCACTTGCAGGGCTGCCTCTGTTTTTTGCTGATCGATACCGTCCGTCTTCCGTCGAGGAGCCTTCATTTGGGGTATTGAGCTTTTTAAAGGTGGCGCCGCTTCTGGCTGTCGCCTGCTTTGTGGTGGCATTCAAGGATCTCGCGACCACGAGTCTGATGCCGGTATATGGTCTGAGAGTCGGTCTGGACGAATCCGCCGCAACCCTGATGCTTTTCTTCGGTGCGCTGGGTGGCGCGCTGCTGCAGTTACCGATTGGCTGGGCCGCCGATTATTTTGATGCACGCAAGGTTTTGGTGATCTGCGCCCTGGTAGCATTTTTGGGTGCGCTCGTGTGGCCCCTGGTCGTTGCATCAAAGATTTTGCTCTGGATCACATTATTTCTGTGGTGGGGGTTTTTTGCCGGCGTCTATACCGTCACCATGATCATCGCGGGGCAGTGGTTCAAAGGCGTAGAGTTGGCCACAGCGATGGCCGCATTTGGGGTGTATTGGGGTTTTGGTGCATTCGTGGGGCCGCTTGTGGGTGGACTCAGTATGGACCTTTGGGATCCTTACGGATTGGCCTTGGTCATGGTGATTGTGGCGGGAGGATTTCTCATGATGAGTCTTCGCAAAGCGTACTATCGCGTAAGACCTATTACTTGATCTGACCCCAGCCTTGATCTTTCTTTGCGATACGGCAGGATTTTTATGAAAGCCTCCGGCTTTGCGTTTAGGCTTGAGCTCAGCGGGCTGTTAAAGCTCAGCCTGCCAATCATCCTCACGCAGTTCATTCAGGTCAGCAACACCACCGTTGCCATTTTAATGATGGGCCGGGTCGGCTCCGTCGAGTTGGCGGCGCTGGGACTGGGCGGATCTTTCATGATTTTTGTGTTCCTGGTTTGTCTCGGGATCATGATGTCCCTGTCACCCACTATCGCTCAGCACTTTGGTGCAGGACGCAACGAGGGCATCAGAAGTGCTTTCCAGCAGGGCCTGTGGCTTGCCTTAATCACGAGTGTCGTGGCTTTCTTCCTGCTGCGGGAGATGGGATATCTTATGTATTGGATAGGGGTAGACCCTGCCATCATCCCTCTGGTACAGGATTATCTGGATCTTGCAGCCTGGTCGATGCCGCCGAGTTGCTTTTATCTCGCGCTGAGATTTCTTTGTGAGGCCACGGGCCATTCCCGGCCGATGCTGGTCATCAACGTTGCCACGCTTCCCGTTGTGGTCATCGGTAATTGGGCATTGATCTTCGGACACTTCGGCTTGCCGCCTCTGGGCGTTGAGGGGGCGGCGATGAATCTGGTGCTCGTCATGACGCTTAATGCGCTGGGACTGCTCGGATTCGTGCTCTTTGCCCCACGCTATCGCGCCCGTCGTTTGTTCAGTTCGTTTCCAATGCCCGGACGAGAATGTCTCGTTTTATCGAAACTGGGAGTGCCGATCGCAGCGACGCTGGTCCTCGATTCGGGTTTTTTCAGTGCGATTGCTCTGATGATGGGAAAAATGGGTCACGTTTGGCTTGCAGCACACCAGGTCGCCATCAACTATGCCACCGTGGTCTTCATGATTCCGGTAAGCGTCTCGAGCGCGACGATGGCACGGGTCGGACAGGCGATTGGCCAGCAAGATCCCGCTTTGGCTCGCGCACGTGGATTGCTTGGTCTTTCTTGTAGTCTGGCGTTGGTGATTCCATCGATTCTGCTAATCCTCACCACGCCCCAGTGGATAGCGGGCATCTATACATCGGATGTCGCAGTGATCCAGGCCGCGTTACCGCTGTTATTCGCGGTCGCTTTTTTGCAGATGTTTGATGCCACTTACATCACCGCGCAAGGGGCGCTGCGTGGCTTTAAAGATGTCAATGGACCGTTACTGATCTCGTTCAGTTTCTGGATTGTCGGTTTGCCCGCAGCCTGGTGGCTGGGCATCGAAATGGGCCGGGGCGCGGTCGGGTTATGGTGGGGGATGGTGGCAGGTATCGCCGTGACCGCCATGCTGCTGGTGTGGCGCTTTAATACGGTCTCAGCCAGGACGGTTCGGCAAACTCCGACTTGAGACCTACTGCCGATTCGGCCCGCGGCGGACGGTGGTGCGAAGGTTCTGGTAGGGGACATCCTCAAGGCTGCAGTAATTGACCCCTGGGGATTGCGCATGCAGGATGAGGTCTGCGATTGGCTCAAAGTCATCACGAAAATGCACCGTACTTTTTACGGCAACAATCTTCTTTTTCTCAGGATCAATACCAATGTGCGTCAGGATCGCCCGGTCCAGACACTGACAGCGCTTGCTGCCGACGAGCACGCTCACGCTCGATTCGTTGTCGACTATCTCGAGCAGGGCCGTGGGTCCAATCTGGGCCGTAGCGCCGGCATACATGGCTCCGCTGAAAGCAAACTCGCCATCGCTCAACGCCAGAACCCGACACCTGGCAGGATAAGAGCCCATATCGGGCAGTCCTGATTTGCCCCCGAGTACGGCATCAAAAATTCCGCCTTCGCCCAGTTCCTGTGCGGCGGCAACCGTCTGCGGATCATGCAG